>JAFECU010000298.1 GCA_018242005.1 Pseudomonadota bacterium | reverse complement strand
CATCGCCGAGCTGGAGGCGCAACTGGCCGCGAAAGGCTGAGCCATGGCACGCCTGACCGAAGTGGCAGCCCAGAGGCGCCTGCTCTGGATTGACCACACCGACTACAGCGCGCGCCTGCTGGCGCAGGGTCAGGCGCCCTGGCTGGACACCGCCGCCTGCGTGGCGTGGCTGCGCCAGGCCCAGGGCCTGCTGCGCCCCGACGTGCTGGCGCTGCCGCTGGCCGAGGTGGCGACGGCCTGGCTGGAGCGCCAACCCGGCCTGCAAGCGGCGATGGCGGAAAAGACCCGGCGCGGCCACGGCCCGCTCAAGGAACTGCTGGCCGCCGAAGGCCTGCGCGCGCACGCAGCCGGCCTGGCCGTGGCCCTGCGCGGCGCCATGCCCGGCGCGGTATTCGCGCTAGTGCTGCCCTCGCCCCGCGACTGGGCCGCGCAGGCACTGCAACGCGCGGGCGGCACGGCGGATGCCGCCGATGAGGACGCGGTGGATGCCGCTGCGGCGGTCATGGCCGAATTCCTGCGCCTGTTCGCGCAGGCGGGCGTGGATGCCGTACTGCTGCACGAATCGCGCGCCTGGACGGCGGACGAAGTAGACCTGCTGCTGGAGCTCTACCAGCCTGTGGCCAACGTGGCGCGCCACTACGGCTGGGACTGGGGCCTGCAATGGCCCGAGGCCGTGGCGCTGCCGCCCGCGCAGGCGCCGCAGTTCACGCTGGCGCCCGGCGCCTGCGGCGCGGCCCTGAACGGGCTGACCGTGCCCGACGCCTTCTGGCAGGGCCAGGCGCTGCCCGCGGCCGAGGCGGGCAGCTTCGACATGGTGCGCATCCCCGCCGATGCGCATCCGGAATCCGTGCTCGCCCAACTGGCGGCACTGCGCGAAAGGTAATCGACATGGTGAACGAAGACGATCTGCTGTGGACGCCGGGCGCGGACTTCGTGCGCGGCACGAACATGGCGCGCTATTTGGACTGGCTGGCGGCCGAACGCGGCCTGCGCTTCGATGGCTACGAGGCTCTGCGCCAGTGGTCGGTGGAGGAGGCCGATGCCTTCTGGGCCTCCATCTGGCAGTGGTGCGGCGTGCGGCACGACGGCAGCGCCGCGCGCGTGACCGACGGCGCCCCCATGCCGCACACGCGCTGGTTCCCCGATGCGCGCGTGAACTACGCCGAGCATGTGCTGCGCCATGCCGCGCAGGCAGACGCGGCACAGCCGGCGTTCCATCACCGGACCGAGAACACGGCGCTGCAAACCCTCACGCTGCCCGAACTGGCCTCGCAGGTGCGGCGCCTGGCCGAGCGCCTGCGCGCCATGGGTGTGCAGAGCGGCGACCGCGTGGTGGCCTATCTGCCCAATGTGCCTGCCTGCGCCGTGGCCATGCTGGCGGCCACCAGCATAGGCGCCGTGTGGTCGTCCGCGGCCATCGAGTTCGGTGCGCGCACCGTCATCGACCGCTACGCCCAGATCGCGCCCAAGGTGCTGATCGCGGCCGACGGCTACACCTTTGGCGGCAAGACCTTCGACCGCCGCGCCGAGGTGGCCGAGATCGCGCAGTCCCTGCCCAGCCTGGAGGCGCTGGTATGGGTGCCGCAGCTTGAGGCCAACCCGCGGGTGGACACCGCCGTGGCACAGCTGCGCCTCGATGCGCTGCTCTGCGGCCCCGACGTGGGCGCCGCGCACTTCCGCTACGAGCGCGTGGCCAGCGACCACCCGGTCTGGATCGTCTTCTCCTCGGGCACCACAGGCCTGCCCAAGCCCATCGTGCACAGCCATGTGGGCGTACTGGTCGAGCACCTCAAGCTCATGACGCTGAACATGGACCTCGGCCCTGGTTCCGTCATGTTTTTCTACAGCACCACGGGCTGGATGATGTGGAACCTGCTCGTGGCCGCGCTGATGACCGGCGCTGCCGCCGTGCTCTATGACGGCAGCCCCATGCACGGCGGCCCCGAATGCCTGTGGAAGCTGGCGCAGGACACGCGCGCGAGTTGCTTTGGTGCCAGCCCGACCTTCGTGCAGATGATGGAAAAGGCGGGGCTGGAGCCGGGCAAGGCGTTCGACCTGTCCGCCCTGCGCAGCATCGTGCTGAGCGGCGCGCCCAGCACGCCCGAGACCTTCGACTGGTTCTACCGCGCGGTCAAGCGTGACCTGTGGGTCACCTCGCAATCGGGCGGCACCGAGATCTGCAGCGGCCTGGTTGGCGCCGCGCCCCTGCTGCCCGTGCACGCGGGCGAGATCCAGACCCGCATGCTCGGCATGGCCGTGGAGGTGTGGAACGACGACGGCCAGAGCGTGGTCGATGAAGTGGGCGAACTGGTGGTGACAAAGCCCAGCCCTTCCATGCCCGTGCGTTTCTGGAACGACGAAGGCGACGCGCGCTACCGCGAGTCGTACTTCGAGCACTTTCCGGGCGTCTGGCGCCACGGCGACTTCATGAAGCTCAACGCGCGCGGCGGGTGCTACATCTATGGCCGCTCGGATTCCACGCTCAACCGCCACGGCGTGCGCATCGGCTCGGCCGAAAGCTACCGCGTGGTCGAAGAAATGGACGAGGTGGCCGACAGCCTGGTCGTGTGCTGCGAGCTGCCGGGCGGGCATTTCTTCATGCCGCTGTTCCTGCGCCTGCGCGAAGGGCTGGAACTGGACGACGCGCTGCGCCGCCGCGTTGCCGAGCGCCTGCGCACGCTGTGCAGCCCGCGCCATGTGCCCGACGTGATGGTGCAGGCCGCGCAGATTCCCTACACCCTCACGGGCAAGAAGATGGAAGTGCCGGTGCGCAAGCTGCTCATGGGCTGGCCCGTGGAGCGTGCCGCCAGCCGCGGCGCCATGGCCGACCCGAAGGCGCTGGACTTCTTCATCGACTTCGCGCGCACGCAGGTGCCCGCATGAACGGCGCGCGCGGCAAGGGCCCCGGGGGCGGCTACCTGCGCCTGCGCCCCGCCAGCAGCAAGCCGAGGGGCGTGCTGGCGCTGCTGGCGGCATCGCGCGTGGGCGCATGGGCTCCGCCGCTGCCGCCGCTTGCGTCGCCGCCGCCTTCACGGCCGCCCGCCGCGCTGCCGCCACCGAATTGAGCCTCGCTTTTCCCTCCCCGAAAAAAACCTCTGGAGACAAACCATGCAAAAACCATCCCTTCCCCGCGCCGCCCTGCTGGCCACGCTGCTGGCCGCCGCCTGCCCCTGGGCGCAGGCCGAGGGCGCGCCCCGCAACAGCCTGCAGCTGGGCGTGTCGCGGGTGGACTTCAACACCCGCTCCGACGACATGACCGGCCCCGCCGGCACCACTCCGCCCGGCATCCAGGCCGACGTGGCGCGCAAGACGGTGCTGGCCTTCGTCTATGACCGGCACATCGACGGCCCCTGGTCCGTCACCGTGCAGGGCGGGATGCCGCCGGTGCTGCGCCTGCACGGCGCGGGCACGGCGCAGGCGCTGGGCGAAATCGGCACCGTGCGCGCCTGGTTCCCCGCCGTCATGGGTACCTACACCTGGCAGGCCGGCAGCGCGCTGGCGCTGCACGCGGGCGCGGGCCTGCACTACACCTTCTTCACCGATGGCGCGACCAACGCCGTCTATGACGGCGCGTTCGGTGGCACGTCGAGCCGCGCCAAGTTCTCCTCGTCGCTCGGCCCCATCGTCAAGCTTGGCGCCTCCTGGTCGTTCGACCGCCACTGGTTCGCCGACGTTTCGTACAGCAAGTACTGGATTCGCAGCACCGCCACCGTCACCACCACCACGCCCGGCGTGGGCGACATCGAGCGCTCCGTCAAGGTGCGCACCAGCCCCGACGTGGTGTCGTTCACCGTGGGCTACAGGTTTTGAGTGTTTTGGGCTCGAGTAGCAAATCCGGTTGATCCGCCTGGCATGGATGACGGCGGTGTTCTCATCGCTACCAGTTGCTACTTGAGTATGTTTTTGGCCTAGAGCGCTTGCCAGTAAAGCGCGGGTAACTCATTTTTTGATAGTAGTAGGGCAGGGAACGCAGCATGCGCATGCACTTGGATTTCACCGGCCGCCACGTGTTCGTGTTTGGCGGCACCACAGGTATCAACTTCGGCATCGCCCAGGCCTTCGCGCGCTGTGGCGCGCATGTCAGCGTGGCCAGTCGCACGCGCGAGAACGTGGACGCGGCGCTGGCCGCGCTGCAGTCACAAGGGGCGCAAGCCTGCGGCGTCTGTGCCGATGTGCGCGACTTTGAGGCTGTGGGCGCAGCCTTTGCGGAGGCGGTGCAACGCTTCGGCCCCATCGATGCGCTGGTCTCGGGCGCGGCGGGCAATTTTCTCTGCCCCGCCAACGCCATGTCGGCCAACGGCTTTCGCAGCGTGGTGGACATCGACCTGATCGGCTCGTTCAACGTCCTGCGGCAGGCCTACGCGCACCTGCGCAAACCGGGCGCATCGCTGATCAACATCACGGCCCCTCAGTCGATGGTGGCGATGCGCTCACAGGCGCACGCCGCGGCGGCCAAGGCCGGCGTCGATCAGCTCACGCGCGTGCTGGCCCTGGAGTGGGGCGCGGACGGCATCCGCGTGAACGCCATATCGCCCGGGCCCATCGATGGCACCGAGGGCTTTCGCCGTTTGATCGCGCGCACACCCGAGGAGCTTGCGCAGGCCCAGCGCGACGTGCCCATGGGGCGCTTCGGCACGATCGATGACATTGCCAACCTGGCATTGTTCCTGGCTTCGCCCCATGCCTCGTACCTCTCGGGTGCCGTCATCCCGTGCGACGGCGGCGGCGCCCTCGACAGCGTCAAACCGGCGCTGGAGCGTGCAGCCTTGCAGCCCTGAAGGGAAAGAAGCGCGGCGAAGAGGTCAACGGCCTTCCTCAAACCGCCTGCGGGTCCACATCCACCAGCCAGCGCACCAGGCCCTTGTGGCGGCTGCGCTCGGTATGCAGCAGGGGCTGCCAGGCGGCCAGGAAGCGCTGCAGGGCCGCGCGGCTCGGGCTTTCCAGCAGCATCTGGGCGCGCTCCACATTGGCCACGCGCTGCACGGCCAGGGGTACGGGCGGGAAGATGAAGACGTGATCGAGCCCTGGCAGCGGCGCGGCGCGGGCGGCGTCGGCCGCGGCCTGCAGGAAGGCCTGGGCCGTCTCCTGGCTGCGGGCGTCGGCGCGCACCAGGGCCTGGTAGGCGAAGGGTGGCATGCCGGCCTCGCGGCGCTCGGTCAGCTGCTGCGTGGCAAAGGCCGGGTAGTCGTGGCGGCGCAGCGCGGCGTAGAGGGCGTGGTCCGGGTGCCAGGTCTGCAGCCACATCTCGGGGCGGCTGTCCTGGCTGGCGACGTAGCGCGCGTCGCGCCCGGCGCGGCCTGCGGCCTGCATGAGCAGGGCGAACAGCCGCTCGGGCGCGCGAAAGTCGCTGGAAAACAGCGCCCCGTCGGGCTGCACCGCCGCCACCAGCGTGATGCGCCGGAAGTCGTGCCCCTTGGCCACCATCTGCGTGCCCACGAGCACGTCCACCTCGCCCGCGTGCACCTGGGCCAGCTGCTCCTCGAGCGCCCCCTTGTGTTTGGTGGTGTCGGCGTCGATGCGTGCCACGCGCGCGGCGCGGCGCTCGGGGGTGATGACGTTCCTCAGCAGCTGCGCGAGCTGCTCCTCGAGCTGCTCCGTGCCCCGGCCCACGGGGGCGATGTCGGGGTTGCCGCAGCCCGGGCAGGCGCGCGGCACGCGCTGGGCAAAGCCGCAGTGGTGGCAGCGCAGCGTGCGGTCCGTCTTGTGGAACACCTGGTGCGCGCTGCAGTGCGGGCAGTCGCTCTTCCAGCCGCAGGCGTGGCAGTGCAGCACGGGCGCGAAGCCGCGGCGGTTGAGCAGCACCAGGCATTGCTCGCCCTGCTGCACGCGCTCGGTGATGGCGGCCACGAGCGGCGGCGCAAACACCGCACCGCGTGGCTGCTGGCCCATGTCCACCAGGCGCAGGCGCGGCAGCTCGCCCGCGCCTATGCGGCTGGGCATGGCCAGGCGCTGGTAGCGGCCGACCTCGGGGCTGCTCGCGTGCCAGCTCTCGAGCGACGGCGTGGCGCTGCCCAAAATCACCTTGGCCGCCTGCTCGCGCCCGCGCCAGACGGCCAGGTCGCGCGCCGAGTAGCGTGCGCCCTCCTGCTGCTTGTAGCTCGCGTCATGCTCCTCGTCGACGACGATGAGCGCCAGGCCCGGCAGGCTGGCAAACACCGCCATGCGCGTGCCCAGCACGATGCGCGCCGCGCCCTGGTGCGCGGCCAGCCAGCTTTTGAGGCGCTGGGGGTGGGTCATGCCGCTGTGCAGGCTGACCACGGCGCCCGCGCCATACAGCGGCGCAAAGCGCTGCACAAAGCGCGCCTCGAGCTGGGGCGTGAGGTTGATCTCGGGCACCATGACCAGCGCCTGGGCCTGGGGGCTGGCCGCCAGCGCCCGGGCCACGCAGTGCATGTAGACCTCGGTCTTGCCGCTGCCGGTGCTGCCGAAGAGCAGAAACGGCCCTGGGTTGGCGTCCACCTGGGCCGCGGCGTCTGCCTGCTCGGCGCTGAGATGCACGGCAGCCGCTCCCTCTCCCCCCTGGGGGAGAGGTTTGGGGTGAGGGGGTGCGGGGCCGCCACCCTCACCCCCGCCCTCTCCCGCTTGCGGGAGAGGGGGTAGGGAGGCCGGGCGGCGCATGCGCCGCGCCATCTGCTCGGGCGTCAGCTCGCGCAGCTGGGGCGGCAGGGCGGCCAGGGCGACCTCGCCCAGCGCGCGCTGGTAATAGCGCGCGGTGAAGGCCACCAGGGCGCGCCAGGCGGCGTCCAGCGGGGCAATGCCGGCCAGCACACCGGCAACGGCGCGCGGCGCCATGCCTGCGGGCAGGGCGATGGGCGTGGCGGGCTCGTCCCAGACCACGCCCAGCACCTCGCGCGTGCCCAGCGGCACGCGCACCAGCGTGCCCGGCGGCAGGGGGGTGGGGCTGGCGTAGCTCAGCAGGTCGCCCACGGTGCTGTGGGCCGGGGTGCTGACGGCGACATGCACCAGATGGGCGGGGGCAGGCTGCGCGGCTGGGGGCATGGCTTGGCTATGTGCGCCGGCAAGACGCCGGCGCTCCCGGAAATTCATTCCTGTGGATAACTTTGTTGAAAAACCGCGCATTTCGCGCCGCAGGCCGCGTGGCTGCGTCATCGCGTGCTAGCGCATTTGCCCAGGCCATTAACGAAAACCCCTTATGAATCAATGATCTTTGTCACGTGGCCTGGCTTGGCGGGGACATTGTCGCCCGGTGGCCAATCTCGGCCGCCGCTACGCCAAACATGTGCACAACTGCGCTGTCAATAGGCAAATGCATCGGTGAAATGTGGTAGGCCGGACCTTGGTGATTGGGTGTTTCTTGCACTTTCAGCGGCAAGTGCTTGATTTTGCGAGGAATTCGGAAGTAGTTCAGATTTCCTGTGGATAACTTTGTTGATATCCCTCTGTCACACCTTGCAACCCCTTGTCGCCGCGTGCTTTGTTTGCCTTGCCTACAAAAGCAGCATGGATTTGAAATCCATATGAATCAATAACTTACGAAGGCATTGGAATTATTTCAAGCGCGCGCAGCGAGGTTGTGGCGCCAGTTGTCGCCCTTGGGACATCCTTGCGCCGCATGTGCACAACTGCCGCACGCGCAGACGCTTAAGTGAGTGGGCCTTCACCGCTTGCGCAGGCTGCGCGAATAGCCATGCACGGTTTCCACCAACGCCGCCACATGCTCGGGCGGTGTGTGCTGGCTGATGCCGTGGCCGAGGTTGAAGACATGGGTGGGGCCTGTGGTGCTTTCGTCGGTATGGGGCTTGCCAAAGCTGTCGAGCACGGCGCGCACCTGGGCTGCGATGGCCTCGGGCGGGGCAAACAGCACATTGGGGTCGATATTGCCCTGCAGGGCCTTGCCCGGGCCGCCCACGGCTCCGCCGACGATGGCGCGAGCCTGCCCCAGGTTGGCCGTCCAGTCCAGGCCCAGCACCTCGCAGTCCAGGTTCTTCATGTCTTCCAGCCAGATGCCGCCGCCCTTGGTAAAGACAATGCGAGGTACCGGCTGGCCATCGACGCCGCTGCGCTTCAATTGCGCCAGCACGCGGCGCGTGTACTCCAGGCTGAACTCCTGAAAGCACCCGTCGGCCAGCACGCCGCCCCAGCTGTCGAAGATCATCACGGCCTGGGCGCCGGCGGCTATCTGGGCGTTCAGATACGCGGCCACGGCGTCGGCGTTCACGGCCAGGATGCGGTGCATGAGGTCGGGGCGCGCGTACATCAGGCTTTTGACCAGGCGGTAGTCGTCGCTCCCCCTGCCCTCGACCATGTAGCAGGCCAGGGTCCAGGGGCTGCCCGAGAAGCCGATCAGCGGCACGCGGCCGTTCAGCGCGCGGCGGATGCTGGTCACGGCGTCGAACACATAGCGCAGCCTGTCCATGTCGGGCACGGCGAGCTGGGCCACGGCGGCCTCGTCGCGCACGGCCTTGGCGAAGCGCGGCCCCTCGCCCTCGGCAAAGGAGAGGCCCAGGCCCATGGCGTCGGGCACGGTGAGGATGTCGCTGAAAAGAATCGCGGCGTCGAGCGGGAAGCGGTCGAGCGGCTGCAGCGTGACCTCGGTGGCGTAGTCCACATTCGTCGCCAGGCCCATGAAGCTGCCGGCCTTGGCGCGCGTGGCCTTGTATTCGGGCAGGTAGCGCCCGGCCTGGCGCATCAGCCACAGCGGGGTGTAGTCGGTGGCCTGGCGCATGCAGGCGCGCAGAAAGGTGTCGTTGGCGAGGGGGGCAAAGGAGGTCGTCATGGGGCGATTGTCGCAGCGTGCCCGGTGCCGCCCTCCCGCGGCGGGGTCACTGCGCCGGCCCGGGTCGGCGCCGGCCGGCCTCAGTCGGCCAGCTTGGCCAGGGTGCGATTGGTCGTAGACCGTGCGAAGAACATGATGACCATGGAGATCGCCGCCGCGACGATGAGGGCAATGAAGGCCGTCCTGGCGCCGGACGCGGCGAGTACCGGCAGCACCACGAAGGGCGCCACCGCGCCGCCGATGTGTCCCCAGCCGTCGGCAATGCCCATGGCCGATGCGCGGGCGCGTGTCGGAAACACCTCCGACGTGTAGGTGTAGGCCGGGATGATGATCAGGAAGATGCCGGCGGCCACCAGGAAACCGCCCGCGGTGATCGCGGCCGCACTGTGCGAGGCAGCGAGCAGGATGAAGCCGGCGATGAACACCGCGGCCCCGCCAATGACGCCATGCTTGCGCTCTATGCGGTCAACGATGAAGGGCTGCACGGCGGCCCCCAGCACGCCGCCCACCATGCCGACCATGGTCAGCGTCAGCGCATGCGGCAGATCCACGCCCAGGCCGGCGAGCAGGGTTGGCGCAAAGCCGAGATAGCCATAGATCGCCACATAGATGAAGAACCAGAAGCAGAACACGGCGATCAGCCGCCCGACATATTTGTGCGAAAACAGATCGCGCGTGGCAAAGGCGTGCTCGGCGCGCAACTCGGACTCGTCACGCAGGTCCGTCGGTATCGGCGGCAGGGGCTTGCCCGTGCGCTGGCGCACGCGCTCTTCCATGAGCTGCATGGAGTGTTCGGCGCGTTCGAACTTGCCGTGCACGGCCAGCCAGCGTGGCGACTCGGGCAGGAACCGGTCGTTGAACATGAACAGCGTCAGTACGATGGCCGCGGCCAGGCCGAACATCAGGCGCCAGCCAATGCTGCCCGCCAGGCTCAGCAGTGGTATGGCCAGCAGGTAGGTCACGACGTTTCCCCACGCGGCCCACATGATCGCCGTGCCGGTATAGCGGCCGCGCCGTGCAGGTGGCGAGAACTCGCCCAGAATTGTCGCCGTGAGAGCAATCTGCGAACCTATGCCTATGCCGGTGATGAAGCGAAACACCGTCAGGCTCGCCAGGTTCCAGGAAAATGCCGTCGCCAGCGCGCCCACGGTCAGGATCAGCACGCAAATCGCCAGGCTGGGACGGCGCCCCAGGCGGTCGGCCACCACGCCGAGGAAATAGGCGCCGATCACATAGCCGACAAGGTTGGCGGTCAGCGGCAGCCCCTCGTCGGCCGTGGTCAGATGCATGTCGGCCACCACCCTTGGCAGGGCGGCGCCGATCACGGCGATGTCATAGAACGCCAGCAGATAGCACAAGCCCAGAACCACATACACCAGCGGGCTCAAGCCCCAGATGGGCAGCCGGTCCATGCGGGCGTTGATTTCCGAGATCTTGTCGAGTTGTGGTTGTAGCGAAGCGGTTGAAGCACTCATGACACACCTCTTTCGGGGAACCCGAGGCTGGTTAGAGCACTGTTGCGGGGCAGACGTTCGATTGTCTGAAAGTGCCGCACACGGCGTCAATTCAAACCAGACCCGGCAGTTGGATGCGCCCGTCCGTGCCGCGATGGGCGTGTCAGGCAAAGCGGCATGGCACGGCCGGCATGGTGCTGGGGGGGCATGGCGCATTCACCCCATAGGCGAACGCCACGGAAGCCGTCAGGCCAGACGCCGCAGGACGCTATGGAAGATGGCTCGAGCCGCGATTTCTGTAGAAGAGGAAACCGCCGTCATCCCCGCGAAAGCGCGGATCCACGGCGGTGGCAAATCAGCGGAGTGGAGTGCACGCAGATCCCCGCTTTCCCGGGGATGACGGGCTCCGCGTACATCGCCTTCCCTGGGAGGACGAATGCACGGATATCACGAGTCGAGCCTTGACGATCGCAAGCGGTCAACTGCCGGATCCACGTTCAGTACACGACCACCTTGTCGCCCACCTTCACCTGCTCATACAGCCACTTGGCGACCTGGTAGTCGTTGAGCTGGCTGCAGCCGTGCGAGCCGCCCTCGTAGCCCACCTGGTCGAAGTCGTCCGAGTAGTGGATGGCCACGTTCCTGTCGTAGAAGATGGCGTAGGGCATGGGCGTGCGCTCGCCAAAGATCGTCGAGACCGTGTCGGCGTTCATGTACCAGATGCGGAACTCGCCCTGATCGCTCTCCCAGCCGGGGCGTGCAAAGCGCGCCACACGCGTGAACTGCGTGCGCCCGTCCACCACCAGCGACATCTTTTTCTGTTCCCGCGATATGCACACCACGCGGCCCGTGGTGCAGCGTGGATCGAGCTGCTGCGTCAGCGTGCTTGTGGGCGGCTTGTCGAACAGCTGCGCATAGCGCGGGTTGCGCGTCCTGGCGATCAGGCGTGCCCAGGTGCGCTCGTCCATCACATTGCCGGCCGGCAGGTTGACGGCGCTGCGAAAGCCGCTGATGGCCTGCTGCGTGCCCTCGTGGTACTCGCCGTCGACCGCACCCCGGTAATGCCCCGCCTGCTTGAGCCGGTGCTGCAGCTCGCGGATGTAGCCAGCCTGCTTGGGGCCCGTGAACCAGGCGCCCACGTCGGTGTTGTTCAACTCGGCGGCCGTGGGTTGGTGCGATTGGGGCAGCAGCCTGTCCCAGGTGGCCTGGTCCACGATGCCCGTTGCGGGCAGGCCATGGTCCTGCTGGAACTTGCGCACGGTCTCGCGTGTCCTGAGACCGTAGCGGTCGTCCACGTCATAGAGCGCCAGGTACTTGGCGTGGCGCAGCCGCACCTGCAGTTCGCGCACCAATGGGCTTTCCATCTTGTATCGCAACTGCTGCGCCAGCGGCGCCGGCTGGCTGAAGGGGCGCGGCGGCGCGGCCTCGTGCAGGGAGCCGGCACGCGCCGGCAAGGACAGGAACAAACCCAGCCCGAAGAGGGTGGCGAGCAGGGGGCGTGGGCACGGCGGCAGGAACATGGCCGGGATTATCCCGAAGCGGTGCGCGGGGAATTTTTGATCGCGCGCAAGATCCTGGCGCTGCCATGCGGGCGGACAAGCCGGCTCACCTGCGCTCGGGCGCCGCTGCTTTGCTGCGAGGCGCGGCAACCGCTGTGCGGGAGCGGCTTCAGCCGCGAATCTGCGGCGGTTCTGCAGCCCCGTCGTCGCAGACCAGCCGGTCGCGCCCGGCCTCCTTGGCCCGGTACAGGGCGCAGTCGGCTCGGTGGTAGAGCCGGGCCGCGTCTTCCTGCGGCCGGCGCAGGGCCAGGCCGGCGCTGGCGCTGTAGCGCAGCGCGGGCGCGACCTGCGGCAGCGGGCGGGCGGCGCGTACGGTCTGCAGCAGGCGCTGCACAATGGCCTGGGACTGGGCCGTGCCGACGCCAGGCAGCAGCAGCATGAATTCCTCGCCGCCCACGCGGCCGCAGCCATCACCGCGGCGGGTGCTGGCCTGCAAGTGGCGCGCAAAGTCGCGTATCACCTCGTCGCCGGCCGGGTGACCATGGCGATCGTTGATGCGCTTGAAATGGTCTAGATCAAGCAGTACCAGCGCAAACGGCTGGCCCTGTGCGAGCAACTGGTCGAGCTGCTGCGTCATGTGCATGCGGTTGCTGATGCCGGTCAACGGGTCGGTCTGCGCGGCGCGCAGGGCCTGGTCGCGCGCCTGACGCAGGGTGCGGCCGTCCTCGTGCAGGCTGGAGATGTCGCTGGCCACGCACAGCATCCAGCCGTTGTCGAGCGTGGTCTCAGTCATCCAGATCCAGCGTCCGTCGTGCATGCTGGACTCGAAGCCGCGAAACGCCTGCTTGCCACGGCGCGAGCGTGCCGAGGCAAGCCAGGCCTCAAAGTCCTGAGTCTCCACGATGGTGCCGCGAGCATTCTGGTAGTTGCCGCGCATCAGATCCACCCAGGTGCCATGGCCGTCGGGGCGCAGGTGGTACGCCGCGACAAAGGCCGGGTTGGCAAAGCGCAGGATGTCGTCGGTGTCAAAGACGCCGACGATCAGGCCGCTGGCCTGCAGCAGCGCGAGAGCGACGGACGGCAGCACCTCGTCACCGGAGGCGGGGCGGGGCGTAAGGTCGGGCGTGGCGCACATGGCGGCAGTATAGAAAGCCGCCAGCCGCAGCGGAATGCGCCCGCGGGCCGCCTGAGGTGTGGGTGGCGGTGAGCACCTAAAATGTCCGGTTCGCGTGCGCCCTGCGGGCGCCGCCCATCGGACATCCCCGCCATGCTCACTTTCCAACAAATCATCCTCCAACTGCAGTCCTACTGGGCCACCCAAGGCTGCGCACTCTTGCAGCCCTACGACATGGAAGTGGGCGCGGGCACATCGCATACAGCTACATTTTTAAGAGCTATCGGCCCCGAGCCCTGGAAGGCCGCCTACGTGCAGCCCAGCCGCCGCCCCAAGGACGGGCGCTACGGCGACAACCCCAACCGCCTGCAGCACTACTACCAGTACCAGGTGGTCCTGAAGCCCGCACCGGCCAACATCCTGGAGCTGTACCTGGGCAGCCTGGAGGCCCTGGGCTTTGACCTCAAGAAGAACGACATCCGCTTTGTCGAGGACGATTGGGAGAACCCCACGCTGGGCGCCTGGGGCCTGGGCTGGGAGGTGTGGTTGAACGGCATGGAGGTCACGCAGTTCACCTACTTCCAGCAGGTGGCCGGCATCGACTGCAAGCCCGCCACGGGCGAGATCACCTATGGTCTGGAGCGCCTGGCCATGTACCTGCAGGGCGTGGACAACGTCTACAACCTGACCTGGACCGAAGGGCCTGATGGCTCGAAGCTGACCTATGGCGACGTGTACCACCAGAACGAGGTCGAGCAGTCCACCTACAACTTCGAGCATTCCGACGCCGAGTTTCTGTTCACCGCCTTTGGCGCGCACGAGAAACAGGCCCAGCACCTCATGGCCGAGCAGCTGGCGCTGCCCGCCTACGAACAGGTCCTGAAGGCCGCGCACACCTTCAACCTGCTGGACGCGCGCGGTGCCATCTCGGTGACCGAGCGCGCGGCCTACATTGGCCGCATCCGCAACCTCGCGCGCGCCGTGGGCAAGAGCTACCTGGACAGCCGTGCGCGCCTGGGCTTCCCCATGGCGCCGCGTGCGCATGCCGACGAGGTGCTGGCCGAGCTGGCCAAGGCCGCAGAACAACAAAGCAAAAAAGCCGCCTGAGCAGGAAGGAACACACCATGACCGCTACCGCCAATCTGCTCGTTGAACTCTTTGTCGAGGAACTGCCCCCGAAGGCCCTGCAAAAACTCGGCGACGCCTTTGCCGCCGTGCTGCGCGAGCAACTCGCCGCCCAGGGGCTGGCCGGCGCAGACGCCGTGCTCACCGCCTACGCCTCGCCGCGCCGCCTCGCCGCGCATGTGGTCGATGTGCTGGCCCAGGCGCCGGACAAGGCCCAGTCGCAAAAGCTCATGCCCGTGGCCGTGGGCCTGGGCGCCGACGGCCAGCCCACGCCGGCCCTGCTGAAAAAACTCACCGCGCTGGGCGCCGACGCCAGCGCCGTGCCGCACCTGAAGCGCGTGCACGACGGCAAGGCCGAGGTGCTGCACTATGAGAGCACGGCCCAGGGTGCAACGCTGGCCGCCGGTCTGCAAAAAGCGCTCGATGAGGCCATTGCCAAGCTGCCGATCCCGAAGGTGATGCGCTACCAGCTGCAGGACGGCTGGACCAGCGTGCATTTCGTGCGCCCGGCGCACGGCCTGGTGGCGCTGCATGGCAGCAGCGTGGTGCCGGTGTCGGCGCTGGGCCTCACGGCAGGCAACACCACCCAGGGCCACCGCTTCGAGGCCGGCGTGCAGCCCGTGGTGATTCGCGACGCCGACAGCTACGCCGCTCAGCTGCGCGACGAGGGCGCCGTGATCGCCGGCTTTGCCGAGCGTCGTGCCGAGATCGTGCGCCAGCTGCAGGCCGCGGCCGCACAGGTGGGCGGCGGCGCGCGCCCCATCGAAGATGCGGCCCTGCTCGACGAGGTGACGGCCCTGGTCGAGCGCCCCAACGTGCTCGTGTGCCAGTTCGAGCAGGAATTCCTCGCCGTGCCGCAGGAATGCCTGATCCTGACCATGAAGGCCAACCAGAAATACTTTCCGCTCCTCGATGCAGAGGGCAGGCTCACACACCGCTTCCTCATCGTGAGCAACATCACGCCGCAGGACGCCAGCGCCGTCATCGAGGGCAACGAGCGCGTGGTGCGCCCGCGCCTGGCCGACGCCAAGTTCTTCTTCGACCAGGACCGCAAGAGGACGCTCGCCAGCCGCGTTGCGCAGCTCGACAAGGTGGTCTATCACAACCAGCTCGGCACCCAGGGCGAGCGCGTCGAGCGCGTGCGCGCGATCGCCAAGACCATAGGCCAGCAGCTGTTCTCGGCACTGGCCGAGCGCCACGAGCTCCAGGATTCGCAGGACGGAGAAATCGCCCAGGACTGGCTGCTGACCTGCGTGGACAACGCCGCGCTCTTGGCCAAGACTGACCTGGTGACCGACATGGTGGGCGAGTTCCCCGAGCTGCAGGGCATCATGGGCGCCTACTACGCCGTCAACGACGGATTGAGCGACGAGGTGGCCCATGCCATCGAGGATCACTACAAGCCGCGCTTTGCCGGCGACAGCCTGCCGCGCGAAAACGTGGGCCTGGTCGTGGCCCTGGCCGACAAGCTGGAAACGCTGGTCGGCATGTTCGGCATAGGCAACCTGCCCACGGGCGACCGCGACCCGTTTGCGCTGCGCCGCCACGCGCTGGGCGTTATCCGCATGCTCATGGAGCGGGGCCTGCCGCTGGACCTGGGCGCCTTGCTGGCCGGCGCCGTGCCGGCTTTTGCGGGCAAGATAGCCGACCCCACGGTGCCACTGGCAGACTTCATCTACGAGCGCCTGGCCGGCAGCCTGCGCGAGCAGGGCTACAGCGCCCAGGAGGTGGACGCCGTGCTCGCCCTGCGTCCGCAGCGCCTGGCCCTGGTCGAGCGCCAGCTGGCGGCGGTGCGCGCCTTTTCGAACCTGCCCGAGAGCCCGGCCCTGGCGGCGGCCAACAAGCGCGTGTCCAACATCCTGAAGAAGGCCGACGACGTGCATGCCCATGTCAACCCCGAGCTGCTCAGGGAGCCGGCCGAGCAGGACCTGTACGCGGCGCTGCAGCGCTTCGTGCCCGAGGCCGACGCCCAGTTCGCCGCCGGCGACTACCGAGCCAGCCTGCAGACCCTGGCCGTGTTGCGGTCGCCGGTCGATGCCTTCTTTGATGACGTCATGGTCAACGCCGAGCAGCTGGACCTGCGCCTGAACCGCCTGGGCCTGCTCAAGACCCTGCACATGGCCATGAACCGCGTGGCCGACCTGTCGCGCCTCGCGGCCTGACCCCGGCCACGCGCCTGGGCGGCATTGCTTCGATAATCGCGTCATGAAACTCGCCATCCTCGACCGCGACGGAACCCTGAACGCCCTGGGCGACGGCTTTATCGCCGCGCCTGAGGACTGGATCGCGCTGCCCGGTGCGCTGGAGGCCGTGGCGCGCCTGAACCATGCCGGCTGGCATGTGGTGGTGGCCACCAATCAGCCGGGCCTGGGCCGCGGCCTGTTCGACGCCCAGACGCTGGTGGCCATACACGCCAAGCTGCACCGCCAGCTGGCCGCCCTGGGCGGGCGCATCGATGCGGTGTTCTATTGCCCGCATGCCGAGGGCGAGGCCTGCAACTGCCGCAAGCCCGCGCCCGGCCTCATGCAGCAGATCTGCGAGCGCTACGGCGTGGAGGGCGACGAGATCCTGGTCGTCGGCAGCTGCCTGGCCCACCTGCAGGCCGCCGCCGACCTGGGCGCGCAGCTGCACATGGTGTGCACGGGCCGCTCGGCCGACCTGGACCCGCGCCAAGCCCTGCCGCCCGGCTGGCCCGCTGGAACCCGCGCCCATGCCAGCCTGGGAGCGCTGGCAGACTTCATTGCGCCCCAGGATGGCGCCGCGCTGCCGGCGGTGGCGTGAGGTTTTGACTATCAAAACAAGAGCTTCTGGCGCGCTCCCGGCGGTCGCCAGCGGCCGTAAACATTGAAAATCATGGCTCAATACCTATCGATTCCTCCATACAGGGCACGCGATCTGCGCGGAGCGCGTCTTCCCGGCGCCGGAGCGGCAGCCCGGACTCCGATCGGGGGCGGGGGCCCCGGTGCTACCCTGGCCATTGATTCGTCGCCGCCGTGGAACCCCGCTTTCGCTGGGCCGACGGTGGCTTGCTCTTCAACAGGAATCGCTGCTTGAGCCAGAACCATCTATGGCATTGATCCGCTCCCTTGTGCACCTGCTGGTGATGATCGTCACCGTCATCCCCTACACGCTTTGCATTCTGCTGGTGCGCCTGCTGGGCGGCAGGCCGTCGGCGCGTTACCGCGTGGCGCGTGCCTGGCTGGCGCTGTGCGTCGATTCGGCGCGCTGGATTGTTGGCATCCGCACGCGCGTCACGGGCATGGAGCATCTGCCGCAGGATCCGTCGCAGGGCGTGGTGCTGCTGGTCAAGCACCAGTCCACCTACGAGACCTTTCTGATGCCGGCCATCATGCCGCGGCCCTTGGCCTATGTGTTCAAGAAGGAGCTGCTGCACATCCCGTTCTTTGGCTGGTCCATTGGCAGCCTGGACATGATCCACATCGACCGCAAGGAGGGTATGCGCGCCTTCCACAAGATGGTGGAGCAGGGCAAGCGCCTGCTGGCCCAGGGTACCTGGGTCATCATGTTTCCCGAGGGCACGCGCATGGCGCGCGGCCAGGCGGGCGAGTACAAGAGCGGGCCCACGCGCCTGGCCATCATGGCCGGCGTGCCCGTGGTGCCCATCGCCGTGACCTCGGCCAAATGCTGGCCGCGCAAGGCACTGGTCAAACGCCCCGGTGTGGTCGATGTGTCCATAGGCCGGCCCATCCCTTCCAAGGGGCGCAAGCACGAGGAGCTGATGGCCGAGGTCGAGGCCTGGATAGAGTCCGAGATGCGCCGCCTGGATCCCGAGGCCTACCCCGCCGTGGCCGCGCCGCAGTAGCCCATGCCGTCCTTCGCGCAACGGGCGCTGGACCTGCTGGGCGTCACCAGCGCGGCCCCAGAGCCGGCACCAGAGCCTGCGCCGGCGCGCGCGCCCGGCAGCCTGCGCCAGCTGCGGCTGGGCGACCGCGTCATACCCTACACCCTGCAGCGCGCGCGCCGGCGCTCCATCGGTTTTACGGTGGGGCCCGACGGCCTGGCCGTGCGTGCGCCGTCCTGGGTCAGGCTGGCGCAGGTGGATGCCGCACTGCATGACAAGGCCGGCTGGATCATCGCCAAGCTCGCCGAGCAGCAGGAGCGCCGCCGGAGGCAGGAGGCCGCACGTATCGCCTGGGGGCCGGGCGCCAGGCTGCCATATTTGGGCGCGCCGCTGACCCTGGTGCTGGCCCATGGCCGGGAGGCACGCGGCGGCCTGTTGCTGCCGGGCATGCACGATGCGCAGGAGCTGCATCTGGCCCTGCCGCAGGACGCTGCACCCGAGCAGGTGCGCGCCGCGGCCCAGGCCTGGTTGATGCGCGCGGCGCGCCAGCGCTTCACCGAGCGGCTAGACCATTTCGCGCCACTGCTGCAGGTGCGCTGGACGCGGCTGCGCCTGTCCAGCGCCGCCACGCGCTGGGGCAGTGCGCGCACGGGCGGCGCCATCAGCCTGAACTGGCGCCTCATGCACCACCGCCCGGCCATCATCGACTACGTGGTCGTGCACGAGCTGTCGCACCTGCGCGTCATGGATCACAGCCCGCGCTTCTGGAGCGTGGTGCAAAGCGTGGTGCCCGACTACGCGGCGCTGCGCCGCAGCCTGCGCGACGAGGCCGTGCCGCAGTGGGATTGATGGCCTCTGCCAGAATTGCGCCATGAGCACGCCCGCCACTCCCCTTCACGACCAGCCCCTGCCCGCCGACGGGTACGCGGGCGACGTGAGTCCACAACTCGCCTGGCAGTGGGTGCGCAGCGGCCACGCGGTGCTGGTGGATGTGCGCAGCGACGCCGAGCGCGACTGGGTGGGCTTCGTGCCCGGCGCCCTGGCCGTGGCCTGGAAGCAATGGCCCGGCATGCTGCCCAACCCCGACTTTGACGCCCAGATGCGCGCCGCCGTGCCCCCCGGCGCCCGGGTGGTGCTGCTGTGCCGCAGCGGCGTGCGCTCGGTGGCGGCGGCGCGGCGCGCGGCCCAACTGGGCATCACGGCCTACAACATCCTCGAAGGCTTCGAAGGCGACCCCGACGAGAACGGCCAGCGCAACCGCAGGGGCGGCTGGCGCTTTCATGGCCTGCCCTGGCGGCAGGGATAGTCGTTTGCGCCAGGAGCCACCCTCCCCGGCGTCGGAGAGGGCCTGCCCGCTTATTTCGCCAGCGCCGGAATGCGCAGTTTCTGCCCCGGGTAGATCTTGTCCGGGTGGCTCAGCATGGGCTTGTTGGCCTCGAAGATCGCCGGGTACTTGTTGGCGTCGCCGTAGAACTTCTTGGCGATGGCGCTGAGCGTGTCGCCACGCACCACGTCGTGGTACTGCGCCTCGGGCTCGGGGCTGGTCACGGCCATCTGGTTGTCCACGCTGGTCACGCTGGCCACGTTGCCGCAGCACAGGGTCACCTTCTCCTTGGCTGCCTGCGTGGGCGCCGTGCCGGTCACGGTCACCTTGCCCTCGGGGCCTTCAAAGGCCACCTGCAGGTCGCTGACGCCCAGGTTCTGGGTCGCAATGTAGGCCGCTATGGCCTGGCCGGCGCGGGCGTTGAGATCGGCCTGCGTGGGCGCCGCAGCACCGGCCGCCTGCGCCGGGCTGCCGCCGAACAGCTTTTCGCCGGCTTCCTTGATGAACGAGAACAAACCCATGGATTACCCCTTTCGGTTTTACGAGTCGATGGCCTCCATCTCAATGTAAGCGCTCGGTCCGCGGATCGGACAGGGCAGGCATCGATATTGACAATTTTTCGCATTTGCGGTGCCGACGGTAAAACTCGTGATAATCCGCCTCATGACATTTCTGGCCATCGACGTGGGCAACTCCCGCCTGAAATGGGCGCTGTACGAAGCGGCGCGGCCCGGGGCCGAAATGCGGGCCCATGGCGTGGAATTCCTCGACCACATCGAGCGCCTGTCAGAAGGCCCCTGGGCGAACCTGCCCGCGCCAACGCACATGCTCGGCTGCGTGGTCGCGGGCGACGCGGTCAAGCGCCGCGTGGCCGAACAGATGGAGGAGCTGTGGGACGTGCCCGCGCACTGGGTGGTGTCCACGCAGGAAGAGGCAGGCGTGGTCAACGGCTACGACCACCCCACACGCCTGGGCGCTGACCGCTGGGTGGCCATGATCGGTGCGCGCCACCGCCTGCTGGCGCAGGGCCCGGCGCGGCCCCTGCTGCTGGCCATGGTGGGCACGGCCGTCACGGTGGAGGCGCTGGACGCGGGCGGGCGCTTTCTCGGCGGCCTGATCGTGCCGGGCCACGGCATCATGCTGCGCTCGCTGGAGAGCGGCACGGCCGGACTGCATGTGCCCACGGGCGAGGTGCGCATGTTCCCATCCAACACCAGCGACGCGCTGACCAGCGGCGGCACCTATGCCATTGCCGGCGCCGTCGAGCGCATGTACCAGCACCTGCTGCAGCACTGCGGCCAGGAGCCCCTGTGCATGATGACCGGGGGCGCGGGCTGGAAGATGGCGCCCAGCATGGTGCGTCCCTTCGAACTGGTGGAAAACCTGATCTTCGACGGCCTGCTGGAGATTGCCGCGCGCCGCTTTGCCGCGGGCTGAGGCGGTTGGGCGTTGTGCACTCAACGCTCAACGTTCAACGCTCAACGTCTGCGTAGGCCTGCGCCAGCCGCGCCAGATGCGCGCGCTGCGCCGGCTCCAGGTAGGGCATGAGCAAGCCCAGCACATGCTGCGCGCCGCGCAGCAGTGCCGCCTGGGCGCTCTCGGGCTCCATGGCGCGGCGCGGGTCGCCCACATATTCAAAGCACAGCCAGTAGGTCAGCACCACCACCATGCAGGTGGCGACGGCCTGCGCGTCGTCGTCATGCTCCATGCGCAGCGCGTCGCCGCGCCGCATGGCGGCCAGCAGCTCGCGCATGGCGCCCACCTTGGCCTGCAGCACGCCGGGGAACTGCGTCTCCAGCAGGCGGTTGCGCGACAGCAGGTTGTTGAGGTCGCGGTACAGAAAACGGTATTGCCAGATCAGCTCGAACAGCCGGTGCATGAAGAACCATGCGTCCTCCACGTCCGCCGCGTCGCCGCCGGCCTGAAGCAGGCCGCTCAGAGCCAGCTCGTACTGGGCGAACAGCGCGTTGACGATGTCGTCCTTGGCGCGGTAGTGGTAATACAGGTTGCCCGAACTGATGCCCAGTTCGGCGGCAATGGCGGCCGTGGAGACATGGGGCTCGCCAAAGCGGTTGAACAGCGCCAGGCTGACCTCCAGAATTCGCTCGGCCGTGCGGCGCGGGGCCTTGCGTGCCATGGGCTGCCTCCTGCCATAGGGAGCGACGGACTGTGTGTCGCGGTGGGGTGACTCTACCCCAGGCGGGGTGGCGTGCACAGTCCCAGACCCGTGACGGGAAGGGCTCAATCCTCATCCACGGCACCGGTCTTGTGCCGGCTCTTCGCGTCAGGCGCGCTGGCCGTGTCGTCCTGCCCCGCGCGCAGCCGACGCCGCTCTTCCTCCAGGGCATCCACGCGCGCCTGCAGGGCCAGCATGTCCTGCGCCGTGGGTATTCCCAGGCGCTGCAGCGCCTTGGCCACGCGTTGCTCAAAAATGCCCTCCAGCCGATCCCATTGGCCCGCGGCACGCTCGCCCAGGCCCGAGGCCAGATGGCTCATCCGCTGTGCCGCCTCGCCCAGGTGCTCCTCGGCGGCGCTCTGGGTTCTGCGCTGCAGGGACAGGCCCTCGCGCACCAGGGCCTCGAAGACCTTGCCGCCTTCCTCCTGCGCCTTCGCAAAGGCGCCCAGTCCGGCCAGCCAGATCTGCTGGGCCGACTCGCGCGCCATGCGCGGCAGCTCGTGGGCGGGGCGGGCGGTGTCGCTGCTTTCGTCGTTTTGGTCGTGGGCAGTGCGTGGCATGGGGGCTCCTTCGCCGGGGTCAGGATTACATTGTGTGCGACGGCCGCTGCCTTGCCATAGGCCGGCGGCCCTAATCCTGGTCAGACGGCGCCGCCATCGGTCAATGGGATAATCCCCAGCTTTTGCCCCCGCGGCAACTTCGACAAGCGAACGCCCCATGATTCTGGTCACCGGCGGCGCCGGCTTCATCGGCGCCAACTTCGTGCTTGACTGGCTGGCCGGC
>JAFECU010000297.1 GCA_018242005.1 Pseudomonadota bacterium | reverse complement strand
GAGATCAGGGCGTTTGCACAAATGGCCTCCGTGGTGCCCCGCGAGGGCGAAGACACCGAAGATTCCGGATCCACATCGCCCGATTGCAGCGCGAACATGTGGATGTCTTGCGGCGAAAACGCGCGTTCGAGGCTGGCGCTGTCGCCGATGGCGATCTCGTCGAAGGTGCGGTTGCGCAGAACCTGCAATGCGTCGGCGGCGCCATCGACCGGTGCGGAGGACGTCGTCATTTGCCTTTCCCTCGCCGTGTTTGACTTGTCCGCGGGGCGGCTGGCGTCTTGGACACAGTTTTCTGCGTAGCAGTTTTCTTCTGAGGCGCCTTAGGCTTTGGAGAGGATGTCTTGGAGGTCGTGTTTATGGCCGGAGCGGAGGTGTCACTGGCGGAGCTCGGCATGGCTGGCGCCGCATTCGCATCCTCGACCGCAGCGGATGTGCCACTGGCAGAGCGTGGCATGGCGGTTGTCGACTTCGCGTCCACGACCGTAGCGGAGGTATCAGTGGCGGGACTTATCACGGCGGGCGCCGAAGCCGCCTGCGCTTGGCGCTCGGCCTGCTCGAACAAGGTAGAAACCTGTTCCAGCCTGGTTTGTTCTTGTGCGGACAGCACACCGCCGCTGCCAATCACTTGCACGATCATTCCCGCCACCTGGCGGATGTCATCAGGCGCTATGCCGTTGAGCAATCCGGGGATGGCGGACACCGTGGCGTCCTCGTCGAGCCTCATGAGCAAAGCCTGCCGACGAATGAGGTGGCGAAAGACCTGCATGTCGAAGTCGTTTGCCAAATGGGGGCGCGCGAGTTCCTCTGCGTGCCGGAAGTGCCGCTCGTCGGCCTCGCCACGCGCGGCCAGCACAAAGAACAGCGCCCGTATGGAGGCTTCGGTGATCCCGCCGCTGTGAATATCCGCTTCGAGCCGTGTCAACTCTTGCGCCAGATACTGGCGGTGCTCGGGCGTCTCGCTGGGATGGGGTCGCGGCGGTGCATCGTCGTGCAGGCTCTGTCCAGTCATGGCCTGCACCAGCGGCAGGCTGTACAGCGTGTCAAACGCCTGTGCGTAGATCTGGTCGCGGCAATCACGGAATTGATCCAGCATCTGTTCGACGGCGGTGGAAAACTGCGCCTGCAGTTGCAGGAAAGGGTTGGCCTCGGAGACGGGCTGACGATGGTCGCGCACGTGTTGCGCAGCCTCATGTACTGCGGCGGCGAGCGGATGCCTGTCAGACCACAATTCATAGCCCATGCGCAGCGGATGCAGCTGCTCCAGCCACTTCGCACCCTGGTCCGTGACCAGGGCACGCATCCATGGCTGCACGAAGCTGCGGTAGCAAGCCAGGTTGACCTCGGAGATCCGCGCAACGGCGGCGAACCGGCGATCGTTCTCAGGGTCGGGACGGACGATCTCACGGACTTCATCGATGCTGCTGCGGCGAATCCGCGTCAGGAAGACGTCACTGGTTGGGTCTCCTTCCTGCACTGGGTCGGGATGCTCATCGATTTGCATGTGGTGAATGCCTGCCGGCAGCACGTCGATGATGTCGATGTTCTCAGCGAACTCCTGGTGCTCTTTACGCCCGACGCTGCCGGAGACGAAGATTCCCAGATGTCCGATGCTGTCATGGGTAGCGTAGACGATGGTCTGGTCATGTCCCAGCACGTCCAGGTCGTTGCGGTACAGGTCGGTGATCCAGCCCAGGGCCTGGGGCGGTGGCGTGATGTTGTCCCCATAGGAGCAGAACACCAGGATCGGCGAGCGAATATTGCGCAGGTCGATGCGCACGCCATCGGATGTCATCAGTTGGGCGGTGCTCAGCTTGTTGCCGATGAACAGGTTATCGACGATGTACTGTATTTCCACATCGTTCAGGAACACGTGGCCGCCCCAGTACTTCTCGAATTGCAAGTGGCGCGGGCCTTCCGTGTCGACCTTGGCGTACAGGTTGTACTGTTTGCTCCACAGCGTATTGGCCGGGTCCAGGTTCTCGAAGTTCTGTACCAGCCAGGCGCCGTCGAACCGACCGGCGCCCAGATCGCCGGTCAATGCCGTCAACCAACTACCGCCGGTCAGGCCGCCTGCATAGCGCATCGGCATGTCGCCCGCCCAGTACGACAGCGGCGCGCCGGCGACGATGATCGGTCCGAACAGTTCGGGCCAGACGGCAGCTGCCATCAGGATCTGCCAGCCCGCCTGGCAATTGCCGATGACAGCGGGCTTGCCGCGGCTGCCGGGGTGCAGCTCGCCGACCTTGCGCACGAAGGCCGCTTCGGCGCGCATGACGTCCTCGACGGTCTGGCCGGGAACGGGATCGGGCAGAAAGCCAACGAAGTAGCAGGGATGCCCTGCCTTGAGGGCTGCCCCGACCTCGCTGTCGGGTTTGAAGCCGCCGATGCCCGGGCCGTGGCCCGCGCGTGGATCGACCACCACGAACGGTCGCTTGCGGGGATCGCTCGGCGTGTCGGCTGGCGGCAGGATGCGCACGAGGCCATAGTTGACTGGCCGCGGAAGATCCAGCCCGGACATGATGACCTCGGAGGCGAAGTCGAGTACGTTCGGCGTCTGCTCCTGCAAATGCTCCAGGTACTGGTTGCCGCGTTGGCGGCGAACGTCGGCATACAGAATGGATCGCTGCCAGGCATCCACTGCATACTCGGTTGCCATCGCCGATAGTCGCAACGGGTCCCACAG
The DNA here is from genome assembly GCA_018242005.1 of Pseudomonadota bacterium. GTDB lineage: Bacteria > Pseudomonadota > Gammaproteobacteria > Burkholderiales > Burkholderiaceae_C > Alicycliphilus. The sequence continues at coordinate 4,001 of JAFECU010000297.1, read as the reverse complement.
CAACTGCCCCCAATCGGCCGCTGGTGATGTCGTGGTGTCTCGATTCATGGCGATGGGCACTCCTTCTGTGATGAAACTGAAAAATTGAATGGCAAGGGGCCGCAGGCACATCGTCTTGCTGGCCCTTCCTCACTCAGTACATATGCTGGCCACCGTTCATCGATACATTGCTGCCGGTCATGAACCCCGCAGATTCACTGACGATGAATGCAACCAGTGCAGCGATTTCCTCAGGCCGTCCCAGACGACCCACGGGAATACCGGCAATCACTTGCTTGACCACTTCTTCCGACATGCTCGTCACCATCTTCGTATCCAGATACCCCGGCGAGACGGTGTTGACCGTCACGCCCTTGCGCGCCACCTCCTGCGCAAGGGCTTTAGTGAAGCCATGCATGCCGGCCTTTGCGGCGGAGTAGTTGGTCTGGCCGAACTGCCCCTTGGAGCCGTTGATGGAGGCGATGTTGACGATCCTGCCCCAGCCGCGTTCGAGCATGCCGTCGATGAATGGCCGGGTGACGTTGAAAACGGAGTCGAGATTGACGCGCAGGACCGCATCCCAATCGGCGTAGCTCAGCTTGCGGAACGTAGCATCGCGCGTGATGCCCGCGTTGTTGACCAGAATGTCGATGTGGTAACCGTCTGCTTGAATGAGGCCGGCCAACTCCTGGCAGGAGGCATGGTCGGCCACATCCGCGCCGTAGGCGATGAAGTTGTAGCCTTCGTCCGTCTGGGCTTCCAACCACGCGCCGATGCTGGCATTGCCTGGCGAGTGGACGACGAGCACGGTATGGCCAACATCGTGCAAGGCCCGGGCGATGGCTTCGCCCAGGCCGCCAGTGCCGCCCGTGACCAGGGCGGTACGTTGTTCAGCCGGCATTGCGGCCACCGGTCTTGCCCGGTGCCTCCTTATCCTGCGCCGAGGCCCACACGGCTCCCCACTGTTTGAAGATATCCTGGAACGGGAGTACCGCATCGCCCTGGCCTACGGCCTGCGTAACCGATTTCTGCCAGTCTTGAATAGCTATTTGCAGGCCTTGGGTGAAGGTTGTCTGGTTTTTGATCGCGACTTGTGTCAGCGCCTGCGCGCCGCCCACGTGGTACTGGAACTGACGCCAGAAGGCTTGTGCGGGCAGCGTGGCCAGTTCCTGCCAATTCTGGGCCTTGAGCAGGCTTTCGATTTCGGCGCCGGACTCGGCAATGCTCTCGCTGCCCGCGCGCGTGGCGTTCTCCAGCCATTGCTGGCCGTTTTCCTGCATCAAGCGCTGTAGGCGTAACTGCAGTTCCACGTTCGCCTTGAACAGGTTCAGGGGGATAGTTTCGTTGCTCATGGTCAAGCTCCTTACTGGTTGAAATGCCCAAGTGGGCGGTGAACCGATCAGGCCATCTGGCCGATGGTTTTGCGAAAACGCGCCAACGACAGGGAAAACAGCACCGTGCCGATCAAGGCCAGCGCCAGAAAGGGCTGCCACACCGTCTCCAGGCCCGCACCCCGGTAGAGAATGGCCTGGCTCAATTCCACGAAATGGGTGGTGGGCGCGATCAGCATGATGTTCTGCACGATCTCGGGCATGCTTTCGCGCGGCGTGGTGCCACCCGAGAGCATCTGCAGCGGCATGATGGTGAGCATCATCAACATGCCGAACTGCGGCATGTTGCGCGCCAGCGTGGCGATGAAGATGCCCATCGACGTGGTGGCGAAGAGACTCAGCGCCGCGCCGGCGAAAAACAGCGCAAGGGAGCCCTCGATGGGCACGCCCAGGACGCCGCGCACCATGAGGTTGAGGGACAGGAAGGAGGCGATCAGCACGACCAGAGCCATCGACCAGACCTTGGAAAGCATGATCTGCGCGGGCGTGACCGGCATCACCAGCAGGTGCTCGATGGTGCCGTGCTCGCGCTCGCGGATCAGCGCTGCGCCGGTCAGGATGATGGACAGCAGTGTGATGTGGTTGATGATCTGCACCACCGAGCCGAACCAGGCCTTGTCGAGGGCGGGGTTGAAGCGCGCGCGCAAGGCCAGATCCACGGGTGGCGCGGTGGTGCTGCGATAACGCTTGACGAACTCGTTGACTTCACCGGTGAAAATTTGTTGAACATGGCCACTGCCGGTGAAGGCCTGGCTCATGCGGGTGGCGTCGACATTGAGCTGCACGGCAGGCGATCGCCCCGCCAGCACGTCGCGCTGGAAGTTGGGCGGAATGACCAGAGCGAAGGTGTACAGCCCCGCGTCCATGCCCGGGTCCACGTCCCCATAGTCGATCATGGCCGGTGGCGTGAACTGCGGGGGGTAGAAGGCCGAGGCAACCCGCTGGGACAGCGCCGAATTATCCTCGTCGACGATGGCGATGGGCGCGTTGTGCAGCGTCTCCGGCATGGACGTGGCCTTGGTGTAGACCGACGCGGTGAACACGTAGACGATGAGCACAAGCATCATCGGATCGCGCCAAAGACTCCACAGCTCCTTGACACCAAGGTCGTAGATGTTGGCCAGGTTTCTTCTGCGCATCTCAACGCTCCTGCTTCTTGAGTAGCAAAACAGCCACGCCGAGAATGACCGGAACCGAAATGAGCATCGACCACAGCGGCCCTGTCAGGTCGGCCAGGCCAAGCGCTTTGCTGAATACGCCACGGCTGATGGAAATCATGTGCGTGGCGGGGTAGATCTCGCCGATGAACTTGCTGGAGCCTTCGAGCGAGGACACGGGATCGATCAGGCCGGCGAACTGGGTGGCCGGTATGAGGGTGCCGATCATGGCGAAGAACATGGCCGCGATCTGGCTGCGTGTAACGGCCGAGGCCAGCAGCCCCATGCCTGTCGCGGCGAAGGAGAAGATCAGCGCGGCCAGCGCCAGGGTGAAGAAGCTGCCCTTGACCGGCACACCGAAGATGGTCACTGCGAGCAGGCTCATCAGCAGGAAGTTCACCATGGCCAGGCCGACATAGGGCAACTGCTTGCCAAGCAGGAACTCGATGCGCGTGACCGGCGTCACGTAGAGATTGGTGATCGATCCCGTCTCTTTCTCGCGCACCACCGCCAGCGCGGTCAGCATGGCCGGCAGCATGAGCAGCAGCAGAGGGATCACCGCAGGCACCATGGCCGGCAGGCTCTTGACATCGGGGTTGTAGCGAAAGCGCGTCTCGACGTTGGTGTTGCCAGCCATGCTGGCGCCGCCGCGCTCGCTGGCCTGTATCTGCAGCCAGTGCTGGTGCATGCCCTGAACGTAGCCCTGGACGGTTTCCGCGCGCTGCGGCATGGCGCCGTCGAGCCAGGCGCCGATCTGCACGTTCTGGCCCCGCAACACGTCGCGGGCAAAGCCAGCGGGGATTTCGATGGCCAGCGACAGTTCGCCGTTGCGCATGCGTCGATCAAGGTCCTCGTAGTCGATGATCGGCGCGTGCTCGGTGAAGTAGCGCGATCCGGCCAAGTTCAGCGTGTAGTTCTGGCTAAGCGTGGTCTGGTCGCGATCGAGCACCGCATAGCTCAGGTCCTCGACGTCCATGGTGATGCCGAAGCCGATCACGAACATCAGCAGCAGCGAACCGCCCAGCGCCAGCGTGGCGCGCACCGGGTCGCGCTGCAGTTCCAGCGTTTCGCGCCATAGATAGCTGAACATGCGCTGCAGACTGAAACCGCCAGCGGAGTGACCGCCGCCGTGTTCGGCGGGCACCGCGGGTGGCTGATCCGCCTGGTCGGCAGCCGGAGGCTGGCTGGCCGGGGCGGCCGTGCCGCCCTCCGCTTCGACGAGGTAGCCGATGAAGGCCTCTTCCAGGGTTTTGGCACCACGCTTCTCAACCAGTCTGGCGGGCACGTCGCTGTCGAGCACCTTGCCCGCATGCATCATCGACATGCGGTCGCAGCGTTCGGCCTCGTTCATGAAGTGGGTGGAAATGAAGACCGTCACCCGGTCGCGCCGCGACAGCTCGATGAGCAGCCGCCAGAATGCATCGCGCGCTACTGGATCGACCCCGGAGGTCGGCGCGTCCAGAATCACCAGTTC
>JAFECU010000296.1 GCA_018242005.1 Pseudomonadota bacterium | reverse complement strand
CTGTTCAAGCAATTCACGCCGGATGAGCATTTCGATGCCATCCGCATCGGCCTGGCCTCGCCCGAGAAGATCCGTTCGTGGTCTTTCGGCGAGGTGAAAAAGCCCGAGACCATCAACTACCGCACCTTCAAGCCCGAGCGTGACGGCCTGTTCTGCGCCAAGATTTTTGGCCCGATCAAGGACTACGAGTGCCTGTGCGGCAAGTACAAGCGCCTGAAGCACCGCGGGGTGATCTGCGAGAAGTGCGGCGTTGAAGTCACGCAAACCAAGGTGCGCCGCGAGCGCATGGGTCACATCGACCTGGCCGCGCCCTGCGCCCACATCTGGTTCCTGAAGTCGCTGCCCAGCCGCCTGGGCCTGGTGCTGGACATGACGCTGCGCGACATCGAGCGCGTGCTGTACTTCGAGGCCTACGTGGTCACCGATCCCGGCATGACGCCGCTGAAGAAGTTCGGCATCATGAGCGAGGACGACTATGACGCCAAGCGCAAGGAATACGGCGACGAGTTCGTCGCGCACATGGGCGCCGAGGGTATCAAGGAGCTGTTGCAAGGGATCGACCTGGACATCGAGATCGAACGCCTGCGTGGCGACCTGACGGGCTCGGAGGTCAAGGTCAAGAAGAACGCCAAGCGCCTGAAGGTGCTCGAAGCCTTCAAGAAGTCCGGCATCAAGCCCGAGTGGATGGTGCTCGACGTGCTGCCCGTGCTGCCGCCCGACCTGCGCCCGCTGGTGCCGCTGGACGGCGGGCGCTTTGCCACGTCCGACCTGAACGACCTGTACCGCCGCGTCATCAACCGCAACTCGCGCCTGCGCCGCCTGCTGGAGCTGAAGGCCCCGGAAATCATCGCGCGCAACGAAAAGCGCATGCTGCAGGAGGCCGTGGACAGCCTGCTGGACAACGGCCGCCGCGGCAAGGCCATGACGGGCGCCAACAAGCGCGCGCTCAAGTCCCTGGCCGACATGATCAAGGGCAAGAGCGGGCGCTTCCGCCAGAACCTGCTGGGCAAGCGCGTGGACTACTCGGGCCGTTCGGTGATTACCGTGGGCCCGACGCTGAAGCTGCACCAGTGCGGGTTACCGAAGCTGATGGCACTCGAGCTCTTCAAGCCCTTCATCTTCTCGCGCCTCGAGGCCATGGGCATCGCCACGACCATCAAGGCCGCCAAGAAGGAAGTGGAAGCCGGCACGCCCGTGGTCTGGGACATCCTCGAAGAGGTCATCAAAGAGCACCCGGTCATGCTCAACCGCGCGCCCACGCTGCACCGCCTGGGCATCCAGGCGTTTGAGCCCATCCTGATCGAAGGCAAGGCCATCCAGCTGCACCCGCTCGTCTGCGCGGCCTTCAATGCCGACTTCGACGGTGACCAGATGGCCGTGCACGTGCCGCTGTCGGTGGAGGCGCAGCTCGAGGCGCGCACGCTGATGCTGGCGTCCAACAACGTGCTGTTCCCGGCCTCGGGCGAACCGTCCATCGTGCCCTCGCAAGACGTGGTGCTGGGCCTGTACCACGCCACCCGTGACAAGATCAACGGCAAGGGCGAGGGCATGGTGTTTACCGACATCGCCGAGGTCCAGCGCGCGCTGGATGCGGGCGAGGTGGAGCTGCACGCCAAGATCAATGTGCGCCTGACCGAGTGGAACAAGGACAAGGTCTCGGGCGAGTTCGCGCCCGAGACCAAGCTGATCGAAACCACCGTGGGCCGCGCCCTGCTGTCCGAGATCCTGCCCAAGGGCCTGGCGTTCTCGAACCTGAACAAGGCGCTGAAGAAGAAGGAAATCTCGCGCCTCATCAACGCCTCGTTCCGCAAGTGCGGCCTCAAGGAAACCGTGGTGTTCGCCGACAAGCTGCTGCAGAACGGCTTCCGGCTGGCGACGCACGCGGGCTTCTCGGTGGCCATCGACGACATGCTGGTGCCGCCGCAGAAGACCGAGATCCTGGCGCGCGCCGAGGCCGAGGTGAAGGAAATCGAGCAGCAGTACGTCTCCGGCCTGGTGACGGCCGGCGAGCGCTACAACAAGGTGGTGGACATCTGGGGCAAGGCGGGCGACGACGTGTCCAAGGTCATGATGGATCAGCTCAAGGTCCAGAAGACCCTGGACCGCCATGGCAAGGAAGTCAACCAGGAGTCGTTCAACTCCATCTACATGATGGCCGACTCGGGCGCGCGTGGTAGTGCGGCGCAGATCCGCCAGCTCGCCGGCATGCGCGGCCTGATGGCCAAGCCCGACGGCTCCATCATCGAGACGCCCATCACGGCCAACTTCCGTGAAGGCCTGAACGTGCTGCAGTACTTCATCTCCACGCACGGCGCCCGCAAGGGCCTGGCCGATACGGCGCTGAAGACGGCCAACTCCGGGTACCTCACGCGCCGCCTGGTGGACGTGACTCAGGATCTCGTGGTGACAGAGGACGACTGCGGCACCGCCAACGGCTCGCTGATGCGCGCCATCGTCGAGGGCGGCGAGGTCATCGAATCGCTGCGCGAGCGCATTCTCGGCCGCGTTGCCGCCGAGGACGTGCTGGCGCCCGAGACCCGTGCCGTGCTGGTGCCCGCAGGCCGCATCCTGGACGAAGACACGATCGAGGAGATTGAGGCTGCCGGCGTGGACGAGGTCAAGGTGCGCACCGCGCTGACCTGCGAGACGCGCTTCGGCCTGTGCGCCAAGTGCTATGGCCGCGACCTGGGCCGCGGCGGCCTGATCAACCTCGGCGAGGCCGTGGGCGTGATCGCCGCCCAGTCCATCGGCGAGCCCGGCACGCAGCTGACCATGCGCACCTTCCACATCGGTGGTGCGGCATCGCGTGCGGCCGTGGCGTCCAGCGTCGAGGCCAAGAGCAACGGCATCATCGGCTTCAACGCCACGATGCGCTACGTGACCAACACCAAGGGCGAACTGGTGGTGATTGCCCGCTCCGGCGAGGTCATCATCCAGGACGAGCATGGCCGCGAGCGCGAACGCCACAAGGTGCCCTATGGCGCCACGCTGACCGTGAAGGCGGACCAGCAGATCAAGGCCGGCACCATTCTGGCCAACTGGGACCCGCTGACACGCCCCATCATCACCGAGTTCGCCGGTACGGCCAAGTTCGAGAACGTCGAAGAAGGCCTCACCGTGGCCAAGCAGGTGGATGAGGTCACCGGCCTGTCCACGCTGGTGGTGATCGACCCCAAGCGCCGCGGCTCGGCCAAGGTGGTGCGTCCGCTGGTCAAGCTGATCGACGCCAACGGCCAGGAGGTGAAGATCCCCGGTACCGACCATGCGGTGGCCATCGGCTTCCAGATCGGCGCGCTGATCCAGGTGCGCGATGGCCAGGAGGTGGGCCCCGGCGAGGTGCTGGCGCGTATCCCGGTCGAAGGCCAGAAGACCCGCGACATTACCGGCGGTCTGCCGCGCGTGGCCGAGCTGTTCGAGGCCCGCTCGCCCAAGGACAAGGGCATGCTGGCCGAGATGACCGGCACGATCTCCTTCGGCAAGGAGACCAAGGGCAAGGTGCGCCTGCAGATCACCGACCCGGACGGCAAGGTCTGGGACGAGCTGGTTCCCAAGGAAAAGAACGTGCTGGTGCACGAAGGCCAGGTGGTCAACAAGGGTGAGCTGATCGTGGACGGCCCGGCCGACCCGCAGGACATCCTGCGCCTCCTGGGCATCGAGGAACTCTCGCGCTACATCGTCGATGAGGTGCAGGACGTCTACCGCCTGCAGGGTGTGAAGATCAACGACAAGCACATCGAGGTGATCGTGCGCCAGATGCTGCGCCGCGTGGTGGTCGAGAACCCCGGCGAATCGACCTACATCGCCGGCGAGCAGGTCGAGCGCTCGGAGATCCTGAACACCAACGAGGCTCTGCAATCCGAGGGCAAGATTCCGGCCACGTACACCAACGTGCTGCTGGGCATCACCAAGGCGTCGCTGTCCACCGACTCCTTCATCTCCGCGGCCTCGTTCCAGGAAACGACGCGTGTGCTGACCGAGGCGGCCATCATGGGCAAGCGCGACGAGCTGCGCGGCCTGAAGGAGAACGTCATTGTCGGGCGCCTGATTCCGGCCGGCACGGGCCTGGCCTACCACCAGGCACGCAAGGTCAAGGACGCCATGGACGAGGCCGAGCGCCGCGCCATCGCCGAGGCCGAGGCCGAGGAACTGGCCAACGCCGGCTCCGAGGGCGCTGCAGCCGAGATCGACGGCAGTGCCGACGCGGCCGATTAAGCCACTGACAGTCCCGCACCCCCTATGCGGGCAATGAACGCTCCCGGCTTGCCAGACTGGCGGGCCGGGAGTTTCTTTTTGTCTTGTTGCAGGGCGGATCAACCGCGGCGATCGTGAACCCTATGTGGACCACCTGGATTCTTCTGGCACTGCTGCTGTTCTGGGCGGTGGGAGCCTACAACCGGCTGATTCGCCTGCGCTCCGCAGCCATCCAGGCCTTTGGCGGACTGGACGCGCATCTGCAGCGCTGGATGTCGCTGCTGGGCGAATACCGGGCGGCGCGCGCCCTGCCCGCCGACGGCGCTGCTGAACCCGCGGCGCAGGATGACGGCCATGCGGCGCTGTGGGCCGCCACCACCCAGCTGGACGCATCTCTGACCGTGGCGCGCGCCAAGCCGCTGGACGCGGAGGCGGCGGCCGCGCTATCGGCCGCGGCGCAGGTCCTAGAAACCGCCTGGCAGACGGTTGTGCGTGAGGCCGCGCAGGCCAGCGAGGGCGTGGCGCCGCCCGCGCTCGCACCGTGGGTGCAGCGGCGTGAGCAGGTCAGCTTGCACGGCGATGTGGCGCAGGGCCAGTTCAACGAAGCGGTGCGGCACTACAACCATGCCGTGACGCAGTTTCCGGCCAACCTGCTGGCCTGGTTGTTCGGCCTGAAGAAGGGGCGCCCGCTGTGAGCTCACACCGTGAACAAGAGGCGGCCGCGTCCGCATCGGTGCCGCTGCACCAACTGCTCAACGCCACGGCCGCGGCGCTGCAGGCCATAGGCGCAGGCCAGTCGGGCACGGCGGCGCTGGAGGCCACCGATGCGGCACTGCGTCCCGCGGTGCAGGCGCTATTGTTCCAGGTGCTTCGCAACCTCGGTCGTGCCCAGGCGCTGCGCCGCCTGCTGGCGCCGCGTAAGCCGCAGCCGCGCGTGGATGCCTTGTTGTGCACGGCGCTGGCGCTCGCCTGGGCGCCCCAGGCCTCGCCCTACGAGCCGTTCACCCTGGTCAACCAGGCGGTGGAGGCTGCCAAGCGCAATCCGGCGACGCGTGGCAGCGCCGCCTTCGTCAACGCCTGCCTGCGGCGCTTTCTGCGCGAGCAGGCGGCGCTGGTGGCGGCCAGCGACGATGATGAGGTCGCGGTGTGGAATCACCCCGCATGGTGGATCAAGCGCCTGCGCCAGGACCATCCGCGAAACTGGCAGCAGATCCTGCAGGCCAACAACGCGCCCGCGCCCATGGTGCTCCGGGTTTCACGTCAAAAAACCACACAATCGCTGTATCAGAAAGCGCTACAAGCTATCAATATTGAATCCTCCGCGGTGGGCGACTGGGGCCTGGTGCTGGAGCGCCCCGTGCCCGTGCAGCGGCTGCCGGGTTTTGACCAAGGCCTGGTTTCGGTACAGGACGCCGCCGCGCAAATGGCGGCGCCGCTGCTGCTCGGCGGGCTGGACGCGGCCCGGCCGCTGCGCCTGCTCGACGCCTGCGCCGCGCCCGGCGGCAAGACGGCGCAATTGCTCGAATGGGCGGCCGCGCTGCAGGCGTCCTGGCAGGTCACTGCGCTGGAGGTGGATGAGCAGCGCAGCCAGCGCATCCACGACAACCTGCGCCGCCTGGACCTCCGTGCCGAGGTGCTGGTGGCGGATGCCGGCGCGCCCGACGCCTGGTGGCAGCAGGCCAGTGGCGGTGCGCTCTTCGATGCCATCTTGCTCGACGCGCCCTGCACTGCCTCGGGCATCGTGCGCCGCCACCCTGACGTACGCTGGCTGCGCCGCGAGAGCGACGTGGAAAAGCTGGCCGCGCTGCAGGCGCGCCTGCTGGCCGCGCTGTGGCCGCTGCTCGCGCCCGGCGGGCGCATGCTGTACTGCACCTGCTCCGTGTTCCGAGCCGAGGGCGACGGGCAGATCCAGGCGTTTCTTGCGCACAACACCGATGCGCAATTGCTGCCGTCTCCGGGCCACTTATTCCCCGGCGGAGCGGACAAGCGCGATGCGCTCCAGGACAATGGGCCGGGTGAGCACGACGGATTTTTCTACGCATTGTTGCAAAAAGCCGCCCGAGCGGCGGATGCACCCCCGGTTGCACCTTAGGTGGCACTGGGCCCATTGGTGTCTGCTGCTGGTCTGCCTGCTGGCCGCGTGGACCGCGCCGCTGCCCGCCCGGGCGCAGGCCCATGGCGAGGTCGATGAGCTGCAGCTGGAGCGCACGACCGAGGGCTTGTTGCTGAGCGCCAGCCTGCGGCTGGAACTGCCCGAGGTGGTGCAGGACGCGCTGTACAAGGGCATCTCCATGCACTTCATCGCCGAGGCCGAGGTGCTGCGCCAGCGCTGGTATTGGTACGACAAGACCGTGGCCCGCGCCACGCGCTACCTGCGCCTGAACTACCAGCCGCTCACGCGCCGCTGGCGCCTGGCGCAGTCCAGCGTGCCATTTGCCGCCAATGGCCTCGGGGTGTCGCTGGGCCAGAACTACGAGGAGCTGTCCGATGCGCTCTCGGCCATGCAGCGCATTGCGCGTTGGAAGATTGCCGACGAAGCGCAACTCGACGAGGGCGTGCCCTATGTGGTCAACTTCCAGTTCCGCCTCGATCTGTCGCAGCTGCCCCGGCCCTTGCACATCGGTGCCGTGGGGCGCTCGGCCTGGGACATCATGCTGACGCGCAGCGTGCATCTGCCGCCCGCGGAGGCGCCGCGATGAGCACGGCCGAGCCAGGCCACGTGGCCGCCGAACGCAAGGCGGCGCAACGAGCGCGCGCCATGCGCTGGGCCCTGGGACTGGGTGCCGGGGTCATGGGGGCCATCGCCCTGGTCCTGCTGTTCCTGCTGACCCTGGCCACCAACAACCGCGCTCTGTACGAGCGCAACTTCGCCTGGCTGCTGGGTGTCAACGTCCTCGTGGCGCTGGTGCTACTGGCACTGCTCGTGTGGGGCGCGGCGCGTCTGGCCCTGCGCCTGAAGCGTGGACGCTTCGGCAGCCATTTGCTGATCAAGCTGGCGGGCATCTTCGGACTGGTGGGGGTGATACCCGGGTTGCTGATTTACGTGGTGTCCTACCAGTTCGTGTCGCGCTCCATCGAAAGCTGGTTCGACGTCAAGGTTGAGGGCGCTTTGGCAGCGGGCGTCAGCCTGGCGCGCGTCACGCTGGACACCATTGCCAGTGACCTGGCCACGCAGACCCGCACGGCCAGCGCCCAGTTGGCGCAGGTGCCCGATGCCGCGGCGGGCCTGGTGCTCGAGCGCATGCGCGACCAGCTGGGGGCAACGGACCTGGTGCTGTGGAGCGCCGCGGGCCAGCCCATTGCGGGCGTGGGACTGTCGCGCTATTCGCTGAGCCCAGAGCGCCCCAGCGCGCAGCAGCTGCGCATGGCGCGCCAGGAGCGCGTCAGCTTCCAGATCGAGGGTCTGGACGACATCAGCGATCCCAAGGCCGCCGACAACGCGCGCGTGCGCACCCTGATTCTGGTGCCAAACCCCGGTGTGGGGCTGCTGGCCGAGCCACGCTACGTGCAGGCCACGCTGCCGCTGCCCCGGGCCCTGGTGGCCAACGCCATTGCCGTGCAGGAAGCCAACCGCGAGTACCAGGAGCGCGCCCTGGCACGCACGGGGCTGCGGCGAATGTACATAGGCACGCTCACGCTGGCCCTGTTCCTGGCGGTTTTTGGCGCCGTGCTGCTGGCCGTGTTGCTGGGCAACCAGCTGGCGCGCCCCTTGCTGCTGCTGGCCGACGGCGTGCGCGAGGTGGCGGCCGGCGACCTGAGTCCCAAGGCCGTGCTGCAAGGCAAGGACGAGCTCGGCGGGCTCACGCGTTCCTTTGCCCTCATGACACAGCAGCTGGCCGATGCGCGTTCCGCGGTCGAGCACAGCATGGGGCAGCTGGATGCCGCGCGCGGCAACCTGCAGACGATATTGGACAACCTGACCGCGGGCGTCATCGTGCTCGATGGGAAGGGCGTGATCCGTTCGTCCAACCCGGGCGCCACCCGCATCCTGCGTGCGCCGCTGGCGGCCTACGAGGGTCGTCAGCTGGCCGAGGTCCCGGGCCTGGGGGACTTTGCGGCCACGGTGCAGCAGCATTTCGACACCTTCGCGCTCGAGCGCGATCACCATGGGCTGGACCACTGGCAGCACCCGTTTGAGCTGCATGCCGTTGGCAGTGGCCTGGCCGCGCAGGGCACCAGCCTCGTGGCGCGCGGCGCGGGCCTGCCGCACGACGAGCGCCTGCTGGTGTTCGACGACATTTCCGAGATCGTCTCGGCCCAGCGTGCCCAGGCCTGGGGCGAGGTCGCGCGCCGCTTGGCGCATGAAATCAAGAATCCCTTGACGCCGATACAGTTGTCGGCCGAGCGGCTGGAACTCAAGCTCACCGGCAAGCTGCCCGACGCAGAGCAGGCCGTGCTAACCAAGTCGGTCAAGACCATCGTGGACCAGGTCGACGCCATGAAGCGCCTGGTCAATGAATTCCGAGACTACGCCCGCTTGCCCGCAGCCGAGATGCACCCGCTGGACCTCAACGCACTGGTCAGCGACGTGCTGCACCTGTACGGGGCAGAGACCGCCCTTGTGCCGGTGCAGGCCGAGCTCGACGCGCATTGCCCGCTCATCCGCGGCGATGCCCAACAGCTGCGTCAGGTGGTGCACAACCTGCTGCAGAACGCTCAGGACGCCAGCCAGCAGGCCGCCGAGCAGCAGGGCCGGCCGCCCGCGCCGGTGCGCATCAGCACGCGCTGGAGCGACTCAGCACAACGCGTGCGGCTCACAATTTCCGACTGCGGACCGGGCTTTCCGCTGCATATCCTGCAACGCGCGTTCGAGCCCTATGTCACGACCAAGGCACGCGGCACCGGCCTGGGTCTGGCGGTCGTCAAGAAAATCACCGATGAACATGGCGCCAGAATCGACCTGGTCAACCGCATGGAAGGCGATGTGGTGGTCGGCGCCCAAGTGTCGTTATCATTCGCACCAGAAACGGCGGTGAAGCCGTAGCCGCTACGCGGCACATGCAGTAAGGGTGCATTTACATACATGGCAAACATTCTGGTGGTTGACGACGAACTGGGCATCCGGGACCTGTTGTCAGAAATCCTGAACGACGAGGGACACAGCGTGGACCTGGCCGAGAACGCCACGCAGGCGCGCAGCGCGCGCCTGTCGAGCAGCTACGACCTGGTGCTGCTCGATATCTGGATGCCCGACACCGACGGTGTGTCGCTGCTCAAGGAGTGGGCCATGGCCGGCATGCTGACCATGCCCGTGATCATGATGAGCGGCCATGCCACCATAGACACGGCGGTGGAGGCAACTCGCATCGGAGCGTTCTCGTTCCTCGAGAAGCCCATCACCATGCAAAAGCTGCTCAAGGCCGTGGAGCAAGGTCTGGCACGCAGCGCCGCCGGGCAGCGCCAGGCCGCCCCCTCAGCCACCCATGCCACCGCGGCGCCATCGGCGGGCGCAGCCGCTGGCATCAATGGCGCGCAACCCCCTGCACATGCTGCACTGGCGGCCGACCCGCTGCCTATGTCGCACCAGGGCTTCAATCTCGATCGCCCCTTGCGCGAGGCACGTGATGGGTTTGAGAAGGCCTATTTCGAATTCCACCTGGCGCGCGAGGGCGGCTCCATGACGCGTGTTGCCGAGAAGACCGGGCTGGAGCGCACCCACCTCTATCGGAAGCTGCGCCAGCTCGGCGTGGACCTGGGACGCAACAAGCGCAGCAGCTAAAGAGAAGAAATTTTTCGAGACTTAGGCGATGCCAATATTTCGCGGCATATAATGCGAGGCTCAGGCCCGGTAGCTCAGTCGGTAGAGCAGAGGATTGAAAATCCTTGTGTCGGCGGTTCGATTCCGTCCCAGGCCACCACTATTCAAAAAACCAACCATTCTCGGTTGGTTTTTTTTCGTCCGCACTCCCCAGTGTTGGCGCGGTTTCCGGGCATGGCCTCGCGAGCGCCAGCGCTGTGAACCCTGCGTTTGCACCCCCGCCGCCGCCTCTCCGTTTTCTCCACTGGTCTCGTGAGCGTTCGCGGGGGGCACTGCCTGTAGTGACGCGGGCTTAGGTGCGGTGGGTTGTGGCTGGAGACCCTTGGCTTGCCTGACTCGCCCATCACGGCACTGACGAGGGCACACAGCGGCCGGATTCAGGTTAAAACTTCATGGGGCCGGATCAATAGGTACGTCCGCAATGTGCAGAGCTGCGAAGTGTGATGAAGCCGCAGGATGCCTCGGTGGTCGCATTATTCGCTCAGGCTGTCGTGATCCTGCTTGAGTTCCAGCGCGCGCTCGTAGAGGGCGTTGCGCGATGCGCCGGTGATGTCGGCGGCGAGCCTCACGGCGCTCTTGACGGGCAACTCCGCCAGCAGCAGGCGCAGCACGCGATCGGCTTCGGCGCCCTGTTCCTGTGCCACGGCCGTTGGGTGCAGCAGTACCACGAACTCGCCCTTGATGCGCTGCGGTGCGTCCTGCAGCCAGGCCCCCAGCGCATGGGCGGCGTGGGTGGAGATCTCCTCGAACTGCTTGGTGATCTCGCGTGCCAGGGTCACGCGGCGCTCGCCGAGAACGGCCAGGGCCTGGGCCAGGTCGAGTATCCGGTGCGGTGCCTCCAGCAGCAGTACGCAGCGCGGCTCAGAGGCCAGGCGTTGCACGGCAGTCGCGCGCTCTGCACGCTTGGAGGGTAGAAAGCCGGCGAACAGAAAGCCGCCCGCGTCGGGCGTGGAGGCTACGGCGCCGGCCACGCTAAGAGCGCCGGTCACGCTGCTGGGGCCGGGCAGGGGGATGCAACGCAGTCCCGCGGCGTGCACGGCGGCCACCAGGCGTGCGCCGGGGTCGCTCACGCCCGGCGTGCCGGCGTCGCTGACATAGGCGATGCGCTGGCCGGTCTGCAGGCGCCCTATCACCGATTGCGCCGCCTGGGCCTCGTTATGCTGGTGCACGACCAGCAGGCCTTCTGCGGGCCTGTCGATGCCGTAGGCGCGCAGCAGCGCCTGGGTGTGGCGCGTGTCTTCGCAGGCGATGGCGTCGGCCAGTTGCAGCACATGCAGGGCGCGCAGACTGATGTCGGCCAGGTTGCCGATGGGCGTGGCCACCACATACAGGGCGCCTTGCGGATAATGCTGCAGCCCCGCGGCGTCGCGTGCGGCGTTCAGGGCGGAGGCAAAGGATGCGCTCAATGGGTTTCCTCGGCAAGAAGATCAATGGCGATGCGCCGGGGCGGAGCACGCGCTCGCTGGGCCAGGCGGGCGAAGAACAAGCACTGGCCCACCTGGTTGCGGCCGGCCTGGCACTGGTGGAGCGCAATTATCGGACGCCCGGGCGTGGTGGTGGCGAGATCGACCTGGTGATGCGCGAGCGCGATGGCACGCTGGTCTTCGTGGAGGTGCGCAGCCGCGGCGCCTCCGGCTTTGGCGGCGCGGCGGCGAGCATAGGCGCAAGCAAGCGCCGACGCATCGTGCTGGCGGCGCGGCACTATCTGCTGCGCTGGCCGGCGCCGCCGCCCTGCCGTTTCGACGCTGTGCTGATCGAGGGTGGCCACGTGCGATGGCTGCGTGCCGCCTTTGACGCGTCGTAGGTGTGTCGCCTACCGTTTGCTGCAGAGAATGGAGCACCGCCGGGTATCATTCGCGGCCCATGCTTGAGCAACGCATACAACAGCATTTCATCGACAGTGCCGACCTGAAGTACCAGGCGGCGCAAGCCCTCAGCCACCCCATCGCCGCCGCCGTGCAGGCCGTCCTGGCCTGCGTGACCAGTGGCGCCAAGGTGCTTGCCTGTGGCAGCGGCGCGTCGGTCGCGCAGGCGGAGCAGTTCGCGTCCTTCTGCGTCATGGGTTTCGAGCGCGAACGCCCCGAGCTGGCGGCCCTGGCCCTGGTGCACAACGCCATGTGGTCGGCGGCGCCCTCGCCCAGCGCGGGCGACGACATCGCGGCGCTGGCGCGTCAGGTGCGTGCGCTCGGCCAGGCGGGCGACCTGCTGCTGGTCGTCACCACCGGCGGCAACGAGCCGGCCTTGCTGGAGGCGGTGCAGGCCGCCCACGAGCGCGACATGACCGTGGTGGCACTGTGTGGCCGCGACGGCGCTGCCCTGGCCACGCTGTTGCGCGAGACCGACGTGCAAATCTGCGTGCCCCACGACCGGGCTGCCCGCGTGCGCGAGGTGCATGCCCTGGTGCTGCACTGCCTGTGCGATGGCGTGGATGCACAGTTACTTGGAGAACAGGAGAACCTCTCATGAAAGCCCCGATGTTGCGAACTTTGTGTGCCATGCTGGCGACGGCCACGCTGGCGGGTGGTCTTGCGGCCTGTGTGCCGCTGGTTGTCGGTGGGGGTGCCGTGGTCGGTACGCTGGTGGCAACGGACCGGCGCACCGCCGGCACGCAGGTGGAAGATGAAGGCATAGAGCTGCGCGCCGCCACCCGCATCACCGAGGCCCTGGGCGAGAAGGCGCATGTGAACGTGACCAGCTTCAACCGCCAGGTGCTGCTGACCGGCGAAGTGCCCACGGCGGCCGACAGCCAGAAGGCCGAGCAGATCACGCTGGCCGTGGAAAATGTGCGCTCGGTGGTCAACGATCTGGGCGTCATGCCCAGTTCCTCGTTGTCCCAGCGCTCCAAGGACACGTACATCACGGGCAAGGTGCGCGCCAGCCTGGTCGATGCCCAGGACCTGTCGGCCAATGCCTTCAAGGTGGTGACCGAGCGCAACGTGGTCTACCTGATGGGACGCGTCACCCCGCGCGAGGCCAAGCGCTCGGCCGAGGTGGCTCGCGGCGTCGATGGCGTGCGCAAGGTGGTGCGCGTGTTCGAGGTCATCAGCGAGGATGAGCTCGCCCACATGGCGACGCAGCCCGCGCCGGTGTCGCAGGATCCGGCAGCCGTGGGGCAGCCGGCCAAGTGAGGCTCAGGCCTTGGGCGGCCGCAACCGCGTGATCAGGCTGGAGGTGTCCCAGCGCCGGCCGCCCGCGCTCTGCACGTCGGCATAGAACTGGTCCACCAGGGCTGTGACCGGCAGGCGCGCGCCATTGCGCCTGGCCTCATCGAACACCAGCCCCAGGTCCTTGCGCATCCAGTCCACGGCAAAGCCGAAGTCAAAGCGGCCTTCGACCATGGTCTTGCCGCGGTTGTCCATCTGCCAGCTCTGGGCCGCGCCCTTGCCGATCACGTCCAGCACCAGCGGCATGTCCAGACCGGCCTGCATGCCGAAGGCAACGGCCTCTGACAGGCCCTGCACCAGGCCGGCAATGCAGATCTGGTTGACCATCTTGGCGAGCTGCCCGGCGCCGCTGTCGCCAATGCGCGTGAAGGCGCGCGAGAACGCCAGGGCCGTGGGCCGCACGGCATCGAAGGCCGCCTGGTCGCCGCCGCACATCACCGTGAGCTGACCGTTCTGCGCGCCCGCCTGCCCCCCGGAGACGGGCGCATCGATGAACTGCAGGCCCAATGTGCGGGCGGCGCCGTAGAGCTCGCGCGCCACCGCGGCCGATGCCGTCGTGTGGTCCACGAAGATGGCACCCGGCTGCATGCCGGCGAAGGCGCCATCGGCGCCCAGCACCACGGAACGCAGGTCGTCGTCATTGCCCACGCAGCAGAAGACGATCTCAGCACCCTGCGCAGCCTCGCGCGGTGTTTTTGCATGATTTAAGGCTGTGATGCCCTTAAATTCAGCGCACCAAGCTTCTGATTTTGTAGCTGTTCGGTTGTACACCGTGACCTGGTGGCCGGCTGCGGCCAGATGACCTGCCATGGGGTAGCCCATGACGCCCAGGCCCAGGAAGGCCACGCGGCGCGAGGGAGTCGGTTCATAGGGACGCGAATTGATGCTGCTCACGATCATGTCTCTCCAGAAAAAACCCGCCCGGCCTCACAAGGCGGGCGGGCGTGCATGCATATGGTAAGCGCGTGACGCGTCAGACGATGGCGAAATGCTCCGTGCCCGAGGCCAGGTCGTTGGTCTTGGCGCGCTGGCTGCCGAGCTTGATCTGCAGGCGCAGGTCGTTGAGCGAGTCGGCATTGCGCAGTGCGTCCTCGTAGCCGATGACACCGGCCTCGAACAGATCGAACAGCGACTGGTCGAAGGTCTGCATGCCCAGGTTGCGACTCTTTTTCATGATCTCCTTGATCTCCGGGACCTCGCCCTTGAAGATCAGGTCGGCGATCAGCGGGCTGTTGAGCATGACCTCGACGGCCGCCGCGCGGCCCTTTCCATCCTCCTTGGGGATCAGGCGCTGCGAGACCATGGCGCGCAGGTTCAGCGACAGGTCCATGAGCAGCTGGGCGCGCCGCTCTTCGGGGAAAAAGTTCACGATGCGATCGAGCGCCTGGTTGGCGCTGTTGGCGTGCAGCGTGGCCAGGCACAGGTGGCCTGTCTCGGCGAAGGCCACGGCATGCTCCATGGTCTCGCGGTCGCGGATCTCTCCCATCAGGATCACGTCCGGCGCCTGGCGCAACGTATTCTTGAGCGCCGCTTCCCAGCTGTCGGTATCGAGTCCCACCTCGCGCTGCGTGACCACGCAGTTCTTGTGAGGGTGCACGAATTCGATGGGGTCCTCGACGGTGACGATATGGCCGAAGGAGTTCTCGTTGCGCCAGTCCACCATAGCCGCCAGCGTGGTGGACTTGCCCGACCCCGTGGCACCCACCAGAATGCACAGGCCGCGCTTGGTCATGGCGATTTCCTTGAGCACCTGGGGCACCCCCAGGCCATCGACGGTCGGCAGCGTCAACGGAATCGTGCGCAGCACCAGGCCCACATGGCCCTGCTGTATGAAGGCGTTGACGCGAAAGCGCCCCACGCCCGCCGGAGCGATGGCGAAGTTGCATTCCTTGGTGCGCTCGAAGTCCGCCACCTGCTTGTCGCTCATGATGGAGCGCGCCAGCGTCAGCGTGTGGGCCGGCGTGAGTGGCTGGGGCGAGACCTTGGTGACCTTGCCATCGACCTTGATCGCCGGTGGAAACTCCGCGGTAATGAACAGGTCGCTGCCGCCGCGGCTGACCATCAGCCTGAGCAGGTCGTTGATGAATTTACTGGCCTGGTCGCGTTCCATTGCATTCCTCTCTTTGCGGTTCAGCGCTGGTTTTCACTCAGGCGCGCGCTCACCGTGCGCAGGCGCAGTGACAGCTTGCGCGCCAGCAGGGCCACCAGGCTGGCGGCGAGCTGTGGGTCCTGCGACATCATCTCGTCCATGGACTCGGCGCAGAGCACGGCCACCTCGCAATCGGTGAGCGTGGTGCAGGCGGAAAAGCGCATGCCGCTGTCGAGCAGCGACATCTCTCCGAGGATGTCGCCCGGCCTGGTCTCGGCCAGGCGCAGTTGCTCGCCCCAGGGCTGCAGGCGGTCCACGGCGATGGTGCCCGTGAGCAGCACCACCATGAAGTTGCCGTACTCGTCCTGGCGAATCACGTCGCGATTGGGCGCGATGGCCGCAAACTCGAAGAAGCGCTCCATGCGCTCCACCGCGTTCTGGTCCAGATGCGCCATGTACTTGTCCTTGCTCCACAGCGACTGCAGCAACTTGCCGCCGCGGCTCTTGGGCAGGCGCTTGGCGCCCACCTCCACCGCTCGCGCTTCCCAGGGGGTGAGCAGCGATTCGTCCACGCCCTGACTGGCAAAAGCCGTGGTGAACAACACCGAATCGCTACCGTCCTCGCCGGTCCTGGGTGTCCTGGATTTGAGCAGGCCGAGAATGCCTTTCATGCTGGAGCTCCGATGCGCTGGGCCCGCGCATCGGCGGGCCGGGTGGGGGGTTCTGTCCGAGCGTTCAGCCAGGGAAGTTTTCCGGAATCTTGGCCTTGCTGCGCGCCTCGCCGGGGCTGATGATGTTGCGCCGCACCAGGTCGGTCAGGTTCTGGTCCAGTGTCTGCATGCCCACGCTGTTGCTGGTCTGGATGGTGGAGTACATCTGCGCCACCTTGGCCTCTCGGATCAGGTTGCGGATGGCACTGGTGCCGGTCATGATCTCGTGCGCCGCCACGCGGCCCGAGCCGTCTTTGAGCTTGCACAGGGTCTGGGAAATCACGGCCTGCAGCGACTCCGACAGCATGGCACGCACCATCTCCTTTTCTTCGGCGGGGAACACGTCGATGATGCGGTCAATGGTCTTGGCGGCGCTGCTGGTGTGCAGCGTTCCGAACACGAGGTGGCCGGTTTCGGCGGCCGTCATCGCCAGGCGTATGGTCTCCAGGTCGCGCATTTCGCCCACCAGGATGGCATCCGGGTCTTCGCGCAGCGCCGAGCGCAGCGCGGCCGAGAACGACAGCGTCATCGGTCCCACCTCGCGCTGGTTGACCAGACACTTTTTGGACTCGTGCACGAACTCGATCGGATCCTCGATAGTGAGGATATGGCCGTACTCGGTCTCGTTCAGGTGGTTGACCATGCCGGCCAGAGTGGTGGACTTTCCCGAGCCCGTGGGGCCAGTCACCAGAACCAGGCCGCGGGGCTTGAGTGCCAGGTCGGCAAAGATCTTGGGTGCGTTGAGCTGCTCCAGCGTCAGGATCTTGCTCGGGATGGTGCGGAACACGGCTGCCGCGCCGCGGTTCTGGTTGAAGGCGTTGACGCGAAAGCGCGCAAGACCCTCGATCTCGAAGGAAAAGTCCACCTCCAGGAACTCTTCGTAGGCCTTGCGCTGGGCATCGCTCATGATGTCGTACACCATGGCATGCACGGTCTTGTGGTCCAGTGCATCGACGTTGATGCGCCGCACATCACCGTGGACCCGGATCATGGGCGGCAGGCCGGCAGAAAGATGCAGGTCCGACGCCTTGTTCTTCACGCTGAAGGCGAGCAGCTGGGTAATGTCCACGAATTCCCTCTCATCGTTTGATACGCTTGGCTACACATTATGACGACGATTGACAGAAACCTCCAAGGTGTTCGCGCGCGCATTGCGCAGGCCTGTGCGGCGGCGGGGCGGCCGCCCGGGGCGGTGGCGCTGCTGGCCGTCTCCAAGACCTTTGGCGCCGAGGCGGTGCGTGCGGCGGCCCTGGCGGGCCAGCGCCTCTTTGGCGAAAACTACATTCAGGAGGCTGTGGAAAAAATGGCACAGATCGCGGCAATGGGCCTGCCGCAGCCGCTGGAATGGCACTGCATAGGTCCGGTGCAGAGCAACAAGACGCGCCTGGTGGCCGAACATTTCGACTGGATGCACACTGTCGATAGGCTCAAGACCGCACAGCGCCTGTCCGACCAGCGCCCCGCGGATCGGCCGCCGCTGCAGGTCTGCATACAGGTCAACGTCGATGGTGGCGCCACCAAGGCCGGCGTACCCCCCGACGAGGCGCTGGCACTGGCACGGGCCGTGGCGCAATTGCCGCGCCTGCGGCTGCGCGGCGTAATGAGCATCCCCGACGAGACACCTGACGAAGAGGTGCGGCTCGCCGTCATGGCGCGCGTGCGCCAGGTGTTCGACCTGCTGCGCGACCAGGGTGGCGCAGGCTTCGAGGACTTTGACACCTTGTCGCTGGGCATGACCGGCGACCTGGAGGCCGCCGTGGCCGCGGGCAGCACCATGGTGCGCGTGGGCAGCGGCATCTTTGGCGCGCGTCATTACGCTGCCCGCTGAGGTGCTAAGCTGCCCCGCTGTTTCAACCCAAGGAGATCCCCCCATGCCTGGCCTGCTGCCCGACATCGACCCCGATGGTCTGCTCGAATTCTCGGTGGTCTACACCGATCGCGCGCTCAACCATATGTCGCGCCGCTTCACCGGCGTGATGCAGGACATCCTGGTCATGCTCAAGGAGGTCTACCACGCCCACGCCGCGGTCATCGTGCCCGGCAGCGGCACCTTCGGCATGGAGGCCGTGGCACGCCAGTTCGCCAACAAGCAAAAGGTGCTGATCGTGCGCAATGGCTGGTTCAGCTACCGCTGGAGCCAGATCTTCGATGCCGATGCCGGCCTGGGCGGCGGTGCCGTGGTCTGCAAGGCACGCCGCCAGGGTGATGGCCCGCAGGCGCCCTGGGCGCCGTGTCCGGCCGACGAGGTGGCCGCCACCATCCGTGCCGAAAAGCCCAGGGTGGTCTTCGCCCCGCATGTGGAGACGGCCAGCGGCATCATGCTGACCGACGACTACATCCGCACCGTGAGCGCCGCCGCGCACGAGGTCGGCGCCCTGTTCGTGCTC
Organism: Pseudomonadota bacterium; assembly: GCA_018242005.1. Classification (GTDB taxonomy): domain Bacteria; phylum Pseudomonadota; class Gammaproteobacteria; order Burkholderiales; family Burkholderiaceae_C; genus Alicycliphilus. The sequence continues at coordinate 14,852 of JAFECU010000296.1, read as the reverse complement.
GACTGCGTGGCTTCGGGCGCGATGTGGGTGGACATGAAGGCCACGGGTGTGGACGTGCTCATCAGCGCGCCACAAAAGGGCTGGAGCAGCTCTCCCTGCTGCGCCATGGTCATGCTGAGCGAGCGCGCCCGCCAGGCCATCGACGGCACGCAAAGCTCCAGCTTCTCGTGCGACCTGAAAAAATGGCTCACGATCGCCGAAGGCTACGAAAAGGGCCAGCATGCCTACCACACGACCATGCCCACCGATGCACTGGTGCGCCTGCGCGATGTGATGCGCGAGACGCGCGACTATGGCTATGCCAAGGTGCGAGACGAGCAGATTGACCTGGGCGTCAGGGTGCGCGCGCTGCTCGAAGCGCGCGGCTTTCAAAGTGTCGCGGCCGAGGGCTGGAAGGCGCCTGGCGTGGTGGTGAGCTACACCACGGACCCGGGCATCCAGAGCGGCAAGAAATTCCTCGACGTCGGTCTGCAGACCGCATCTGGCGTGCCGCTGCAGTGCGATGAAGGCCCGGACTTCCAAACCTTCCGCATAGGCCTGTTCGGCCTTGAGAAGTGGCACAACGTGGAGCGCACCGTGGGCCACCTGGCCGCGGCGCTGGACAAGGTGGCGCCGGGCCGCTGATGGCGCAGGTCGGCGCGTGCAAGCCATGCCCCCACAGCCGGGCGCGCCCGGCGGCGTCCCTATCGAAGACGACAGCCTTTCGGAGCGCGCCGCAGCGCTCAGGCGCGCCAAGCGCCAGGCCACGGGCCTGCTGCTGGCCGTGGTCTGCGTCTTTGCGCTGAGTTACCTGCTGGCACCCGGCCTGGGCCAGGCCTGCCTGCGCGCCGTGGCCGAGGCCGCCATGGTGGGGGCGCTTGCCGACTGGTTCGCCGTGTCGGCGCTGTTTAGGCGCATACCGCTGCCGTTCCTGCAGCGCCACACCGACATCATTGCTCGCAACAAGGAGCGCATCGGCGGCAACCTGGCGGGCTTTGTGCGCGACAAATTCCTGGACGCGCCCTCGCTCGTGACCATGATCCGGCGCCACGACCCGGCCGGCATGCTGGCGCACTGGCTCACGGAGCCGGCCAATGCCGGGCTGCTCGGGCGCCAGGTGGCGCGCCTGACCTTGACCGCACTGGAGACGCTGGAGGACACCAAGATACAAGACTTCCTGGGCCAGGCCGCGCGCGCCCTGCTGGGGCAGATCGACCTGTCGCACTCCATGGCCGCGGCCCTGGGCGCACTCACCCATGAGGGGCGCCACCAGGTGCTGCTGGACGATGTGCTGGAGCGCCTGGGCGCCATGGTACGCACCGAGGACGCGCGCGCCTTCGTCACCGATACGCTGGTGCAATGGATCAGGCGCGAGCATCCGCTCAAGCAGAAGCTGCTGCCGACCGACTGGCTGTCGGGGAAGGGCGCGGCGGCCATCACCCACGCCGTGGACACGCTGCTCAAGGCCGTGGCCGACGATCCCCGGCACGAGCTGCGCGAGGCGCTGGACAGCGGCCTGCGGCGCCTGATCTCCCGCCTTCAGAGCGACCCCGACTGGGCGCGCCGCGGCGAGGAAGTTCGCGCCTACCTGCAAAACGACGAGGTATTGGGCAGCTATGTGCGTGAGATGTGGTCCGACCTGCGCCAGCGGTTGCGAGCGGACCTGGGCAACGAGGATTCCGTGCTGTCAAGGCGCGTGGCCGGCATGGGCCAGTGGCTGGGGATGTCGCTGGCGGGAGACGCCACGCTGCGCGTGCGCCTGAACGTGCGGCTGGAGCTGTGGGCCGCCACATTCGCGCCCGACGTGGCGCAGTCCGTGGCCGAGCATATACGCGCCACGGTGCAGCGTTGGGACGCGCGGGAAATGGCCGGCCTCGTCGAGCTGCACATAGGCCGCGACCTGCAGTACATACGCATCAACGGCACGGTGGTGGGCGGTTGCATCGGGCTGCTGTTGTTCGGCCTGGCGCACTGGGGCGAGATCCTGCGCCGGCTGCTGGGCTGACGACTGCCCGGCAGGACTTGCCGTGCGCGTGTGCGGCTAGTATCGTGAGCAGCTGCAGCCCTTTCCTGCGGGGGCTGTCAAAGGAGGTGTTCCATGGCCATGACGATGTTCAGGCGGTTCTCCTTCCTCGCCGCGGTTCTGTGCTGCGGCCTGCCGGCTGCGGCGCATGAAACCGGCGTAGCGCGCCCCGAGGTGCGCCTTCAGGAAACGGTGACGGGGCTGCCGACTGGCGAGCGCCAGGAGCTGCGCGTTATGACGGCGAGCTTCCAGCCCGGGGACAGGACGGTGTTCCACAGCCACCGCTTCCCGGTCACCGTGTACATCCTCGAGGGCGAGTTCACGCTGGAGCTCGATGGGCGCGCACCCGTGGTGCTGCGCGCGGGTCAGGCCTATGTGGAGCCGCCCCAGGTGCGCATGACGGGCTACAACCGCAGCACCACCGTGCCGCTGCGGTTGGTCATCTTCTATGTGAGCGATCCGGGTACACCCTTTCTCGACCCGCACTGACACGGCCCTCGCAATCAAAGCGCGCACTGCGCGGCTGCGCCTGGATCGCAGCCCCGTACTAGTGCCCAGAACTGGAAAGTTGCTTCATAAAGATGTCGAGAATCGCCCCCATACAGCGTTGCAAATCCGCGCGATAGCTACGGCTATCGCCGTGGTTTGCGCTTTGCCTGACAACGATGTCGTCATCTTTATTTCTTCAGCGAACCTCCAATTCAGGACGCTAGAAGCGTGGCAGATCCGGGTTGCTGAGCCGCCCGCCGCGCACCAGCATCTTGCCGTACTCGGCGCAGCGGTTCAGTGTGGGGATGACCTTGCCGGGGTTGAGCATGCCCTGAGGGTCGAATGCGCTCTTGAGGCCCAGCATCTGCTGGTTCTCCTCCACGGTGAACTGCGTGCACATGCTGTTGAGCTTTTCCACGCCCACGCCGTGTTCGCCCGTCACTGTGCCGCCCATGGCCACGCTGGTCTCCAGGATGTCGGCGCCGAAGAGCTCGCAGCGGTGCAGCTGGTCGGGGTCGTTGGCATCGAACAGGATCAAGGGGTGCAGATTGCCGTCGCCGGCGTGGAACACGTTGCAGCAGCGCAGGCCGTACTTTTTCTCCATCGCTGAAATGGCGATCAGGATGTCGGCCAGGCGCTTCCTCGGAATGGTGGAGTCCATGCACATGTAGTCGGGGCTGATGCGCCCGCTCGCCGGAAACGCGTTCTTGCGTCCGCTCCAGAAGCGCATGCGCTCGGCCTCGTCGCGGCTGACTGAGATGGCGGTGGCGCCTGCCGTGCGCAGCACCTCGCTCATGCGGGCGATCTCCTCCTCGACCTCCTCGGGCGTGCCGTCGCTCTCGCACAGCAGAATGGCCTCGGCCGTCAGGTCGTAGCCGGCCTTGACGAAGTCCTCCACGGCGGCCGTCATGGGCTTGTCCATCATCTCCAGGCCCGCCGGGATGATGCCCGCGGCGATCACTGCGGCCACGGCGTCGCCGGCCTTTCGCACGTCGTCGAAGCTGGCCATGATGCAGCGCGCCAGCTGCGGGCTGGGGATGAGGCGCACGGTGACCTCCAGCGCCACGGCCAGCATGCCCTCGCTGCCGATCATGGCCGCCAGCAGGTCGTAGCCGGGCGTGTCCAGCGCCTCGCTGCCGAAGGTGACGGGTTCGCCCTCGGCCGTGAAGCCGCGCACGCGCAGAACGTTGTGCACCGTCAGGCCGTATTTCAGGCAGTGCACGCCGCCCGAGTTCTCGGCCACGTTGCCGCCTATGGTGCAGGCGATCTGGCTGCTCGGGTCGGGCGCGTAGTACAGGCCGTAGGGTGCGGCCGCCTCGCTGATGGCCAGGTTGCGCACGCCGCATTGCACGCGCGCCGTGCGGCTCACGGGGTCCACCTGGAGGATGCGGTTGAACCGGGCCAGCGACAGAGTCACGCCCATGGCATGCGGCATGGCGCCGCCCGACAGGCCCGTGCCCGCGCCGCGCGCGACCACCGGCACCTGCAGGGCGTGGCAGGCTTTGAGCACGGCCTGCACCTCTTCCTCGGTCTCGGGCAGGCACACCACCAGCGGGCGCTGGCGGTAGGCCGTGAGGCCGTCGCATTCATAGGGTGTGGTGTCTTCGCTCTGCCACAGCAGCGCATGCTGCGGCACGCAGGCCGAGAGGGCCTGCACAACGGCGCGCTGGCGCTCTGCGCGCTCAGCGGTCGTGATCGTGGGAGTGGGGCTGCTGCTCATGGCGCAACTGTAGGCCAAGCGGGCTGCCCGTGGCGTGAGTTTTCTTGCAGGCCGGTGTGAGCCGGCTTGCGATGTTGACAATTAAAATGATAGCTGCATGCGCTTTACTGGCAATGGCTTTTCCCCAGTTTTCAGGGCGTCAGGCGGCAGGCCGGGGGCGCAGTACAGGGTGTCACCCCATCACCCGGCGCAGCCAATCGGCAAAGGCCGCGCACTCCCAGCGATCCATGGTGCCGGTGTGCCAGCACAGGTAATGCGCATAGGGGCTGGGGGCGTCGGTGTCGAACAAGCGCACCAGCGTGCCCTGGTCCAGCCAGGGTGCGGCGAGCTTCAGGCGCGCCGGGGCCACGCCCATGCCGGCGGCGGCGGCATCGCACATCAGGCCCACGTCGTTGAACTGCGATCCCTCGTTGGGCTCGGCCCAGTTCAGGCCGACGACGGCAAACCAGCTGCGCCAGGGCTCCAGCGGGCTGCGCAGCAGGGGCAGGCCCTCCAGGTCTTCGGGGCGTTCGAAGGGGCCGTGCTCGCGCACGAAGGCGGGGGAGGCCAGGGGGGTGAGCACATCGCGCGAGATCTCCACATGCTCCATGTCGGCATAGTGGCCGGGGCCGTAGCGCACGACCAGGTCCGCGTCCTCGGCCAGCACGTCCAGCAGCGGGATGGAGACCTGCAGGGCCAGGTCGATCTCGGGATAGGCTTCTGTGAACTGGCGCAGGCGCGGGATCAGAATGGCGCGCGCAAAAGTCGGTGTCACGGCCAGCTTGAGCCGCCGCCGCCCCGGGCTGACCGCCTGGCCGGGCAGGCGCTGCAGCGCAGACAGCCCCTCGCGCACCTGTGCGAGATAGCTGCTGCCTTCGGTGGTGAGGGAGAAGTCGGCGCGCCCGAACAGCCGCGTGCCCAGGATCTGCTCGAGCTGCTTGACGCGGTGGCTCACGGCGCTGGGCGTCACGCACAACTCCTCGGCCGTCTGCGTCACGCTGCGCAGGCGCGCCAGCGCCTCGAAGGTTAGCAGGCACTGTATCGGCGGTATGCGCCGCGCGGCGCTGCTGTTGAAGCCGTTGGGGGCGGTGGCGGCCATGGCAGAGCTCAGCGGAAAACGACGGTCTTGTGGCCGTTCTGCAGCACGCGGTGCTCGCTGTGCCATTTCACGGCGCGTGCCAGCACCTGGCTTTCGGTGTCGCGGCCGCGCGCCGTCAGGTCCTCGACTGTGTCGGTGTGATCGGCGCGTGTAACGTCTTGTTCGATAATCGGCCCCTCGTCGAGGTCGGCCGTGACGTAGTGGGCGGTGGCGCCGATCAGCTTCACGCCCCGCTCGTGCGCCTGGTAGTAGGGCTTGGCGCCCTTGAAGCTGGGCAGGAAGCTGTGGTGGATGTTGATGGCGCGGCCCGCCAGCTTGGTGCACAGCTCGTTGGACAGCACCTGCATGTAGCGCGCCAGCACCACCAGCTCGGCCCCTTCGGCCTCGATGATCTCGTATTGCCGCGCCTCGGCCTGGGCCTTGGTGGCGGCCGTGACCGGAATGTGGTGGAAGGGAATGTTGTAGCTCGCGGCCAGTTGATAGAAGTCGCGGTGGTTGCTGATGATGGCGCGAATGTCTATGGGCAGCAGGCCGCTTTTCACGCGAAACAGCAGGTCGTTCAGGCAGTGGCCCTCGCGGCTGACCAGGAGCACGGTGCGCATGGGCTCGGCCTTGGCGTGCAGGCTCCAGCGCATGGCATAGGGCTCGGCAAAGCGCGCCAGGTGCTCCTTGAGCGTGGTGCAGTCGTGCTGAGCGCAGGCGAACTGCACGCGCATGAAGAACAGGCCGGTGGCGTCGTCGTTGTACTGGGCGGCTTCTTCGATGTTGCCGCCATGTTCGAGCAGGAAGCCGGAGACGGCATGCACCAGCCCCAGGCGGTCGGGGCAGGACAGGGTAAGTATGTAGGCGGGAGTCATGGCGCGAATTGTCGCAGCAGGCTTCAGGCCCTTTGCGGAGTGATGATGGAATCGAATGCACCGGGGGCGGGCTCCCGGATGGCTCCCTGGTGGGGCATGGCTCTCTACCTGCTGGTGGGCGCGACCTGGGTGGCCTTGGGCGACGCTTTGCTGTTGCTTTGGGTGCGGGACCCGGATCTGCTGGCGCGCTGGCAGACCTACAAGGGCTGGTTGTATGTGGCGTTGACCGGCATGCTGGCCTGGTGGCTGCTCTCGCGCATGCGCCATGCCGAGCGCGTGCGTGGCGCGGCGCTGGCGCGCAGCGAAAGCACCTTGCGCCTGGCGCTCGACGGCAGCGGCAGCGGCATGTGGGACTGGGACCTGCGGCGCCGGCGCAGCACCGGCTCGCAGGGTCTGCTGCGGCTGCTGCGCTTTCCGGGTGCAGAGCTGCCCCGGGGGCTGAACCTGCTGCGGCGCCTGCATCCCGAAGACCGCCAGCGCCTGTACCGTGCCGTGCAGCAGGCCATCGCCACGGGCGAACCGTTCGACGAATCGGCGCGCCTGCAGTGCTTTGACGGCAGCTACTGCTGGTTCCAGGCACGCGGCCAGTGTCACTCGGATGCCCAGGGGCGGCCGGCGCGCTTCTCCGGCATCCTCACCGACCTGACGGACAGCCGCGCCGCCGAGGAGCGCCAGCGCCTGGCCAGCACCGTGCTGGACAATTCCGTCGAGGGCGTGGTCGTGACCGATGCACACAGCCGCATCCTGTCGGTCAACCCCGCGGCCGGGCGCCTGTTGGGCTACAGCGAGCAGGAACTGCTGGGCCGCAACCCGCGCCTGTTCCAGTCGGGACGGCATGACAAGGGCTTTTATGAGGCCATGTGGCACTCGTTGCAACGCCACGGCCACTGGCAGGGCGAGATCTGGAACAGGCGCCGCAACGGCGAGGTCTTCCCCGAGCGCATGTCGCTGTCGGCGGTGCGCGACGCACGGGGGGAGGTGACGCACTATGTGTGCATGTTCAGCGACATCTCGCAGGAAAAGGCCCAGCACCAGCGCCTGGAGTTCCTGTCGCACCGCGACAGCCTGACCGGCCTGCCCAACCGCGCCTGGTTCGTCGAGCAGCTCGGCGAGGCCTTGGGCGACGCCCTGGCAAATGGCGAGCAGATGGCCGTGCTGCTGCTCAACCTCGACCGATTCAAGGACGTGAACGACAGTTATGGCCATGCCGTGGGTGACGAAGTGCTCAAGCATATCGTCGCCCAGGTGCGCATGACGCTGCGCCCCGGCGACCTGGTGGGGCGCATGGCGGGCGACGAGATCGCCGTGCTGGCGCGCCACCTGCGTCACAGCGATGGTGCAGCGGCCGTGGCGCGGCACCTAATCGCCGCGGCCAGCAGCCCCTGGCGCACGCCCGACGGCATGGAGGTGGTGGCCGGGGTGAGCGTGGGCATCAGCATGTTTCCCGAGCAAGCCCAGTCGGCCGAACAATTGCTGCAGGGCGCGCATTCGGCTGTTTACGGTGCCAAGGCGCGTGGGCGCGGCGCGCATTGCTTCTTTGACGAGTCCATGATCCAGGCCGCGCGCGAGCGGCTGGAGCTGGAGGCACGGCTGCGCGCGGCCCTGGCCCAGGGCCATTTCCGCTTGTATTACCAGCCGCAGGTGCATATCGCCACGGGCCGCATTGTGGGTGCCGAGGCCCTGCTGCGCTGGCTCGATCCCGACGAGGGTCTGATCTCGCCGGCGCGTTTCATCCCCGTGGCCGAGATCTCGGGCGTGATCGGCCCGCTGGGCCAGTGGGTCATGCACGAGGCCTGCCGCCAGGGCCAGAGCTGGCGGCAAGCCGGCCTGCCCGGCATCAGGATCGCGGTGAACGTCTCGCCGCGCCAGTTCCAGCTGACCGATGTGGCGGCCTGCGCCGCCCAGGCGCTCGCCGCCAGCGGCGTGCCGGCAGAGGGCCTGGAGCTGGAGCTGACCGAGTCGGTGCTGGCCGAGCGGCCCGAGGAGCTGCGCGCGGTGCTGCTGCGCGTGCGGGCACTGGGGGTGCGCATTGCGGTCGACGACTTTGGCACCGGCTATTCCTCGCTGGCGCGCCTCAAGCGCTTTCCCATCGACGTGCTCAAGATCGACCAGGGTTTCATCCGCGACATACCGAACAACGCCGACGACATGGCCATCAGCGCGGCCATTGTCGCCATGGGCCACAGCCTGGGCCTGGAGGTGCTGGCCGAGGGCGTGGAGACGGCGGCGCAACTGGCCTTTCTGCGCGAGCATGGCTGCGACAGCTTCCAGGGCTATCTGCGCAGCCGGCCGCTGCCGGCAGAGCAGTTTGCAGCGCTGCTGCAGGCGCAGGCCTTGGTCGAGCCTGAGCGTTGAGCGTCCGGCGTCAGGCGCAATATGCCCCACCACTCACCGCGCCCGCAGCGGCGCGCAGTCGTCCTGCGCCGCCAGGGCGGGCGTCGTTTGGATGTAGTCTGCTTCTGATTGAATAGCGCCAGACGGTTGTCCAGATTGGGCTATGGCCGCTTTGTAGCTAAAACCTGGCGGCAGCCAGGTGGGTATGCCCAGGTCGCGCCGCACATGGCCGAAGCCCGCCACCAGCAGCACCGTGCGGCCGGCCTGGCGCGCATCCTGCACGGCCTGGGCCATGCTCGCGTCGCGCGCCAACTGCACGCGCACCATGGGCTGCAGCCGGTCGGCGGGCAGCAGGCCGCAGTGTCCTTCGTCGATGGCGTGGCGCTGCAGGGCCAGCGCGGCGGGCTGCAGGTGGCCGTCCAGCGTCTGGTCCTGCATGGCCGCGCGCATGCGGTCGCGCGGCAGGTTGCCGCCGCGCACCGAAACGCCGGCCGCCACCGCCGCCATGACCACCGGGGCGTAGCGCTGCCAGGGCCAGGCCTCGTCGTTCCAGTGCAGGGCGGTGCGGACCTGGGCCGCGCTGGCGCCTGCGGGCAGACCGACGGTGGTGCGGCCGGCGTCGGCCATCTCCATCACCAGGGCCGCCAGGCGACCGCGTGTGGCCAGCCAGCGCACGGTCTCCTGCTCCCAGCGCTGGTGGACGGGGGCGTCATGCTGCTCGCCCAGCAGCAGCGCATCCACGGTGGGCCAGCGTTCCAACTGCGCCTGCCAGGCGGCATCGGCGGGCGGTGCGGCAGTGGGCGGCGCAACGCAGCCGGTGAGCAGGAACAGGGCGAGCAGCAGCGGGGGCAGCAGTCGGTCCGGACGGGTGGGGCGAAAGGTCGGGGGCATGCGGCGATGTTAGGCGTGGCGGTAATGCAACCAATCGTAAACTCCCCTTGCGCCCCGGCCATGTGGGTCTGTAGTGCCAGCTATTTCCCGTGGCTGGCGGCCGGCGTGCTACAGGAATCGAAGAAAGAAGGTGTCCACCGGCGGTGGCCTGACTGAAGGTCTTGATAGGGGTTCAAGGCGGCCATGCCGCGGCCGGTGTACAAACGAGGGTTGCCGCCGCGTTTGGCCATTTGCAACGCGGCGTGCCCGTCAGACCCCTTTCGGAGCCCCCTCAATGCAACGTGAAATCACCGACCTCGCCCCCAGCCTGACCATCCAACCCATCAGCATGGACGTGCTGGCGGAGAAATACTTCAAGGACGGCGAGCGCGATGTCGAGGATCTGTACCGCCGCGTGGCCCGCGCCCTGGCCTCGGTCGAACGCGAGGACATCCGCGAGGCCATGCAGGCGCGCTTCCTGGACAACCTGCGCGCCGGAGCCATCGGCGCCGGGCGCATCATGAGCGCCGCCGGCACCGACATTCAAGCCACGCTCATCAACTGCTTCGTGCAACCCGTGGGCGACTGCATCCAGGGTGTGGACGATGCCGGCTACCCCGGCATCTACGAGGCCCTGCGCGAGGCCGCAGAAACCATGCGCCGCGGCGGTGGCGTGGGCTATGACTTCTCGCGCATCCGCCCGCGCGGCGCGCGCGTCAAGGGCACGGCCTCCATGGCCTCGGGGCCGTGCAGCTACATCAACGTGTTCGACCAGTCCTGCTCCACCGTGGAGAGCGCCGGCGCGCGCCGCGGCGCGCAGATGGGCGTGCTGCGCATAGACCACCCGGATGTGCTGGACTTCATCACCGCCAAGCGCACGCCGGGCCGCTGGAACAACTTCAATGTCTCGGTGGGCGTGCCCGATGCCTTCATGGAGGCCGTGGAGCGGGATGGCGAGTGGGAGCTGGTGCACCCGGCCGAACCCGGCACCGAACTCGTCAAGGCCGGCGCCTACCGCCGCGCCGATGGCCAGTGGGTGTACCGCAAGCTGCGCGCGCGCGAGCTCTGGGACACCATCATGAAGTCGGCCTACGACTTCGCCGAGCCCGGCATCCTGTTCCTGGACCAGATCAACAACGACAACAACCTCGGCTACACCGAGATCATCCAGGCCACCAACCCCTGCGGCGAGCAGCCGCTGCCGCCCTATGGCTGCTGCGACCTGGGACCCATCATCCTCACGCGCTTCGTGCGCAACCCCTTTGGCCTGCATGGCGAGGCGTCGTTCGACTTCGACGCCTTCGAGAAGGCCGTCGCCACGCAGGTGCGCGCACTCGACAACGTGCTCGACGTGACCTTCTGGCCGCTGCCGCAGCAGCAGGCCGAATCGGCCGCCAAGCGCCGCATCGGCGTGGGATTTACCGGCATGGGCAACACCCTGGCCATGCTGTGCAAGCGCTATGACCGCCAGGACGGGCGCGACATGGCGGTGCAGATCGCCGAGCGCATGCGCAACGCCGCCTACCGCGCATCCGTGGAGCTGGCCAAGGAAAAGGGCGCCTTCCCCAAGTTCAAGGCCGAGGGCTATCTGGCCAAGGGCACGTTTGCCAGCCGCCTGCCCGAGGACATCCAGAAGGCCATCAAGAAGCACGGCATACGCAACAGCCACCTGCTGTCCATCGCGCCCACGGGCACGGTGAGCCTGGCCTTTGCCGATAACGCATCCAATGGCATCGAGCCGCCGTTCTCCTGGACCTACACGCGCCGTAAGCGCGAGGCCGACGGCAGCAAGAGCGAGTACGTGGTCGAGGACTACGCCTGGCGCCTGTACAAGACCCTGGGCGGCGACGTGAACCGCCTGCCCGAGTATTTCGTGAGCGCCATGGACATGGCCGCCGCCGACCATGTGGCCATGATGGAGGCCGTGCAGCCCTACGTGGACACGGCCATCTCCAAGACCGTGAACGTGCCCGAGGACTACCCCTACGACGACTTCAAGGGCCTGTACATGCAGGCCTGGCACTCGCACCTGAAGGGCCTGGCCACCTACCGCCCCAACAGCATCCTGGGGGCGGTGCTGGAGGTGCCGGCTGCCGAGGCCAAGCCGGCCGCCAAGGCCGAACCCACGCCCGAGCCGGCCCAGCCCGTCGACCCGATGCGCATCGTGATCGAGAGCCGCCCCAAGGGCGGCCTGTCCGCCGTGGCCGAGAAGATCGAGTACTGGACGCAGGAGGGCCAGCAGCGCCTGTACCTCATTGTCTCCTTCCTGCCCGTGCCCGACGGGCGCGGCGGCACGGTGGACCGCGCCATCGAATTCTTCATGCCGGTGGGGCAGAGCAGCGAGTCGCAGCAGTGGATCACCTCCAGCATGCGCCTGTTGTCGCTGGCCGCGCGTGGCGGCTTCCTGGAGCGTGCGCTGTCCGACATGCGCAAGGTGGCCTGGGACCGCGGCCCCGTGCGCCTGGGCACCTACCAGCGCGCCGACGGCGCCCAGGTGCCGCTGTGGCATGACTCCGAGGTGGCGGCCGTGGCCTACGCCGTGCAGAACATTCTCGCGCGCCGCGTCGAGGCGCCGCAGCAGCAGGTGCTGCCGCTCGACGAGCCCGACATGCCCGCCGGCATGCCGCCCGCCATGGCCGGCAAGAAATGCCACGAGTGCGGCGCCCATGCCGTGATCCGCAAGGACGGCTGCGACTACTGCACCCAGTGCGGCGCGCTGGGCAGCTGCGGCTGAGAGGCCGCCGAGGCAGGGTGCGGAAGCGACCGAGAGCGTCCTTGGCGCAAGCCCTGCCTTGATGGAAGTCAAGATTCAACGCGGGCGCGCGCCTACACTGGCGCCATGCGCAAGAAGCCCACGCTGTCGACCAAGCTGCTGGCCATGGGCACGGTGTTTCTGCTCGTGGCGCTGGCGTCCATTGGCTTCACTCTGTGGGTGACCTGGCAGCTCGAAGGCGGGGCCGCGGCGGTGAATGAGGCGGGGCGCCTTCGCATGAACATGCTGCGCATGATCCTGGCGCAGCAGAACGAGTCGCCCCAGGAGTTGTCACAGCTGCAACGGCGCTTCGACGACGGGCTGGAGCTGTTGCGAACGGGAGACCCCGCACGCCCCTTGTTCGTGCCCTGGAACGACGAGACGCGCACGCAGTACGAGCATATCCGCGGGCAATGGCTGGCCATGCAGCAGCAGTGGAAAATGGCGCTGCCCCACGAGACGGGCGCCGCGGCGGTGGCGCGCGGCGACGCCTTCGTGAGCGAGATCGACGGCTTCGTGCAGGCCATCGAGGTGCGCATCATGCGCTGGACGGCCTTGCTGCACCTGTTCCATCTGTTCCTGGTGGCGCTGGCCATCGCCTCGGCCGTAGCCTTCATGGCGTTGAGCTATCTGCTGGTGCTGAACCCCGTCTCCAGGCTGCAGCAGGCTCTGGCTCGCGTGCGCCAGGGCGACCTGGGCACGCGCCTGGAGGTCGAGTCGGACGATGAATTCGGCCAACTGGCGGCCGGCTTCAACCTCATGGCACATGCGCTGCAGGCCTCGCACGAGGGTCTGGAGCGCAAGGTGCGCGAGAAGACCGCCAGCATCGCCGTGCACAACCAGCGCCTTTCCGCGCTCTATGCCGTGAGCGCGCTGGGTGCAGAGGCTGGAAACCTGGACGCCCTGGCCCAGGGTTTCGTGCAGCAGATCCGCCGCGTGGCCGGCAGCGATGCCGCCGCCCTGCGCTGGTCCGACGAGGCCAACCAGCGTTACGTGCTGCTGGCCGCCGACGGCCTGCCGCAGTCCATGGCGGAGCAAGAGCATTGCCTGAACACCGGCACCTGTGAATGCGGCCAGGCACGCGAGCATGCGCACATGCGCGTGATACCCATCGTTCCCTCGGGCGGATTACAGCTGCCGCACTGCCGCGAGGCCGGCTACGAAACCGTGGTCAGCATTCCCGTGCGGCTGCACCAGCGGCTGCTGGGCGAGGTCACGCTGTTCTACCGCAGCACGCTCGATCTGTCCGAGGACATGCGCGAGCTGCTGTCCACCATGGCGCGGCACCTGGCCAGCTCCATGGAAGGCCTGCGCGCCACGGCGCTGGAGCGCGAGGCGGCCGTGGCCGAGGAGCGCAGCCTGATCGCGCGCGAGCTGCATGATTCCATCGCCCAGTCGCTGGCCTTTCTCAAGATCCAGACCCAGCTGCTGCGCGACGCCGTGGCCAAGGGCAACACCGAGGCGCGCGACCGCAGCATGTCCGAGCTGGACGTGGGGGTGCGCGAGTGCTATGCGGACGTGCGCGAGCTCCTGGTGCACTTTCGCACGCGCACCCAGGATGAGGACATCGAGGAGGCGCTGCGCGCCACGCTCTCCAAGTTCGAGCACCAGACCGGCGTGGCCACCACGCTGGCCATGTCGGGCCAGGGCCTGCCGCTGGCGCCCGACGTGCAGATCCAGGTGCTGCATATCGTGCAGGAGGCGCTGTCCAACGTGCGCAAGCATGCTGGTGCGCGCCATGTGCAGCTGCGCGTGCAGCGCCATCCCCGCTGGCGTTTCGAGGTGCAGGACGACGGCAGCGGCTTCGACCCCGATGCCGTACCCCCCGACTCGCTGCACGTGGGCCTGGGCATCATGCGCGAGCGCGCCCAGCGCATAGGTGCCAGGCTGGGCCTGCAGTCGCGCGCGGGCGGCGGCACCTGCCTGAGCGTCGAACTGCCCGCGGCCGGTGCCGACGAGCGCCCGCCTGCCACCGCCACCCTCACCTCCTTCACCGCTGCCGCATGACGCCCACGCCCCATACACCCATCACGCTGTTTCTGGTCGACGACCACACGCTGCTGCGACGCGGTCTCGTGGCCCTGCTGTCACAGTACGACGACCTGCGCGTGCTGGGCGAGGCGGGAGACGCCGCCGAGGCCCTGCGTCTCTTGCCGCAGCTGCGCCCGGACGTGATCCTGCTGGACAACCACCTGCCCGGCGTGCGTGGCGTGGACGCCATCGCGGGCCTGCGCGAGGCATCGCAGGGCAGTCGCGTGATCATGCTCACCGTCAGCGAGGATGGCGAGGACCTGGCCACCGCACTGCGCCATGGCGCCCAGGGCTACCTGCTCAAGACCATAGACGGCGACCTGCTGGCCCAGGCCATACGGCGGGCCGCGCGCGGCGAGCCCGTCGTCAGTCCCGAGATGATGAGCAAGCTGGTCGCGGCCTTCCAGACACAGGGAGCGCCCGAACCCGACCCCGAGCCTGCGCCCCAGGAGAACAAGGGCGCCCAGCTGTCGCCGCGCGAGGAAGAGGTGCTGCGTGAGATCGCCCAGGGCGTGAGCAACAAAGAGATCGCCCGCCGCCTGGACATCGCCGAGACCACGGTCAAGATCCATGTGCAGCACATCCTGAGAAAACTGGGCCTGAGCTCGCGCGTGCAGGCGGCCGTCTATGCATCGGACCGCCAGCGGGCCGAGTAAAAAAACGGAAAAGAGGGGAAGAAAAATGGGGGTCAGATTCCAATTAACAGCCGATCAATTGGA
>JAFECU010000295.1 GCA_018242005.1 Pseudomonadota bacterium | reverse complement strand
TGCTGCCGTGGGTGACTTACCTGGCACTGCCGGTCAGCGTGAACCCGCTGCTGATCCTGCTGCCCAGCGCCGCACTGCTCGGCGTGGCGGTGTGCATTGCGGCGGCGACATTCAAGAAGTACCTGTAAGAACGCGCGAATGGCGTATAGGAGTAACCTCCTTGCGGTCGTGGCCGTGATCGCTTTTCAGCGGCGCCTGCTTCGCCCCGGCCATGGCAGTTCTCCCGTCAGTTCAGCCAAGCCTCCATCGTCTTCGACACGTGCGCCGAAGCGGTTCACCTCAACCTCCGGCAAATCGTCGCTGTCGAACCATAGCAAGGAGATGGTGGTATCGGTGCGCTGGTAATGTCTTGAAAGTTCCCAGAGGTCAAGGCCCTTTTCCCAGTTGTCGAACCAGACGTCCTGTGAAACTTCCCCCGTATCAGTGGAGCTATTCCCTGAAGAGCGGATTCGGTGAGCCACGGAGCCTGCTGGAATGACCGACCTGGGAGGTATCCAGGCCCCAGCTTGCCGCAAGGCCGTTGAGCGTGCGGCATACCGCACCGCACCGCGCTCCATGGTGACGAATGCGCACGGCATGTCACTAAGACTGGCAAACCTTGACGCCGCTGCTGGGAATGATGTGCCGAACAAGTCGGCCATGTGTTGGATGAGATCCAGGGAGGGCTCTTCCTTGGGAACAGCGGAGAGCCATTGCTGATAGGGCATCAGCAGTTCAGCGGCAAACGTGTCGCAGGCGATCTCGTTCGGATGTCGCTTTGCATAGGACCATGACGGCACCTCGTCGTGACTTGATTCCAAGCCGAGCACGATATGAGCTATTTCGTGGCAGACAGTGAAGCGCTGGCGCTCTTCTGTTTCCAGCGAATTCACCGTGATGATGTGCTTCCCGTTCGGCTTGGTAACGGTATAGCCGGACTCCCCATCGCCAAGTTCATCCTTCTTGACCTTGGCGTTAGCCGCGGTCACATACGGGGACAGGTCTTCTCGGATGTTCGAAACATCGACTCTCGCGACAAACGCGCGCGCTCTCTGCCTGACATCCGCCTCGTCCATGTTCAGTCGTCCTCGTCGTCGTCGTCGAAGGCCTTCTTGATTCGGGCGATGAGCGTCGCGGGATCAGGCCTTGCATTTCCCCGATGCCTGACTCCAGCCGCGGCCGAAAAAACATCGATGCTGATCGAGGGATCTTGTAGCACGAATTCAACAAGGCTTGGATCAGCATCTGCGTGGTCAACCAGCCACATCACGAGTGCGGAATCTCTTTCCCCCGGCTTGAGAACCTTCAATAGCTTCTCAACCAAGTCTTGGGATGGGTTTGTCTTCTCGCCTGTTTCGAGACGGTGGACATAAGCATGATCAACTGACGATAGCTGGCCGATCTCACGCAGGGAAAGGGTTCTGCGTTCGCGTAGCGTCTTGAGGGCGACGCCTAGGCCTGTTTGCGACATGAGTTCTGATCCTTGCGGTTGCGGGAAGAAGGGCCAAGCCCTCTGTTGCCCCTCCACATCCGGTTGATGTTCAAAGGCGCACACCGCACGCCCAGTTGCACCGGCGCACGCGCTCTGATACATTGTTGTCCAGCCAGACAACGGATGCAGGTTTTACGCCTGCTCCAGGTTGGATTGGCTTGGCCTTCCTGTTGTCTGCGTGAGCAACGAATTGTGCTACAGCGGGCGGCCGTTGACAACCTAGCCGAGCGGCTGGGACTTCGATAGTTCCACTGTAGGAGAGTCATCATGGCAGGCAAGAATCAGCATGTTGTTCCTCATCAGGACGGTTGGGCCGTGAAGGGAGCCGGCAATCAGCGGGCGACCTCCGTGCACGACACGCAGCAACAGGCCATTGACGCAGCGAGGGATATCGCACGCAACCAGCAGTCCGAACTCGTCATCCATCGTCCGGATGGCCGTATCCGTGAAAAGGACAGCCACGGCAACGACTCCTTCCCGCCGAAGGGCTGAAGTGCCATGACGGGCATCCCTACCTACCATGTGCTCGCCCTGTCAGGGGGCGGTTATCGCGGCCTGTACACCGCCACGGTTCTCGCCGAACTCGAAACCGTGCTGGGCCGTCCGATCGCTTCGCACTTTGATCTGATTTGCGGCACATCGGCAGGAGGGATGCTGGCTTTGGGGCTGGCTGCGGAAATTCCGGCCTACGAACTCAAGGCACTGTTTGAAGAACAGGGCAGCCGCATCTTTGGCTGCCGCAGCCTGCCGCGGCGGCTTCTGGGATTCTGGCTGACTGCAAAGCATGACTCAGCGGGATTGAAAGAGGTACTGACCGAGCGCTTCCAAGGGACCACGATAGGCGACCTGAAGCATCGTGTTCTTGTGCCGGCAGTCAACTACTCGACGGGGCGCGGGCAGTTCTTCAAGACACCGCACCATCCGTCCTTTGAGCTGGATCACCGCATGAAGGTCGTTGATGTGGCGTTGGCGACAGCCGCCGCGCCCGTCTACTTTCCT
This sequence comes from Pseudomonadota bacterium, assembly GCA_018242005.1. Classification (GTDB taxonomy): domain Bacteria; phylum Pseudomonadota; class Gammaproteobacteria; order Burkholderiales; family Burkholderiaceae_C; genus Alicycliphilus. The sequence continues at coordinate 3,748 of JAFECU010000295.1, read as the reverse complement.
CTGGCGCGCAACGACCGCGGTGTCTTCGCGGATGGGGGGCTGGTGGGCAACGCCCCGGGCCTGTTCGGGTTGCACGAAGTCAAGACGTTCCTGGCGCCGAAGCAGGATGCGCTGGTTCGGGTCCTCGCCATCGGCACGATGACCATCGGTGCGACCGTTCGTGGCGGCGCCAGCCTCGACCGCGGATTCGGCAAGTGGCGCGGGGGACTCTTCGATCTCGTGATCTCCGCCCAGGAGTCGTCGGTGGACTACATGCTGCGGCAGGCGTTGGGCAACAACTACTTCCAGATCGACGACAAGGCGACGCCGGATCAAAGCAAGGACGTGAAGGCGCTGGATCGGGTTTCCATTGGCGCCACGAATACGCTCAAGGATCGCGGCAACCACGCGGCGCAGCGTGCGCTCGGCGATCCTCTTTTCCAACCATTTCGAGCGCACCAGGCCGGCGCTCCCATCTTCTATCACGGCCCCAACAAGAATGTTCCGGAGGCCGCATGCTGAACTTGAGCCCACTCTTCTTCACCACCCTTGATGACGAATCCTGCATGCACGACGAGCTGGATCTGACGCCTGGGCAGCGAGCCTGGATCGCCAGCGCACGCACTGACGTCAGGGACTGCCTGCGCACAGGCATCCCCCGCGTGCTTAGGGCAAACGGATACACGGAAGACGTGCCGCAGCCGCGCTTCTTCACGCAAGGGTCGTGGGCATACAAGACGCTGAACGCCCCGGCACAACACCCTCAGCAGGCGGATGTCGATGATGGCTGCTATCTGCCAATGAGTTTCGTCTCGCAGACGAAGCGTCCCAGCACTGCGGCGACGGTGTTCTTTGCCGCTGCGGAAGAAGCATTGAAGCCGCTGGTCGAGGAAAGGCGGTGGAAGCTTGTCACCGACAAGCCGACGTGCATCCGCATCGTCATTGCGGCGTATGCCCACATTGATATTCCTCTGTACGCCATTCCCGACGAGGAATTTGTCACGCTCGCAAAGGCTTCGATGGAGCGATATGGCTACGACTCGCTGACGGAAGCGGTGAACATGGCAGAGCGCGATGCCTGGACCGCGCTGCCGGCTGACAAGGTTCTCCTGGCCCATCGTGAATGCAACTGGATGTCCTCTGACCCGAGGCCCGTGAAGGAATGGTTCCTGGGCGAAGTGGAAGCCAAGGGGGAGCAGTTCCGCCGCGTGGTTCGTTACTTGAAGGCGTTTCGTGATTGGAGGTGGTCCAGCGGCGGACCCGCTTCGATCCTCTTGATGGCCGCCGCGGCCCTTCTTTTTGAAAAGCGTGATCGGCGCGACGACCTCGCGTTGCTGGATGTCGTCGCGGCACTGCCGGCCAGGTTGCGGGCGGGTGTGAACAACCCCGTGGATGAGTCTGAGTCGCTCACAGAGCGACTTGGCAAAGCGGGTGTCGAAGAAGCGGCAAAGGCATTCGAAGAGTTTGAGAAGGTGCTGCGCGGAGCCACCGACGCCGGCAGCCCTTCACAGGCCTGCATTTGGATGCAGGGCGAATTCGGCCCGCGCTTTCCGAACGAGCCGGATCGGGTCAAGGTGGTATCCGTTGCCGCCACCATTGCCGCAGCTCCCGCCACCGCCGGCCCGAGCGAACTTGTCGGGCGAACAAAGGCGGGATGAGCAGCGCCGCAGCGGTCGCAGACGTGATCGAGGCCTTCAAGCAGCGAGGCTTCGAGTTTGTCGGCAAGACGGATGACGGCTGGTTCAGGCTGCACGGGCGGTTGACACCGCCCCAAGCGGACAAGGGTTGCCCGTGCGAAGTCCAGCTCGACCCCACGTTCTTCGACTTGCCTCGCATCCGGCTGCTGGAAATCCCTCCTGAGCTGCCCGCAGCGGTTCCTCATCTTGGCGCAGATGGCGGGCTTTGCTATCTCGCCAAGGGCACCGTCGTTCTGGACATCTACGATCCTGTCGGACAGTCGCTGGCGTGCCTGCAACGCGCGGCCGTCGTGTTCGGGCAGATCATGCAGGGGGAGATGATCGAAGACCTCGCGGAAGAGTTCTTCGCCTATTGGCACGGCTGGCATTGTTTCGTGGACATGCAAGGCGAGGATCTAGGGCGACAGAACGGCATAGTCGCGCAGGCCAATGGGTGCCCCTTGTGGTTCATCACCGACAACGAAGATCGAACAACTGAGAAGCTGAAGTCGCTCGGCTACCAAGTCACCGATAGAACGGTGCTGACTTACCGGGTAAAGACTGGTGCTCAACCGCGCCCCCTGACTAGCAATTGGCCTCCTGAAACAGTCGGGGATATCCTGGCGTGGCAGAGCACTCTTGACCCCCGGTGCCGGCGCAAGATTCACGAGCGTATCAAGGAGGGGGAGAGGAAGAAGGCCAACGGAGTTCTGATCGTCATCGAGTCTCCTCTGATGACCTATGGCTTTGCGGTTCTCTACGACCGCCAAAGTCCTGTCCAAAAGAGCAAGCTCGTAGATCGCAGGGATTCGAGCTATGGGTTGAAGGTGATGCCCATTTCGATGGTCAGAATTGACGATCGGTATCTTGCCCAGCGGAACATGCCGAACTCAAAGACGCTTGCAGGGAAGAACATCGCCGTCGTTGGATGCGGCACGATTGGCGGCTATCTGTCGGATATGCTCGTCAAGGCTGGGGCGGGGACATGCGGCGGAAAACTCACGTTGGTGGATTTCGACTGCCTTCTCCCGCAAAACATCGGGCGTCATCGCCTGGGATTTCCGGACCTGTTGTCTAACAAAGCCGAGGCTATGGCGAAGGAACTCAGGCGCTTGACGCCAGGCGCCGAGATTCGTGCGCTGCCCGTGGATGTCAGGCAGGCCCAATTGGGAGAGCTGGACCTGCTCATAGATGCCACCGGGGAAGAATCCCTCGGGCATTGGCTGTGCGGCCACTATCCGCCTCCGACTCCCATGCTTTCGGTCTGGATCGAGGGGCCGGGAACGGCTGTCCGTGCGCTCCTGAGGACGAAAGCATCTAATGCGTGCTATCGATGTCTTTGGCATAGCAACAGAAGAGGCGAGCTCCGTTCTACCATTGATCCTCTTCCTGCGATTTTGGCGGGGCATGGATGCGAGGGCTTGTACGTGCCATTCCCCGCTTCGGTGTCGGTGCACGCCGCCAGCCTGGGCGCTGAGATGACCCTTGATTGGGTCAACGGCGTCTATACACCCGCGTTGCGAACCAGGTTGATCGACCGCACCCAGCAGCTTGCTACACCCGATTGCGATCCGCTGCGGGATCGGGAATGCCCCTTATGCTGTTCATGAGTTCTTGGGCGGCCGACGACAACAGAACGCTGCTGCATTTCTCGAAGTCCACGCTGGAGACCTTCCGCCAGCATGTCCAGGCCAGTGATTCTGACTGCGAAGCTGGCGGGCTGCTACTCGGTTCGGTCCATGGAACTCACATGCTCATTGAGCAGGCAACGGTTCCTACGGCATGGGACAAACGGTTTCGCTACCTGTTCGAGAGAATGCCATTCGGCCACGAAGCCATTGCACTAGCTCGATGGACGGCGAGCCACGGAACCATCCGATATTTGGGCGAATGGCACACCCATCCGGAAGACAACCCCAACCCGTCTGGCCTCGATAGATCGGAATGGAACCGTCTGTCGGCCAAGCGTCGGGATAAGCGATCAACGCTCGCTGTCATTGTTGGCAGAAATGCCCTGTATGTTGAGTTGGTGCCAAGTTCAGGCCAAGGATCAGTATTTTCCCCTGTGGAATAGCGACACAAGAAACCAATGT
>JAFECU010000294.1 GCA_018242005.1 Pseudomonadota bacterium | reverse complement strand
TCGTTGTGAGGTTTCTTGGTTTGCTTTGAAGTCCGGGTTATAAGGACTCCGTTTCCGCCAATTAGCATTATGAATCAATGACTTGTGAGTGATTTGAGATGCTATACCACATAAAAACCCACATAAATCAAGCCTCCGTTGGAGGCTTTTTTATTGACTCCTGGCGGACTGCATTCGATGCTGGGTTGCGTTAGTCCGATGCAATTCGAGCAACGCTGGTACGAGGCACAACGTAAAACGGCCGCGTGCACCGTGGGTTAAACACTCCACGAAACAGGGGCAAGGTCGGTCGCGCGATGAGCGTTTCGCAGGACGCCGGTGTCCGGGTGCTGCTCGTCCACGCCCTCCACGAGCGCGCCAAGCCGTTTTACGAGCACTACGGTTTCCAGGAGTCGCCGCAGCGTCCGATGACGCTGATGCTGCGCTTGAACTCCGTCAAGGCTTGACCGGGCCTGCAAACGATGTGGCGCTTGGCTTCTCCGGCGTGTTTGGCGTTGACCCCAGCAAGGCTGTTTTCAGCCTCGAACGGCGTTGCGTTGGCCTGGCTTTCATACGCCAGCCAGCGCCGCGCAGCACTGTGCCGGCAATTGCAGCCAACGGCCGGCAGCGGCCTGCAGCGCGGTCAGATGGCCCGTGGTGTAGAGCGTGATCCGCCCTGGCTCAGTCCCTGCATCCGCCAGCGCATCGGCCTGAGCCAGGATGCGTCGTGTCTGGCGGGCGACGGCGGCGCCCGTGTCCAGGATCTGCACGTCGGGGCCCACCAGGGCACGGAGCACATCCTTGGCAAACACATAGTGAGTGCAACCCAGCACCAATGTGTCGATGTCGCCGGTTTTCAGGCCAGATATGCCGATAGCGTCCGTGTACTTGGCGCAAAGCGCTCTTATTTTTTTTGCTGACTCGGTGGCCGGGAGTGGTTCCTCGGTACTTTGCTCTATGGCCCGGGCCAGTCCGTCGCAGGGCTGCACTGCAAACCGCGTGTGCGCCGAATGGGCCTCCAGCAGTCGTTGAAAGCGCGCGCTGCCCACCGTGCCGCGTGTGGCCAGCACGCCCACATGGTGCGTCTGGCTGCAGGCGGCTGCGGGCTTGAGCGCGGGCTCCACGCCGATGGCGGGCAGGTCGGGCAGGGTGGCGCGCAGTTGCTCCACGGCCGCGGCAGTGGCGGTGTTGCAGGCCACCACCAGGGCCTTGATGCCGTGCCGCGCGCCCAGCCAGCGCGCGATGCTCAGCGTGCGCTGCTGCACGAAGGCTTCGCCCTTCTCGTCACCATAAGGCGCGTTGCCGCTGTCGGCCAGGTAGACGAAGTTTTCGTGCGGCAATTCATGGCGCAGGGCTTGCAGCACGCTCAGGCCGCCTACGCCGCTGTCGAACACGCCGATGGGCCGGGCGGCAGGGGCTTGTGTCATGGTTGGTGCAAATGGGAGGTGGTGCGTGCGTGGCGCGCTGCAAGGCGGCGAGTATGCCCGCGCCGGCCGTCATGTCATGGCCATGCGGCGAAATACCAGCAGCCGGTTGTTGGCCGGCATGGCGTGGTCGTGTGCCAGCACCAGGCCATGTGTGGCCGCCAGCGTCGCGATGTCCTCGAAGTGGCGTATGCCGCTCGCCGGGTCACGCGCGCGCAGCCAGGCGTCGAAGGCGCGGTTGCTGTCGCTGGTGAACGTGCCGCCGTAGTTGAACGGGCCGTACAGCGCCAGCACGCCGCCCTCGGGCAGGTGGCTGCCTGCCATCGCGAACAGCCGCACTACCAGCGGCCAGGCCATGATGTGCGCGGTGTTGGCGGAGAACACGGCGTCAAACGCGCCATCGGGCCAGTCGCTGCTGGTCAGGTCCAGCAGCAGCGGAGCGCGCAGGTTGGGTGCTGGATACGCGGCCTGCCAGGCGTTGATGGCGGCGTGGTTCGCGGCCAGGTCGCTGGTCTGCCAGACCAGGTGCGGCAGGCACGGCGCGAAATGCACGCCATGCTGGCCCGTGCCCGAGCCGATCTCCAGCACATGGCGTCGATCGGCAAAGGCTTGCGCGAGCACGGCCAGGATGGGGGACTGGTTGTTCTCGCAGGCCTGGGAGAAGGGCAGGTCGGCCCGCCGGTTGGGTGTCTGTGGGGCGGTCATGGGCGTTGGAGCATGCACCGCTCGATTATTCCTCCACCGGCGCCGTCCTTGCCATCAGTCGATCCTGATGGCCGCTTCCCTGATCAGCCTCGCCCAGGTGTCCGACTGCGCGTTGAGCCACTTCTGGTATTCGGCCGCGCTGTTGGGCTGAAACTCGGCCTTGACCTGGGCCAGGCGGGTCGCCATTTCGGGCGAGCAGAGGACCTGGTTCACCGCGGTGTTGATCCTGGCGACCGTCTCCGGTGGCGTGCCCGCCGGCGCGAACAGGCCCTGGGAGATGAAGGACTCGAACCCGGGCAAGCCCGCCTCGGCCATGGTCGGCACCTCGGGCGCGAAGGGCGAGCGCCTGGCCGAGGCGATTGCCACCGCCTTGAGCCGCTGGCCCTTGAGGTATTCCGATACGGCCGGCAGGCCGCTGAACATCATGTTCACCTGGCCGCTGATGAGGTCGGTGAATGCCGGTCCGCTGCCCTTGTAGGGCACATGGGTGAGAGAGAACTGCCCCAGGCGCTGCATCATCACCGCCGTGAGGTGGGTGCTGCTGCCGTTGCCCGAGGAGGCGATGCTGAGCCTGCCCGGCTCTTGTTTTGCCGCACGCGTGATGTCGGCCAGGCTGGCGTAGGGCGTGTTTGCGGGCACGACCAGCAGGTTGGCGAAGCGGGCGATGTCCGCCACCGGCTGGAGCTGGCTGGCCTTGTAGGGCAGATTCGGGTACAGGTGCGGGTTGATCGCATAGGCCGAAGCGTCGGACAGCAGCAGCGTGTCGCCGTCGGGCTTGGACTTGGCCACGTAGTCCGTGCCGATCACGCCGCCTGCGCCGGCGCGGTTCTCCACGATCACCGAAACCTTGAGTGCCTCGGACAGACCCGGCGCGAGCAGGCGCGCGAACAGGTCCGACCCGCCGCCCGGGTTGAACGGCACCACGATCTTCACCAGGGGCTTGGGCTCCTGGGCCGCCGCGGGCAGGGCGATGGCGAGCGTGAAGGCGCCCAGGCACAGGGCCATCCCCATGCGGAATCGTCGCTTATTCATGGTCTATGTCTCCTTGGGTTGGTTTCAGTACGCGGCGCTCGGTGGCGCTGCCTCGGTCGCGGGCGTGGCGCCGATCTCGCCGCGCCGCCTGCGCGCCGCCTGGGTGAACAGCAGCAGGTCCACACCCACGGCCACGAAGGTGCAGCCCAGATCGAGATAGCGCCGCGCGAGCGCCGGGTCCGAGGTCAGCGTGCCCGCGGCCTTGCCGCTGGCGACGATGGTGCGCATGGCGCTCTCGATGGCGGCTTGCACGTCCGGGTGGCCGGGGTTGCCGCGGTGGCCCATCGATGCGGCCAGGTCTGCCGGGCCTATGAACACACCGTGCACGCCCTCCACGGCACAGATGGCAGCCAGGTTGGCCAGGGCCGTGGTGGTCTCGGCCTGCACCAGCAGGCAGACCTCGTCATCGGCCACACTCAGGTAGTCGGCGCGGCTGCTCCACTGCGAAGCGCGGCCCGTGGCGCTGCCCACGCCGCGCACGCCCCGGGGTGGGTATTGGGTGGCGGCCACGATGGCGCGGGCCTGACCTGCGGTGTCGACCATGGGCACGAGCAGGGTCTTGGCGCCTATGTCCAGCATCTGCTTGATGAGCGCCGTGCTGCCCTCCACCACGCGTACCACGGGCTGGGTGGGGTGAGCTGCCACGGCCTGAAGCGCGGCCAGCGTGCTGCGCAGGTCGTTGGGCGCATGCTCGTTGTCGATGAGCAGCCAGTCATAGCCGCAGGTGGCGGCTGTCTCGGCCAGGTAGGGGTCGGCCATGGACAGCCACAGGCCTATCCGAGGCTGGCGCGCGGCCAGGGCGGTCTTGAAGGGATTGTGTGCGGGCATGGATGTTTCAGAGCCGATGGCCGGTCGGCAGGGGTTTGCCGGCCAGATGGTCAACGATGTTGGTGGCCGTGAGGGTTGCCACGCGCAGCGCGGCCTGGCGCGTCACGCCGGCCACATGCGGGGTCAATATCACCTGCGGCAGCCGCGTGAACGGGTGTCCCTGGGGCAGCGGTTCGCTGTCGAAGGTGTCGAGCCCGGCGCCGCCCAGGTGGCCGCCTTGCAGGGCCGCCAGCAGTGCGGACTCATCGACGACAGGGCCGCGCGCGGTGTTGACCAGCAGACTGCCTGGGCGCAGGAGGGCCAGCTCGCGCGCGCCGATGAGTCCGCGCGTGCGCTCACTCAAGGGGCAGTGCAGGCTCAATATGTCCAGCTGAGGCAGCAGCCGGTGCAGATCCGGTTCGCAGTCGAAGCCGTCGGCCTGGCCGGCCGGGCGCAGCACCAGCACCCTTGCACCCAGGGCCGCGGCCAGTTGGGCCGTGGCGCGGCCTATGGCGCCGTAGCCCACGATGCCCACCGTGGAGCCGCGGAAGTCGCGCCCCTGCCAGCCGCTGCCGGCCCAGCCGCCGGCGCGCACCTGGGCGTCGAGCTGTGGCAGCTGGCGCACCAGGGCCAGCATCAGCGCCAGCGCATGCTCGGCCACCGCCGGGGCGTTGGCGGCCAGCGCCACGGCCACGCAGACGCCTTGCGCGCGGGCCGCATCCAGATCCACGCTGTCCACGCCGGCGCCGTTCTTGGCGACGATGCGCAGCGCCGGCGCGGCTTGCAGCACGCGCGCCGTCACGGGCTTGGAGCCGCGCAGCACCAGGGCCTGGGCGCCGGTCTGCGCGAGTCGCTGTGCCAGACTGTCCTCGTTGATGGGTTCGAACATGAAATGGACATGTCCGCCGGCGGCCTGCACCAGGGTCTGCGCCTCTGAGGCCCAGTGCTCGGCGGTGACGAGGACGTGAAATTGCGGTGCGTTGTGAGCCGTCATGCTTGTGCGCTCACCCAGTCCGGCTGCACGCGCACATGGCGGATATGCTGACGGAACACCGTATAGGCCAGGTGCAGGGTGCCGTCGGCTCCCTGGCGGATGGAGGGGTAGGAATACTCGCGATTGCGGCCGTGCTCGGAGTCGTTGCTCATGCACCAGCCGTCGCCCACCTCCAGGTTGCGCTGCCAGGGCCAGCTCAGGCCGTCGTCGGCCGACAGTGCCAGCGTCATCGGAGCCCGGGGAGCTCCCCAGAACGCACGGCGCTCGGAGGTCGAAGCCATTGCGGGCGTTGCCGAGGCGTCGCCCAGCTCGTCATACAGCGATTCGCGCCGCTCCGTGGCATTGGCAGCGCTGCTGGCGTTGAAGATCATGGCCAGGCGGCCGTCGGCCAGGCGCAGCGCCTGTATGGACGAGTTGTTGTTCGGCAGCTGCGTGGGCTCGGGCGCCTGCCAGCTCAGGCCGCCGTCGTCGCTGCGGCTGCGGTAGACATGGTCGGCCCAGCGGCTGCGGTAGAAGGCCAGCAGGCCGCCGTCGGACGCGGGCACGATGTTCATGTGCACGCAGCCCAGGCTGCCGGGCACGGCGATGCGCTGCCAGCTGCGGCCTTCGGTTGTGGAGCGCAGCACACCGCTGTCGTCATGGCTGCCGTCCCAGGCTTGGCCGGGCAGCGCGCGGCAGTGGAACACCGGCAGCAGCCAGCTGCCGTCGCTGTGCACATGGATGGGCTGGCGCACAAAGGTGCCGGCGGGGGCATCGGCCAGCGTCTCGGTGGGCCCCCAGCTCGTGCCATGGTCGCGCGAAAGGCGCCGACGCACAACCGAACTGTCCTGGTGGCCCGAAGTCTGCGCCGTGTGCAGCAGCCACAGCGTGTCGTCGGGCGCAGGAAACAGTACGGGATTCTGCTCCGAGCGTTCGGCATCGTGCGACAGCCGGACGGGCGCCGACCACTGGCGCGCGCCGGGCGCCAGGCGTGACATGTAGACCGAGATGTCGGAGCGGCCTTCCATGGACCCGCCAAACCAGACGCAGGCCAGGGTGCCATCGCCCAGTTCCATCAGGTTGGCGGCATGGGCCTGGACGCAGGCCGAGGGCAGGTCGGCCACTTCAAGTGCCGGGTCTTCGGGGTGGGGGCGCAGCAGTCCATCGGGCATGTGCTTCTCCTCAATCTGCTTTGATCTTGGCGGCCTTGATCAGATCGCCGACACGTTGGTACTCGCCGGGCAGGAAGGCGCGCAGTTCGCCCGCGTCGCCGCTGCCTGGGGTCACGCCCAGGTCGCGCAGCTTGGTTGCCACGTCGGGCAGCTTCAGGGTCATGGCCAACGCGGCCGAGAGCTTGGCGCTCACGTCCGTGGGTGTCCTGGCAGGGGCGAACAGCGCGTACCAGGCCGAGAACTCGAACTGCGGGTAGCCGGCCTCGGCGAAGGTTGGCACGTTGGGCAGTTCGGGCAGTCGTGCGGGCGCGCCCACGGCCAGAGCGCGCACCTTGCCGCCGCGCAGCAGCGGCATGGAGTTGGTGGCGGTGTCGAAGATGATCGGCACGCGCCCGCCTATCAGGTCGATGATGTGCGCGTTACCGCCCTTGTAGGGCACATGCGTCATCTGGACCTTGGCGATGGACACGAACAGCTCACCCGCCAGGTGCAGCGGCGAGCCGTTGCCGGACGACCCGTACATCACACCCTGCGGGTCCTTGCGCGCGGCCTCCACCACGTCCTTGAGCGACTTGTAGGGTGAGTCGTGGTAGGTGATGGCGATGATGGGTGCGCGGCCTATCATGCCTATGGGCTCGAAGTCCTTGAGCGGGTCATAGTCGGCCTTGATCAGGTGCGGGCTGGCGGCGTGCGTGGCCAGGCCGCCGACCAGCAGGGTGTAGCCGTCGGCCGGCGCACGCGCCACGATGCCCGCGCCCAGCAGAGCCCCGGCGCCGGGCCGGTTGTCCACGATGCTGGCCGCGCCCAAGGCATCACCCATCTTCTGCCCGATCATGCGCCCCAGCATGTCGTTGGCGCCACCCGCGGGGTAGGGGACGACGAAGGTGATGGGCTTGCTCGGAAAGCTGCCCTGGGCCAGGGCCGACGGTATGGCGCCGGCCAGGGCCAGCGTTGCCAGCGCGGCCAGCAGGGGCCTGCGCGCGAGGTGGTGGGGGTTGGTCATCATGTGTCTCCTTGTGAATTTTTTGTGTGAACTCGCTGGTTCAATCCAGCTGTCCCTGGCACACATACTTGGTGTGCAGGTAATCGTCGAGGCCGTGCGTCGATCCCTCGCGCCCGTAGCCCGACTCCTTCACGCCGCCAAAGGGCGCGGCCTCGGACGAGATGGCGCCCTCGTTGATGCCGACGATGCCGGTCTCGAGCTGCTCGGCCACGCGCCAGATGCGGCGCACGTCCCGGCTGTAGAAGTAGGCGGCCAGGCCGAAGGGCGTGTCGTTGGCCGCCTGGATCACCGCCGTTTCGTCGTCGAACACGGTGAGCGGCGCGACGGGGCCGAAGGTCTCCTCGCAGGCACAGGCCATCGTGGGGTCGGCGCCGGTGAGCACGGTGGGCGCAAAGTAGGTGGGGCCGAGTTCGGGCAGGCGCTGACCACCGGTGAGCACCTTGGCTCCCTTGGCGATGGCGTCCCGCACATGGCGCTCGATCTTCTCGACCGCGCGGTCATTGATCATGGGGCCGATCTGCGAGGCCGGGTTGCTTGCGGGGCCCACTGTCAGCGCCGCCACGCGCGCGGCGAGCTTGTGCGCGAACGCGTCGAACACGCCGCGCTGCACGAACACGCGGTTGGGGCAGACGCAGGTCTGGCCGCCGTTGCGGAACTTGGCGGCCATGAAACCCTCGACGGCGGCATCCACGTCGGCATCGTCGAACACGATGAAGGGTGCGTTGCCGCCGAGCTCGAGCGAGAGCTTTTTCAGCGTGTCGGCGCTGCGCCGCGCCAGGTGCTTGCCGACGGGCGTGGAGCCGGTGAAGGTGATCTTGCGCACGCGGCCGTCATCGAGCCACACGTCCACCACCTCGGGCGTCTTCTCGCGTGAGGCAGTAACGATGTTGAGCACGCCGGCCGGCACGCCGGCCTCCTGCGCCAGCAACACCAGGGCCAGCGAGGTCAGCGGCGTGTCCTCGGCGGGCTTGCAGACCACGGTGCAGCCGGCGGCCAGGGCCGGCGCGATCTTGCGCGCGATCATGGCGGCGGGAAAGTTCCAGGGCGTGATGGCGGCCACCACGCCCACGGGTTCCTTGAGCGCGAACATGCGCCGGCCCGGCATGGGCGCGGGGATGATCTCGCCGTTCACGCGCGTGGCCTCTTCGCCAAACCATTCGATATAGCTGGCGGCGTAGGCCACCTCGCCGCGGCCCTCGGCCAGAGGCTTGCCCTGCTCGCGGGAGATCAGCTTGCCCAGGTCGTCCTGGTGCTGCAGCACCAGATCGTTCCAGCGCTTGATGATGGCCGCGCGCTGTCTGGCCGGCAGCTTGCGCCAGGCGGGGAAGGCGGCGTGGGCGGCGTCGAGCGCTGCGCGGGCTTCCGCTGCTCCGCTGTCGGGAACGTGGGTGATGACATCGCCGGTGGCCGGATCGGTCACAGCCAGGCGTGCGGTGGGTGTGGTGGTCCAGGCGCCGCTGATGAAGTTGGCGCTGCGGATCAGCTCGGGGCGGGTCAGGGTCAGAGGCATGGCTTTAAGTCAATTGGGGCTGTAGCGCTCTCTGGTTAAGCGGCGGCAGCTATGGTTTTAGCTAACGATGCCCATATGCCAGGGCACGAATTCGTTGTCGCCCAGGCCCAGGGCCTCGCTCTTGGTGGGTTCGCCGCTGGCGTGGCGCAGGATCTGCTCGAAGATGCGCTGGCCCATCTCGGGCACGGTGCATTCGCCGTCCACGATCAGGCCGCAGTTGATGTCCATGTCTTCCGTCAGGCGCTGGTACATGGGCGTGTTGGTGGCCAGCTTGATCGTGGGTGCGGGCTTGCTGCCGAACATGGAGCCGCGCCCGGTGGTGAAGCAGACCAGGTTGGCACCGCTGGCAATCTGGCCCGTGGTGGCCACGGGGTCGTAGCCGGGCGAGTCCATGAAGACGAAGCCGCTCTCGGTGATGGGCTCGGCGTATTCATAGACCGCGCGCAGCGGCGTGGTGCCGCCCTTCATGGCGCTGCCCAGCGATTTCTCGAAGATGTTGGCCAGGCCGCCGGCCTGGTTGCCGTGGCCCACCACGCCGTTGAACTGCGCGTTCTGGCCGCTGGCGTACCGCTCCCACCAGGCCAGGCGGTCGAGCAGCTTCTGGCCCACCGCGGGGCTGATGGCGCGGCGCGTGAGCATGAACTCCACGCCGTGAATCTCGGGCGTCTCGCTCAGGATGGCCGTGCCGCCGTGGCGCACCAGGATGTCCATGGCCGCGCCCAGCGCCGGGTTGGCGGTGATGCCCGAGAAACCGTCCGAGCCGCCGCATTCCAGCCCGATCTTGAGATGGCTGGCACTGACGGGCTGGCGCTGCGCCTGGTTGGCGATCGGCAGCATTTCCTCGATGGCCCGGATGCCGGCCTCGATGGTGACGCGCGTGCCGCCCACCTCCTGCATCACCATGGTGCGCAGCAGCCGCCCGTTGGCCGGATCGTCCTTCAGGCCCTGCGACTCCACCAGCGCGCTGACCTGGTTGCGCTCGCAGCCCAGGCCCACGATGAGCGTCCCCGCCAGGTTGGGGTGGCGTGCGTAGCCGGCCAGCGTGCGGCGCAGCACGTCGAAATGCTCGCTGGGCGAGGACATGCCGCAGCCGCTGGTCTGCGCAAAGGCCACCACGCCGTCGACGTTGGGATAGGCCGCCAGCCGCTCGGGCGTGAAATGCGCGGCGATATGCCGGATCACGGTGGCCGAGCAGTTCACCGATGACAGGATGCCGATGAAGTTGCGCGTGCCCACGCGGCCGTCGGCGCGCACAAAGCCCTGAAAGGTGGCGCGTTCGGCCTCGGGTACGTAGTCGACGGGCCGCACGTCGGCGCCGAAGGCCGGGTCGCGGTAGTAGTCCACGATCTTCAGGTTGTGGCTGTGCACGTAGTCGCCCGGCTCCAGGTCTCGCGTGGCGACGCCGATCACGGTGTCGTACTTCCTGACCTGCTCGCCCTCGGCGATGCGGCGTGCGGCGATCTTGTGCCCGGGCGGCACCTGGGCGCGCGTGCGCACGCCCAGCTCGGGAATTTCCTGGCCCAGCGCCAGCGCCGTCTTGGCGACGTACACGTTGTCGTTGGGGTGCAGGTGCAGCAGGAGTGGATTGGGGTGCATGGTCAACCTTTCATCAGCTCGCGCAGCTTGAGCCTGTCGATGAGAACGGTCTCTTTCTGGTAGACGGCGTTCACGTACTGTTCATAGTCGGGGCCGTCCAGGTAGAGCACGGGCGCGTCCAGCTTGTCGGCCACGGCCTTGAATTCCGGGCTGGCCACGGCCTGGCGAAAGGCATCGCGCAGTTTGGCCAATACCGCCGGGTCCAGGCCCTTGGGCGCGCCGATGCCGTTGGGGGCATCGACCACCACGTTGTAGCCCAGGTCCTTGAGCGTGGGCGTGTCCTTGAAGCGGGCCGTGCGCTGCTCGCCCCAGGTAGCCAACAGGCGCAGCTTGCCGGCCTCGACATGCGGGGCCCAGGAACTCGAATCCGCAAGCGCATCCACATGGCCGCCCAGCACCCCCTGCAGCGCCTCGGCGCCGCCCTTGTAGGGCACATGGTTGAGCTGAATGCCCGCGGCCATGGCGAACTCCTCCATGCCCACATGGGTGGCGCCGCCCACTCCCGCATGGACATAGGTCACCTGCCCGGGCTTGGCCTTTGCTGCGGCTACCAGGTCCTGCAGCGTCTTGAACGGCGAGCCGGTTGGCACCGCAATGCCAAAGGTCTGGCCTGAGGTGCGCGCGATGTAGCTGAAGTCCTTGCGCGGATCAGCGGCCAGCGTGCCCAACTGCGAGAAGCGCGTGACCGAAATCGGGATCTGGCCAATGGTGTACCCGTCGGCTTTGGCCGATGCCAGGGCCTTGGCGCCGATCATGCCCGAGGCGCCGGCACGGTTCTCCACCGCGATGGCCTGGCCCAGCACGCGGCCCGCCACGGTGCACAGCGCGCGCATCGACTGGTCGGCCGTGCCGCCGGCGGGCCAGGGGCAGATGAAGGTGATGGGGCGCTCGGGCCAGGCCTGGGCGAACAGGCGGGTGGGGCCGGTGGCAAGTGCGGCGGCACCAAGCGTGCCAAGGACGAATTGACGGCGTCCACTGCGTGGGTTCTGCATGTATGTCTCCAGTTGTTGAGGTGCGGCCAAGGTGTTCAGTCGGCTCGCATTGTTCGGTGACGCGGCATAACAATCCAATGAAAATACTGACTGTCTTCATTGCAAAACGCTTATGTACTTGACGAACGACAAGGAAAGAAGTCCATGGCACAGATAGACCGCGTGCTGCGCAGCAATCTCAAGCTGCGCCACCTGCAAATGCTGGTGGCACTGGACCAGTTTCGCCACCTGGGGCGGGCGGCGGAATTCCTGGCGCTGACGCAGCCTGCTGTGTCCAAGACGTTGGCCGAGATCGAGTCCATGTTCGGCCTGCCGCTGTTCGAGCGCTCCACGCGCGGCACCGAGCCCACGGCGGCCGGCGCCAGCGTGGTGCGCTTCGCGCGCTCGGTGCTCGCCGGCTACGAGCGCACGCGCGACGAGATCGCCGCCGAGGCCAGCGGTGCCAGCGGCCGCGCCAGCGTGGGCGCCATGGTGTCGGCCACGCCGGTGCTGCTGGCGCAGGCCGTGGAGAGGCTCAAGGCTTGCTCGCGCCGTGCCACCGTGCTCATCGAGGAGGGAGATCTGGCGCACCTGTTGCCCAAGCTGCGCCTGGGCGAGCTGGACCTGTTTCTGGGCCGTCTGGAGCCCGCTTACGCGGCCCCGGACCTGCAGACCGAGCCGTTGTACGAAGACCCCATGGCGGCCGTGGTGCGCCCCGGCCACCCACTCGCGCGCCGGCGCACCGTGAAGTGGGCCGACCTTGCCGAGCAGCCCTGCGTGCTGCCGCCGCCCTGGGCCTCGCTGCGCGTCAAACTGGAGCAGCAGTTTTTTGCCCACGACCTGCACCCGCCGGTAGACATCGTCGAGTCGGCTTCGTTCCTCTCGCAACTGAGCTTCATGCACCAGCGCGGCGCCGTGGCCTTCATGGCACGTACCGTGGCGCGGCATTTTGCGCAGCACGGCATTCTGGAGCAGCTCGGCCTGGCGGTGCGCATTGAGTTGCCGCCCGTGGGCCTGATCACGCTGCGCGGGCAGCGCCTGACCCCGGTGACGGCTCTGCTCGTCGAATGCCTGCGCGAGGGGGTGAAGACTCTTCGGCGGTAGGCACAAGGCCTGCAATTGTGGGAACTTGAGCGCAGACCGCGGTTTCTAAGCACTGTCGATGGGGCCATCGGCGGTGTCGCAGACCCAGACGCCTCGGCACTCAACGCAAGAACTACACGAGGAGTTTCAATCATGTCATTGCGCACGCAAACCAGCCTGCTCGCCGTTGCTGCGGCATTGACGCTGGCCATACCCAGCGCCTGGGCCCAGGTAACGCCCAAACAGGAGGATGCCGCCCAGCTGAAGGCCGATGAGGCCTCTCTCGCGCGCGAACGCGTACAAGACGCCAAGGATGTCAAGACGCTGAAATCCGACAAGGCCGAAGGCAAGATGGCCGCCGAATCCAAGGATTCGATGCGCGTCTACCGCGACAAGCAGGCGATCAAGGGCGAAAAGAAGGACATGGCCGCCGACCACAAGGGTTCGCTGCAGAGCAAGGAGGACAAGACCGAACTCAAGCAGGACAAAGGCAAACTCAAGGCCGATGCACGCCGCCAGCGGCGTGACGACAAGCACGGTCGCATGGCTGCTACCTCACCCGATGCCGAAAAGGTCTACAAGGACCAGCAGGCCATCAAGGGCCAGGAAAAGGCGATTGCCGAAGACAAGGCCAAACTGGGTAAGGAGTGACGGCCCGCTTGGGAGATATGCGTTGGGCGTGACTACCGCAGCACAGCAAATGCTCAACGCCCAAGCTCAGGGCAAGGCGCAGGAGTCGTCCAGGCCCGCCAGTCCGGCCAGCTTATGAAGCCGTGAGCGTTTGTCCAGGCAGTCCTGATGCTGGGCCTCGAGGATTTTTTGTTGTGCGACGCGCGTGGTTTGCGCGCGCTCGGCCTGCAACTGGGTGATGCGCGCACGTATTTGAGGCATGGCGGCCAGCGCCGCCTTCTCGCCCTCCATGATGGCGCTGGCGCGCTGGTTGAAGTCAACCGGGCCGATGTCCAACACCTGCGGGCGAATGACCACGTCGGCGCGCGCTAGCTCGGCCTGACCGAGCTTCTGGCCCATGATGGCGATGGACTGGTTCAGTGCGCCGAGCATGTGTTCCGGCGACTTGCCGCGCGCCTTGTTGGAGATGTCCACGGCGATGACCACATCCGCACCCAGCTGGCGCGCCGCGTCCACGGGCACGGGGCTGACGATGCCGCCGTCGACGAAGTGGAATTTGCCAATGGCCACAGGCTGGAACACACCGGGAATGCTGCTTGACGCGCGCACCGCCTGGCCCGTGTTGCCGCGCGCGAACACGGTGCGCTCGCCATCTTCCAGCCTTGTTGCCACGGCCACGAAGGGCTTGGCCAGCTGTTCCAATGGCTTGCCGTGTACCTGGGCGTTGACATAGTCCTCCAGCTTGCGGCCCTGCACTAGGCCGCCCGAGGACAGCTGGAGGTCTCGTATCCGGCCCTCGTCCAGGGCCACGGCCTTTTCCTGCAATTCGAAGGCATTCATGCCGCTCGCATACAGCGCGCCGACCACGCTGCCCGCGCTCGTGCCCGCCACGACCGAGGGCGCCAGGCCATTGGCCTCCAGCATCTTGATCACGCCGATGTGCGCAAAACCCTTGGCCGCGCCGCCGCCCAGGGCAATGCCGATCTTGATTGGTGTGGGTGCCGGCGCTGCGGCGGCCTCTGCCGCTGGCGCGGTGGCCTTGCCTGCGGGGCTGTTGGCGCATGCGGCCAGGCCGGCCAGGCCCAGATAAACCAAAGGGCGTAAAAAGGCAGCCATGCGCATGCCATGAGATCCTGCATTCATTGCGGCGGGCAGTATAGGGCTGAGTGCTTTGTGTGCTTGACGGTAGTGTTGTTGGGTTGCGGACGGTTCAACCCGGATCCGGCAGTTGACCTCTTGTGATCGTCAACAGGGTCCTGTGCGGATAGGCCTTCCGGGCTTCATTGGCGTGCGGCTATTGGCTGAAAGCGCCATGCACGCGCAAGCACCATGCCGGCCGGGCCATGCCGCGCATGGTCGAGGGACTGGACTGCCGTCGATTCCCGTTTGCGCCGGGGACGACGGCGGTTTTGCTGCGTGGTTGCTCAAGCCCTGGCAATCGCGCCCGCTATGGCTTCGCCCACCTGCGTGGTGTTGGCCGACCCACCCAGGTCGGGCGTGCGCGGGCCGCTCTTGATGACCTCCTCGATGGCCGCGACGATGGCGTCATGCGCCTGACGGCCCGCGCCCTGGCCCCGGGTCAGGAAGTCCAGCATCAGCGCGCCGGACCAGATCATGGCGATGGGGTTGGCGATGTTCTTGCCATAGATGTCGGGCGCCGAGCCGTGCACGGGCTCGAACAGGCTGGGGAAGCTGCGCTCGGGGTTGAGGTTGGCCGAGGGCGCCAGGCCGATGGTGCCTGTGGTGGCGGGCCCCAGGTCGGAGAGGATGTCGCCAAACAGGTTGGTGGCCGCCACCACGTCGAAGCGCCCGGGCTGCAGCACGAAGCGCGCCGTGAGGATGTCGATGTGCTGCTTGTCCAGCGCCACGTCGGGGTATTGTTTGGCGACCTCCTCGGCGCGCTGGTCCCACCAGGGCATGCTGATGGCGATGCCGTTGCTCTTGGTGGCCAGGGTCACATGCTTCTTCGCGCGCCTTTGGGCCAGGTCGAAGGCGAACCTGAGCAGGCGGTTGGCGCCGTGGCGCGAGTAGACCGATTCCTGGATCACGATCTCGCGGTCCGTGCCCTCGTACATGATGCCGCCGAGCGAGGTGTATTCGCCCTCGGTGTTCTCGCGCACCACGTAGTAGTCGATGTCGCCGGGCTTGCGGCCGGCCAGCGGGCAGGGCACGCCTTCGAACAGGCGCACGGGGCGCAGGTTGATGTACTGATCGAACTCGCGCCGGAACTTGAGCAGCGACCCCCAGAGCGACACATGGTCGGGCACGGTGGCCGGCCAGCCCACGGCGCCGTAGTAGATGGCGTCCATGCCCTGCAATTGCGCCTTCCAGTCGTCGGGCATCATCTTGCCGTGCTGTTGGTAGTAGTCGCAGTGCGCCCAGTCGAAATGGTGGAAGTCGAGCGCCAGGCCAAAGCGCCGGGCCGCGGCCTCGACGGCGCGCAGGCCCTCGGGCATGACTTCACGGCCAATGCCGTCGCCGGGCAGGACTGCGATCTTGTAAGCGGTTTGCATGCGGTGGTTCTCCGGGATGTGATGGCCGTCATTGTTCACTGATGACGGGATTCATACAATGCGCGCTTCTGTGGTTCTACTGTTCACACATCGTGCATAAAATCCCGCCTACCGACGATTTGCGCGTCTTCTGCACCGTGGTGCGCAAGGCCGGCTTTGCCGCGGCGGCGCAGGCGCTGTCAGTTTCGCCCGCCTATGTGAGCAAGCGCATCCGGCTGCTGGAGCAGGAGCTGGGCGTGCCGCTGTTGCACCGCACCACGCGCCGTGTGGCCGTGACCGACCAGGGCGAGCGCGTGTTCCACTGGGCGCAGCGCATTCTCGACGACATGGATCAGCTCTTGCAGGAGGTGGCCGTCACGCGCCGCGAGCCGCAGGGGCTGCTGCGCGTCTCCAGCAGCTTCGGCTTTGGGCGCAACGTGGTCGCACCTGTGCTCTCGAAGCTGGTGGAGCGACACCCGGGCCTGCAGGTGCGATTGGAGGTGTTCGACCGACTCGTGGACGTGGCGGGCGAGGGCTTCGATCTGGATGTGCGCGTGGGCGACGAGATCGCGCCGCATCTGATCGCGCGGCGCCTGGCCGACAACCACCGCGTGCTTTGCGCCGCGCCGGACTACCTGGTGCGCCGCGGAGCACCGCGCAGCCCGGCCGATCTGCCCGGGCACGACTGCCTTGTGATCAAGGAGCGCGACCATCCATTTGGCGTGTGGCGCCTGCGCTCGGGTGTGCAGGAAGAGACGGTGAAGGTCACAGGGCCGCTGTCGGCCAATAACGGCGAAATGGTGGTGCAGTGGGCCGTACATGGGCGCGGCATCGCGTTGCGCTCACTATGGGATGTGGGAGCGCACCTGGAGGCGGGGCGCTTGGTGCAGGTTCTGCCCGAATGGCGCCAGGAGGCCAACATCTGGGCCGTCTACCCTACGCCGCTGGAACGCTCCGCCAAGGTACGGGTGTGCGTGGAATTTCTGCAAGAATTTTTTGGCCCGTCGGCCTGTGCATGGGGTGGCGCCACGGTCATGCCCTGATGCGTGTGTTGGAGCGGGCGATGGGAATCGAACCCACGTCTTGAGCTTGGGAAGCTCAGGTCCTACCATTGAACGACGCCCGCTTGGTGACCACCTTTGCAAGGGTTGCCCTTGGGCGGTCAAAGCCGGGCGATTTTAGCGTAACTTTTGTGACCGCTCTTTTGCTCGAGTCCGTCCATGTGTCGACCGTTCAACCCGGGGCCAAGGCGAACACCGAGTTCGGTACGTCGCGCGCTGGCAGTTGCGTCTCTATGGTTCGCTGGGACCTGTCTTTCGATGCTTGAGCCAGCACGGCTGGGGCGCCGGCGTTACCCTCTCCCGTCCCATGCTGTGCAAGCAGGTCAGCCACGGTGATCGATTGAAGGTACTCCATGACGCGTGAATGGAAACTGGCCCACAGGTCGGCCGTCATGTCGCCGGGATGCTGGCTTGCGGTGGATCCGTCGGCCTTGTCGTGGGATGGCGGCATGTATTTTTCCGAGGCCATGATGATCTCGGCGACGGACAGGCCTTGAGGCGGGCGTGACAGCATGTAGCCGCCACCCGGACCGCGGATGCTGCGGACAAGACCGGCGCGGCGCAATGCACTGAAAATGTCTTCCAGATAGGACAGGGAGATGCCTTGCCGGACGCTGATCCCGGGGAGGGCGACGGGACGCCCGTGGGAGTGCAGCGCCACATCGGTGATGGCGGTTACGGCGAGCTTGCCTCGGGTGGTTAAACGCATGGGGTGCTCCTGGGAAAAGGCTTGGGCGGCCCTGAATAGGGCAGGTACCACTGTTGGTGGCGACTAAGGATGGGCGGGTCGCGAGAGATGCGCGGGCAGCTCAGGCGCTGCGTGGCGTGCCATCCTGTCGGGGGCGTTTGGGCTGTTTTTTCAGCCGTGGAGCAGCAGGTGCCTGAGCTATCGCCATGGGGCAACGAAACAGCACGCGGCCTGGGCTCGCTTCAAACAGCCGAATGTTCTGGTCATCCGGCAGATCCTGGCTGGCATCCGCCAGGCTGCATTCGAGCGTGTCGGTGACAGCCTGTTCCCGTGCGTCTGATTTCTGGGTCTGAGGGGTGGCGAGGTGCTGAAGCACCAGGCATGTCTGAATGGACCTGGTGTGGGTCTGCGGTGAACGCTGCGCAGCGGGCGCCATGCCAAAAGCGGACGCACCCAGGCTCAACAAAAAGTGGAGGGTGAAAACCGCAATCAACCATCTCGGCATGATGGATAAATTATATAGGGATGGGTCCTTTGGACGAGAGTCTGCTGCACCAAGCAAAGCCGCTAAGATCGCGCGTCATGCAAGCCAGCCAATCATCTCTTTTGACCCAGGATCAGGCCTCGGCTCCCTGCGGCTGGGCCAAGCAGTTTCGTATGCCGGTCTACAAGCCGGGTACCCGTGTCAGGCACTCTGGCAACTGGGAAGAGGTCAGTCATATTTCGCTGCGCCGCAACGACCTTGCGGTCTATCTCGTCGGTCACGCCGAGCCCGTGGACCCAGCCGATCTGGAGCTCGAGCCCACGGTGTTCACTACCGTGCGCGTGCAGCAGCAATATTGATCGCGCCTTTCAGTGCGGCGCAGGGCCGGCGGCCCAGAGTCCTGGCATCTGCGCCATGGCCTCGCCAAGGCGCACCGATCGGGCCGGCGCCCAGTCGGTATTGAATTCCACGGCTCCGTTCTGGAACAGCATCACCACGGTGGACCCGAGCAGAAAACGGCCCATTTCCTCGCCCCGGCGCAGCGTGATTTGTTGGTTCTGATAGTCCCAGCGGCGCGGCTGGCCCGTACGCGGCGGGTTGACCTGGCCGTGCCAAACGGTGGACATGCTGCCGACGATGGTGGCGCCTACGAGGACCAGCGCCATGGGCCCCAGCGGGGTCTCGAACAGGCACACTACGCGCTCGTTGCGCGCGAACAGCCCGGGCACGCCGCGTGCCGTTGCGGGGTTTACCGAGAACAGGGCCCCCGGCACATGCTCCATGCGCAGCAGGCGGCCATCGCAGGGCATGTGGATTCGGTGGTAGTCGCGCGGGCTCAGGTAGATGGTGGCAAACTGGCCGTCTTGGAACCGGGCGGCCAGTTGTGCGTCGCCGCCCAGCAGGGCCGTGGTGGAGTAGTGGTGCCCCTTGGCCTGGAAGATTTGGTCGCGTTCAATGGGGCCCAACTGGCTCACCGCGCCATCCACGGGGCAGATGGCGGCTGCATCGGCCAGTGGACGCAACCCAGGGCGCAGCGCGCGTGTGAAGAAGGCGTTGAACGTGGGGTAGCTGGCAATGTCTGGATCGGCCGCCTCGCTCATGTCCACCTGGTAGCGCGCCACAAATCGGCGGATGGCGGTCGTGGTCAGGCTTCCTGCGCGCGCCGACGCGAGTCGTCCGGCAAGCGAGGTGAGCAGCTGTTTGGGGAGCAGATACTGAAGTAGTACGGCGAGGCGATCAGACACGTAGCGGTAATCCTGGCAAAAATGCCGCGCCATTCTATAGAGAGTGCAGGGTGGTCGCGGCCGATCGCGACCCGCGCGCCGCGTGGGCAGCTTCGACGGCGGCGCAATAACCATGCAGGCCGTCGTGACGGCATTGCGCAGATAATGCGCGGCCTCTTGCGCGGCGCGTGCCTTGTCTTCATGTCTTCGCTCCCTCCTTCCAACTCCAAGCCAGAGCCCAACGAGGCGGTGTCCTCAGAGTCTTGGCTCCCGCGTGCCCTCAGCTGGCTGCGCCTTTTCATGCCGGCACGTGTGCGCATCAATCAGCGTGAGCGCCTGCGCATGGTGTCAGGCATCGTGCTGAGCGTGATCGTGGTGGCATTTATTGCCCATCGCTTCGGCGCCAGCCCTCCAATACCTTGGATGGTGGCGTCCCTGGGTTCGAGCGCAGTGCTCATCATCGCCTTGCCCTCCAGTCCGCTGGCCCAACCATGGCCGGTTCTCGCGGGCAGCGCACTGTCTTATTTGGTGGGCGTGGGCTGCGCCGCTCTGGTGCCCAGCGTGTCCTTGGCCTGTGGGCTGGCCGTGGGGCTGGCGATGATGGTGATGCTGGCGCTGCGCTGCCTGCATCCGCCCGGAGGCGCCATGGCCCTGTTTGCGGTTTTGCATCCGCAGGAGGCCTCGGTCATGGCGGTGGCCCCCGTGTTGTTCAACGTGCTGGTGCTGGTGCTGGCGGGCATGGCCTTTAACCAGCTGACGGGCCGCAGCTATCCCCATGCGCAGTTGCGCAAGGAACATGCGCCCGAAGGCTCCGGTGGCTTTACGGCGGACGACCTGGATGCGGCGCTCAGCCACTACAACCAAGTGCTGGACGTGAGCCGTGACGATCTGGAGGGCCTGCTGCACCTGGCCGGCAAAGCGGCATTCCAGCGCACATTGGGTAGCCTGCATTGCGGCCAGATCATGTCCACGCCGGTGCATGCTGTGGCGGCCGATACACCACTGAGGGATGCCTGGGCGCTCATGCGCAAGCATGAGATCAAGGCGCTACCCGTGGTGGATGGGCAGCAGGTCGTGGTAGGCATCGTTACCGTGGCGGACTTCATGCGCCTGGCCAGCCTGGAATTGCACGAGGGCATGGGACGGCGCCTGCGCACCCTCATCATGGGCCGACCCAAACGGCCCGATCAGGTGCAGGGCCTGATGTCGTCGCCGGTGCAGCAAGTGCAGGCTGGGCGGCATGTGATGGATCTGGTGCCGCTGTTCTCCGAGGCGGGGCATCACCATATCCCGGTGGTGGACGAGTCGCAGCAACTGGTCGGCATCATCACGCAGTCGGACCTGGTGAAGGCACTGGCGGCGGCGGTGGCGCAACCATAGTGCATATCCATCGCGTATAGATGTCCCGTACTCGAAGTACAATCGCTGGCTTCGTGCGCAGCGTCATGCCTAGTGGAGCCGTCTTTTTTTCCGGCCTGTCGGTCTTGTGCTCCAACGGAGCAGTGACCGCCTTCCCCGCCCTATGCGTCACGCCCGCAAGGGGCCGCGGCGGCCCTTGGTGTTGAACGCCCGGCTGTTGCAGGCAGAGCGCCACAGACATTTGTTATGTAGAGACGACCACACATGGCCAAAGAAGAACTCATCGAGATGCAGGGTAGCGTCACCGAGGTCCTGCCGGACTCGCGTTTTCGTGTGACCCTGGACAATGGGCACCAACTCATCGCGTATACCGGCGGAAAGATGCGCAAGCACCATATCCGCATTCTCGCCGGAGACAAGGTTTCGCTGGAGATGTCGCCCTATGACCTGACCAAGGGCCGCATCACCTTCCGCCACCTGGCCGGCCGTGGCCCTGGACCGGGCACGCCCTCGGGCAGCCGTTGAGCCTCGCAAATAATCGGGCCATCGGTCCGGGCGGTGCAAATTGACGGGTTAGAATGCTAGCTGTCGGAGCGTAGCGCAGCCTGGTAGCGCATCTGCTTTGGGAGCAGAGGGTCGCGAGTTCGAATCCCGCCGCTCCGACCATTCATCGATGAAAAGCCCCCCAAGGATGACCCCTTCGGGGGCTTTTTTTACGGGGAAATCAAGGATTTATGCAACAGGGAAGTACAGGGGGCAACATTACCTGCCGCCCCCTGATCGGGGAGCAAGCCAGCGCAGGAACCACTCCACTCTCTCCGACGCCCACTGCAAAAACCCACCTGCCCGCCCGAAAAGAAGTGGGATCGCCCGACACCGATAGCCACCAACACATGCGCCTGATCGTGACGGCCGTGACATCGCCGCTGACGCTGTGTTGCATGGCGGCGATGCAGTCGGTCGTGGCAGCTGGCCTGACGCAAGCCGGACACGTGCATGGTTTGTCCCAGGCGAGCGCCACTAGCTTGGTTGTGGATCATGTGTTGTTCGCGGTGTCCCGTGCCTGCGCCGCAGCGGCCTACATGATCATGAACCTCGTGGCGCGCTCACGGGCACGACTTCAAAAACATCATCGACATCCGTGGGATGGCCAATACCCCGGTGAAAATGAGGGCACCCCTGCTGAAGCACTTGCGCGCGACCGTTCACCGGCCCCAGCGTATGGATTGCCGTCCCCAGTGGCGCTGCACAGCCGTGGCTGCCGCAGGAGGCGCCCATCGGATTGCCGCGCCGCGCCGACGCCGCCCCGTTTGCGGCCAGGGCTCAGGGGTGCAACCGCTTGGGCTGCTCCGATGGCGTGACCGCCTTCACGGCTTGATTGTTGAGTGTTGTTTGTCATCTATCGGGGACAAGGGGGGCAAAAGTTGAGGGCTGCCAGTCCTATAGCCGCTGTGCGCTATGACAAGGTGGACGTATTGCGCGGCCTGGCCATGCTGTGGATGACGGCTTTCCATTTCTGCTTCGACCTCAGCCATTTTGGTTACTGGCCGCAGGACTTTCTCGTCGATCCGTTTTGGACGCTGCAGCGCACGCTGATCGTGAGCTTGTTTCTTCTGTGCGCCGGCCTGGGACAGGCAGTGGCCTGGCAGCGCGGTCTGGGCTGGGATCGGTTTTTCCGCCGATGGGGCCAGATCGTCGTCTGCGCGCTGCTGGTCACGGCGGGTTCGTATTTCATGTTCCCGCGCAGCTTCATCTACTTTGGTGTGCTGCATGGCATGGCGCTGATGCTGCTCGTGGCGCGCCTCAGCGCCGGTTGGGGGCGCTGGCTGTGGCCCGCGGGCCTGCTTGCCCTGGCCTCGCCCTGGCTGGCCTCCCGGCTATTGCTGGGGCCACTGGCCGCATATGCCGGGCTCTTCAATGGCCGCGCCCTGAACTGGCTGGGCTGGGTGTCGCAAAAGCCGTTTACCGAGGACTATGTGCCGCTACTGCCCTGGCTGGGCGTGATGTGGTGGGGCCTGGCCGGCGGGCAGTGGCTGATGGCGCGCCATGGGCACTGGATGGGCAGGCCGTCGCCGCGCACCCTGGCGCCGCTGGCGGCCCTGGGGCGCTACAGCCTTGCCTACTACATGCTGCACCAGCCGTTCATGATCGGGGCCTTGATGCTCTTTGGCTGGCTCACAAGGCCATGAAAAACGCGGCCAGGGGCCGCGTTGTGTTGTGCTGGGCGCGGTGGGGCGTGACCGCCCGGCGATCACTCCACCTTGGCCTTGCTGCGCAGGTCTTCCTGGAACTTGGCCAGCTTTTGCTGCTGAAGCTGCTGGGCAATCTGGGGCTTGACCTCATCGAGCTTGGGCAGCTGGGCGTCGCGCACGTCGTCCAGGCGGATGATGTGCCAGCCGAACTGGCTCTTCACGGGGGTTTGCGTCATCTTGCCCTTTTCGAGCTTGATCAGCGCTTCGGTGAACTCGGGCACGTAGCTGCTCGGGTTGGCCCAATCAAGGTCACCGCCGCGGGCGCCGGATCCGGGGTCCTTGGACTGCTTCTTGGCGATGTCCTCGAACTTAGCGCCCTTCTTGATGGCGGCGATGATGGACTTGGCCTCGTCTTCCTTGGCCACCAGGATATGGCTGGCCTTGTATTCCTTGCCGGAATTGGCGGCCACGAACTTGTCGTATTCGGCTTGGATCTCGGCGTCGGTGACGGGGTTGTTCTTCTGGAAGTCAACGAACAGTTCGCGGATCAGAATGGTCTGGCGTGCCAGCTCCATCTGGGACTTGTAATCGACTGTTGCTTCCAGTCCGCGCTTTTGCGCCTCCTGCATGAAGATCTCGCGGGCGACCACTTCTTCCTTGATCTGGTTTTCCATCTCAGGGGTCACGGGGCGGCCCGAGCGCTCCACTTGTTGCTTCAGGGCCTCGGCGCGTTCCTTGGGAACGGCCTTGCCATTGACGATGGCGATGTTCTGCGCGGCAACGGGCAAGGCCATCGTGCCCAGCATGGCGGCGGCCACGAGGCCGGACAAGAGCTGTTTCTTCATTGGGAATCCACGGGTAGAAATAAGTTTGTGGGAAATGAACCCACAAGCCCTTGGAGTAGGGCGTTGTCAGAGAGTTTCAATGGCGATGGCATGTGCGCCATGGTCAATAAAAATCTGCAGCGCATCATACACAAGCCGGTGCTGCGCCACCTTGCGCTGGCCGGTAAACATCGGTGACGCGATGCGCACGCGGAAATGGGTACCAAAACCCGTGCCATTGGCGCCGGCGTGGCCCTCGTGCTGCCAGCTTTCGTCCAGCACTTCGAGCTCGGTGGGTTGCAGGCGCTCGCGCAGGCGTTCGGCCATGGCTTCGGCTGTGACGGAGACGGTGGGGGTGCTCATGGTTGTGCGTCTTTCGGGGTGGCGTCGCCTTCCTTCATGTGGCGACTCAGGTACAGGGCCTGGGCAATGACGAAGGCAAACATCAGGCCCAGGCCGCCAAACAGCTTGAAGTTGACCCAGGTGTCGGTGTCGAAGTTGTACGCCACCCAGAGGTTGAGCACCCCCATGGCGGCAAAGAACCCCGTCCAGGCCCAGTTCAGCTTGCGCCAGACGGGCGCGGGCAACTCGACCTGGGCGCCCATGAGCGACTGAATGAAGTTCTTGCGAAACACCAGCTGGCCTATGAGCAGCGTTCCGCCCATGAGCCAGTACAGCACCGTGGGTTTCCACTTGATGAAGGTCTCGCTGTGCGCCAGCAGCGTGGCGCCGCCGAACACCACGATCACGCCCAGGCTGAGCCACTGCATGGGTTCGGCCTTGCCGTGCTTGAAGTGGATGTAGGCGATCTGCGCAATGGTGGCGACGATGGCCACGCCGGTGGCCACGTAGATGCCCCAGGCCTTGAAGGCGGCGAAGAACAGGATGATGGGAAAGAAGTCGAGCAGCAGTTTCATGGCGCCGGGGGTTCAAAGGCGAGCGAGGCCGAGTTCATGCAGTAGCGCAGGCCCGTGGGGGCCGGTCCGTCTGGAAAGACATGGCCCAGGTGGGCCCCGCATTGTGCACAAACGGTTTCGGTGCGCAGCATGCCATGGCTGCGGTCTTCGATCTCCGCAATCGCGCCGGGTACGGCACGCCAGAAGCTGGGCCAGCCGCAGCCCGCGTCAAACTTGGTGTCCGAGTCGAACAACTTGGCGCCGCAGCACATGCAGTGGTAGCTGCCGTCGGCCCAGTGGCCCTCGAATTTTCCGGTGAATGGACGCTCGGTCGCGGCGTGGCGCGTGACCTGGAAGGCACCAGGTTCTGCACCCTTGTCCTTGAGCAGCGCCTGCCACTCGGCGTCGGTCTTCTGGATGGAATAGATCATGAGGAACAGCTGATGGAGATGTGGGAGGCCCAGTCGGGCGGGAAGTCCGCATAGGCCTCGCAGCCTGGACGCTCGTCAAACGGATGCGCCAGCAGATCCTGCAGGGTTTGGATCTTGGAAAAGTCACCAAGTTTCGCTGCGCGTATGGCCTCTTCGCCGAGGTGGTTGCGCAGCACGTAGCAGGGGTTTGTTTTAAGCATCAGATCGGCCGCCAGCGCTTGTCCATCAAGCGCTAGTAGCTCCTGATACTGTAGTAACCAGGCGTCGAATCCCGGGCGGTCGGCAAACAGGTCGCGCACCGGCGCGAACTGGTTGGCGGCCACGGCATGCGACAGCCTGCGCCAGAAGATGGGGTAGTCCACCCCGCCCGCAGACAGCAGGCGCTGCAGGCCGTCCACCAGCGCCTCGTCGCCCGGGCGCGCTTCGCGCAGGCCCAGCTTGGCGCGCAGGCGCTGCATGAAGGCGTCTATGAACACGGGCTCAAAGCTGTCCAGCGCCGCCTGGGCCTGCCCCACATCCGCTATCAGCGGCAGCAGCGCGCGCGCCAGGCACAGCAGGTTCCAGTAGGCCACGCCAGGTTGGCGGTCGAAGGCGTAGCGGCCCTGCGTGTCGCTGTGGTTGCAGATGTGGCCAGGGTCGAAGCCGTCGAGGAACTGGAACGGCCCGTAGTCGATCGTCAGGCCCAGGATGCTCATGTTGTCGGTGTTCATCACGCCATGGCAGAAGCCCACGGCCTGCCACTGGGCCATGAGGCGCGCGGTGCGCTCGCTCACGGCGCGCAGCAGCGCGGCATAGGGGTTGGCGTCGGCGCGGCACTCGGCGTAGTAGCGCTCGATCACGTAGTCGGCCAGCTGGCGCAGCTCGGCGTGCTGGCCGCGCGCGGCGAAGTGCTCGAAATGGCCAAAACGGATGAAGCTCGGTGCCACGCGCGTGACCACGGCGGCGGTCTCCAGCTCCTCGCGCTGCACGGGCTGGGGTGAGCCCGTGATGCACAGCGCGCGCGTCGTGGGTATGCCCAGGGCCGCCATGGCCTCGCTGCACAGAAATTCGCGGATCGACGAGCGCAGCACGGCGCGGCCGTCGCCCATGCGCGAGTAGGGCGTGCGCCCACAGCCCTTGAGCTGCACCTCCTGGCCCGTATCCGTCTCGCCCAGCAGGATGGCGCGCCCGTCGCCCAGCTGTCCGGCCCAGACGCCGAACTGGTGGCCGCTGTACACGCTGGCCAGCGGCCGGCTGCCGGCGGGCAGGGCGTTGCCGGTGAAGGACTGCAGGGCGTCATCCTGCTGCTGCCAGCCGGGCGGCAGGCCCAGCAGGGCTGCCACATCGTTGCTCACGCCCACCCAATGGGCGTCGGGCAGGGGGGTGGGGGCGAGTTCGGTATAAAAGGCCGGGCCCAGCGCGGCAAAGCCGTTGTGCCAGCCGGCCAGCAGGGGCGGGGCAGGGGTCTGTGCCTGACGGGCGTATGCCGTGGTGGAGCTCATGCCCGAATTGTCCTTGCTGGCCGATGTCCCGTAGTCGACAAAGGCCATGCGGCCCGGGCTCGGGCGCTGGGTTTTTCCTGATGCAATACAGGGTGACAGCGCCCGGTTCGCCGCTAGGATGCTGCGTTTCACCTCCGTCCACCCAATTGCCACAAAGGAGCCTCCATGCTGGGCCTGATGCAGAGCCAACCCCTGTTGATTTCCTCGCTGATCACGTTTGCCGAGCGCAATCATGGCGACGGCGAGATCGTCTCGCGCCGGGTGGAGGGCGACATCCACCGCTACACCTACCGTGACCTGGCCCGGCGCGCACGACAACTGGCCAATACGCTCGATGCCATGGGCCTGCAATTCAGCGACCGCGTGGCGTCGCTCGCCTGGAACGGCTACCGCCACATGGAGATGTACTTCGGCGTCTCCGGCTCGGGCCGCGTGCTGCACACCATCAACCCGCGCCTGCACCCCGAGCAGATCGCCTGGATCGTGAACCACGCCGAGGACCAGGTGCTGTGCTTTGACATGAGCTTCCTGCCCATCGTGCAGGCCGTGCATGACAAATGCCCTGCGGTCAGGCAATGGGTGGCGCTGTGCGACGCCGACAGGCTGCCCGCGGACTCGGGCATTCCCGGCCTGGTCAGCTACGAAGCCTGGATCGGCGGCGCCTCCAGCGACTACCAGTGGCCCACGTTCGACGAAAACTCGGCATCCAGCATGTGCTACACCAGCGGCACCACGGGCAACCCCAAGGCGGCGCTGTACAGCCACCGCTCGACGACGCTGCACGCCTACGCGGCGGCGCTGCCCGACGTGATGTGCCTGTCGGCGCGCGACAGCGTGCTGCCCGTCGTGCCCATGTTCCACGTGAACGCCTGGGGTATTCCGTACTCGGCCGCGCTCACGGGCTGCAAGGTGGTCTTTCCCGGCCCTGCGCTCGACGGCAAATCGGTCTACGAGCTGATCGAGGCCGAGGGCGTGACCTTCGCCGCCGGCGTGCCCACGGTCTGGCAGATGCTGCTGACGCACGTGAAGACGGCGGGCGTCAAGTTCAGCAGCCTCAAGCGCACGGTCATCGGTGGCTCGGCCTGCCCGCCGGCCATGATCACGGCCTTTCAGGACGGCTATGGGGTATCGGTGCTGCACGCCTGGGGCATGACCGAGATGAGCCCGCTGGGCACGCTGTGCACGCTCAAGAACAAACACCTGGCGCTGGGCAAGGACGAGCAGATGCACATCCTGCAAAAGCAGGGCCGCGCCATCTATGGCGTGGAGATGAAGATCGTCGGCGGCGACGGCAGGGAACTGCCCTGGGACGGCAAGACCTACGGCGACCTGCTGGTGCGCGGCCCGTGGATCGTGGACAGCTACTTCAAGGGCGCGAGCCCGCTCGTCAAGGACGAGCATGGTGTGGGCTGGTTCCCCACGGGCGACGTGGCCACCATCGACGCCGACGGCTTCATGCAGATCACCGACCGCAGCAAGGACGTGATCAAGTCCGGCGGCGAGTGGATCAGCTCCATCGACATCGAGAACATCGCCATGGCGCACCCGGCCGTGGCCATGGCCGCCTGCATCGGCATGCCGCACCCGAAGTGGGACGAGCGCCCCATCGTCGCCGTGGCCAGGAAGCCCGGCGCCGAGCTCACGCGCGAGGAACTGCTCGCGTTCTACGAGGGCAAGACCGCCAAGTGGCAGATCCCGGACGACGTGGTGTTCGTCGACGCCATCCCGCTGGGCGCCACCGGCAAGATGCTCAAGACGCGACTGCGCGAGCAACTGGCGGGCTACAAGCTGCCCGGCCTGTGAGCGCGCATGGCCGGTGTGCGGGGGACGCGCCAGGTGCACCGGTCACATGGGTGATAGCTGCTACGGGCTATCCCTGAAGAAGCTTTTTGTTGCCAGCGCTTAGGCTGCGGCCTGTTCATTCATAAAGAGGAGACAAGGCATGCAGCGTACTATCAGAACAGTAGCTTTTGGCGCAATGCTGGCGTGTGCTGGTGGCGCTTTTGCCCAAAAGGGTGAAACCGTCAGGATTGCCTGGCTCGACCCGTTGTCGGGCCTGATGGCGGCGCTGGGCACCAACCAGATGAAGAGCTGGCAGTACCTGGCCGAGGAGTTCAGCAAGAACAACGCGGCCGGCGTCAAGTTTGAAATCGTCCCCATCGACAACAAGCTCAGCCCGCAGGAAACCACGGCCGCGCTGCGCTCGGCCATGGACCAGGGCGTGCGCTACGTGGTGCAGGGCAACGGCTCGGGCCCGGCTCTGGCCATCATCGATGCGCTGGACAAGCACAACGCGCGCAACAAGGGCAAGGAAGTCGTCTACCTGAACTACGCGGCCGTCGATCCTGATCTGACCAACAGCAAGTGCAGCTACTGGCATTTCCGCCTCGACGCCGACACCTCCATGAAGATGGAGGCGCTGACGACCTACATGAAGGACCTGCCGGACGTCAAAAAGGTCTACCTCATCAACCAGAACTACTCGCACGGCCAGCAGGTCAGCAAGTACGCCAAGGAAATGCTCAAGAGAAAGCGGGCCGACGTGGAGATCGTCGGCGACGACCTGGCGCCGCTGGCCCAGGTGCGCGACTTTGCGCCCTATGTCGCCAAGATCAAGCAGTCGGGCGCCGACAGCGTGATCACCGGCAACTGGGGCTCGGACCTGGCCCTGCTCATCAAGGCCGCCAACGATGCGGGCCTGGCCAACGTCAAGTTCTACACCTACTACGCCGTCGCCACGGGCGCCCCCACGGCGCTGGGCGCGGCGGCTGCCGGCAAGGTCTACATGGTGGGCTACGGTCACCCCAACCACGAGGGGCCCATCAACGGCATCGTGCGGGGCTTCAAGGCCAAGTTCAATGACGACATGTACACGGGCTCGGTCTACCACGGTTTTGCCATGCTGACCGAGGCCTTCCAGCGCGCCAAGAGCACCGACCCCGTGAAGGTGGCCGCCGTCATGGAGGGCATGAAGTTCAACAGCTTCAACGGCGAGGTGGAGATGCGCAAGACTGACCACCAGCTGCAGCAAGGCCTGTACATCACGCGCTGGGAGAAGGCCGGCGGCAAGTACCCGCTGGACTCCGAGAACACCGGCTACACCTTCGTGCCCGTGAAGTACTACGAGTCCTACGTCGCCAGCACGCCGACCTCGTGCCAGATGAAGCGTCCCTCGTGATGCGTGACGGGTAAGGCCCAGCCTGGTCGTCACACAACGGTCCCCATCGTCATGCCCGCGCAGGCGGGCATCCAGTGCGTGCGTTTGTCCTGAGGCTGCGTCTGGCTTGCAGCCCGCGCGGGAATGGCGCACGCATGCCGTCCGGGCGCCATCGCACCTGGATCACCACCTCTCCTTGCATGAATCCTGAGTTTTTCGTGATCTCGCTGCTGAACGGCGTCAGCTACGGGCTGCTGCTGTTCATGCTCAGTTCGGGCCTGACGCTGATCTTCAGCATGATGGGCGTGCTCAACTTCGCCCACACCAGCTTCTACATGCTGGGCGCCTACTTTGCCTACAGCCTGTCGAGCAGCATAGGCTTCTGGCCTGCGCTGGTGCTGGCGCCGCTCGCCGTGGGCGTGCTGGGCGCCGCGTTCGAGCGCTACTGCCTGCGCCGCGTGCACAGGTTCGGCCATGTCCCCGAGCTGCTCGTCACCTTCGGCCTGTCCTACCTGGTGCTGGAACTCGTGCAGCTCGTGTGGGGGCGCTCCACCGTGCCCTACGGCCTGCCGCCGCTCCTGCAGGGGCCGCTGTTCACGCTCTACGGCACGCAGTTTCCGCGCTCGCGCTCCTTCATCATGCTCGTGGCCCTCTTGATGCTGCTGGCCGTTTGGCTGGTGCTCACGCGCACGCGCATCGGCCTGGTGATACAGGCGGCGCTCAAATATCCGCAGATGGTCGAGGCCCTGGGCCACAACGTTCCGCGCGTGTTCATGCTGGTGTTTGGCGGCGGCTGCGCGCTCGCAGGTCTCGCCGGGGTGATTGGCGGCAACACCTACATCACCGAGCCGGCCATGGCCGCCTCGGTGGGCTCCATCATCTTCGTGGTGGTGGTGGTGGGCGGCATGGGGTCGCTGGCGGGGGCGTTCCTCGCCTCGCTGCTCATAGGCATCGTGCAGACCTTTGCGGTGGCGCTCGATTTCTCGCTCGCCGGGGCGCTGACACATCTCGGCGTACAGGTGGGCGAGGGTAGCCCGGGCTGGCCGATTTTGAAGCTCACCATCTCGCAGGTGGCTCCCATGCTGCCTTACCTGCTATTGGTTTTGATACTCATCTTCCGCCCCAAAGGGCTTTTGGGCACGCGCGAGGATTGACGCATGGCCGCCACGCATTACCGCTTCAAGCCCTGGAACGTGGGGCGCTTCATCGTCTGGACGCTGTTCGCGCTGCTGCTCATTGCCGCGCCCCATGTGTTCACCAGCAGCCTGGCGCTGACCATGCTCTCGCAGATGGGCTACCTCATCATCATCTGCCTGTCCTACAACATGCTGCTGGGGCAGGGCGGCATGCTCAGCTTCGGCCATGCGGTCTACACCGGGCTGGGCTCGTTCATCACCATCCACGCCATCAACATGGCCGGGCGCGGCGAGCTGCCCGTGCCGCTGGTGCTCATGCCCCTGGTGGGCGGGCTCGCCGGCCTGTTCTTTGCCGTGCTGCTGGGCTATGTGACGACCAAGAAGTCGGGCACCACCTTCGCCATGATCACGCTGGGCATAGGCGAGCTGATCGCCGCTATGGCGCTGATGTTCCCCGAGTTCTTCGGCGGCGAGGGCGGCGTGACCACGGACCGCGTTTACGGCCAGCCCTTGCTGGGCATCACCTTCGGCCCGGGCATCGAGGTGTACTACCTGATCGCCGCCTACTGCTTTGTCTGCACCGCCGCCATGTTCGCGTTTACCGGCACGCCGCTCGGGCGCATCCTCAACGCCGTGCGCGACAACCCCGAGCGCGTGGAATTCATGGGCTATGACACGCAGCAGGTGCGCTACCGGGCGTTCTGCATCGCAGGGTTTTTTGCGGGCGTGGGAGGGGCGCTGGCAGCTATCAATTTCGAGATCGTCACGGGTGCCGACAGCGTCAGCATGGTGCGCTCGGGCGGCTATCTGCTGTTCACCTTCCTGGGCGGGGCGACGTTCTTCTTCGGCCCCATCATCGGCGCCGTGCTGCTGGTGCTGGCCTCGGTGCTGCTGTCCGAGCTCTCCAAGGCCTGGCTGCTGTACCTGGGGCTGGTGTTCCTGTTCATGGTGATGTATGCGCCCGGTGGCGTGGCCAGCCTCATCATGATGAATCTGCGCCTGGCCAAGTACGGCAAGTTTGGGCGCCTGTGGGTGTCCTATCTGGCACTTGCTGGCACGGGCCTCACGGCCCTGCTGGGCGCCGCCTGCATGGTGGAGATGACCTACCACCTGCAGCTCAATGCCGCGCTCGGGCCCGAGCTGAACTTCCTCGGCGCAAGCATCAATGCGCGGGGCCTGACGAGCTGGTTTGGCGCCGGCTTCGTGCTGCTGACCGGCCTAGGCCTGTTCGAGCTGTGCCGGCGCGAGTTTCTGCGCCAATGGGGCGAGGCGCAGGAAGAGATAGAGCACGAGATCAAGCGCCAGGAGGCATTGTGATGACCACGGACAAGGCGGCCGGCCACGCGCTGGAGCTCATCGATCTGCGCAAGCGCTTTGGCAAGACGGAAATCATCCGCGGGGCCAATCTCGCCGTGCGCGCCGGCGAACGCGTGGCCGTCATCGGCCCCAATGGCGCGGGCAAGAGCACGCTGTTCAACCTGATCAGCGGGCGCTTTGCGCCTACCAGCGGCCAGGTGTTGCTGCACGGCGCGCGCATCGAAGGCAGAAAGCCCTTCGAGATCAACCGCATGGGCCTGTCGCGCAGCTTTCAGATCACCAACATCTTCGGCCGCCTGAGCGTGTTCGAGAACCTGCGCTGCGCCGTGCTCTGGAGCCTGGGCTACCGCTACGCGTTCTGGCGCTTTCTGTCGCGCCTGCAGGACGCCAACGAGCGCGCCGAGCAACTCATGGAGATGATCCACCTGCACAAGAAGCGCGACACCCTGGCCATGAACCTGACGTACGCCGAGCAGCGCGCGCTGGAGATCGGCATCACCATTGCCGGCGGCGCCAGCGTGATCCTGCTCGACGAGCCCACGGCTGGCATGAGCAAGAGCGAGACCACGCGCTTCATCCACCTCATCAAACAGGTGACCGAGGGGCGCACCTTGCTGACCGTGGAGCACGACATGGGCGTGGTCTTCGGCCTGGCAGACCGCATTGCCGTGGTGGTCTATGGCGAGGTCATCGCCTTCGACACACCCGAGGCCGTGCGCGCCAATGCGCGCGTGCAGGAGGCCTACCTGGGCTCGGTGATTGCCACGCAGCAGGCGGGAGGAGTGACGTGAACACCCCCCTGAGTCGCTGCGCTCCTTCCCCCCGCTCTCGCATCGCCGTGCGAAGCGGGCAGGGGGACGCCCCCGGCGCGGCGGGGCGGCCCTTGCGCGGGGGCCGCCGGCCCGGGCGGCGCCAGTGGTACGCGCCGTGGGCATTGCACAACGGAGCCGAGATCAACGATGCTGCAAATTGACCGTCTGCACGCCTATTACGGCAAGAGCCATGTGCTGCATGGCGTGAGCTTCGATGTACGGCCCGGCGAGATCGTCGCGCTGCTCGGGCGCAACGGTTCGGGTCGCTCCACGGCGGCCAAGGCCATCATGGGACTGGTGGATTGGGAGGGTGGCATCGCCTGGAAGGGCCAGAGCCTCAAGGGCAGAAAGGCCTACGAGATCGCCCACCTGGGCCTGGGCTACGTGCCGGAGAGCCGCGACGTCTTTCCCAACCTGACCGTGCACCAGAACCTGCTGCTGGGCCAGAAGGGCAGCGGCAGGAACAGCCGCTGGGGCTTTGACGACATGTACGCCATGTTCCCGCGCCTCAAGGAGCGGCGCGACGTCGAGGCCGGCGTGATGTCGGGCGGCGAGCAGCAGATGCTGACCCTGTGCCGCACCCTCATGGGCGACCCTGACCTCATCATCATCGACGAGCCCACCGAAGGCCTCGCGCCCAAGATCGTCGAGCTCGTGGCCGACTACCTCGTCAGGCTCAAGGAGCGCGGCGTCTCGGTGCTGCTCATCGAGCAAAAGCTCACCATCGCCATGAGCATCTCCGACCGCGCGCTGGTCATGGGCCACGGCAGCATCGTCTTCGAGGGCCGCCCCGACGAACTGCGTGCCAACGCCTATGTGCGCAAGGAGTGGCTGGAGGTGTGACGTCGAATGGCAATGAAAGGCGCTTGCATAAAGCGCAGATTGCTATCAGAAACGAGGTTCAAGCAGCGCCATCCGTGGCCTCGCCTGGTCTTGAAGGCAATGCCCGCAAACCCCTTCGTCCCCACGAAGGCGAATGCGGGCGGCAGCCAGGTCGTCGATTCGGCTTTTTCGGCTTCAATGGCGTTCACCTGTTGGGTGAAAGAGGCATGCACCCGCCAGCACCATGTCGGCCGTGCCATGCAGCGTTGCTCTTTCTGACGCACAGGATGGAAATCTCTGCTCGAGCCAGAAACGACCATCTGCCGGCAGGGGCGGGGCCTGTCCCAATGGTGACAAAAGACGGGCATCGCTGCCCCTAGACTTGCAATAAAAACGCACGATCGTACGTTTTTAATCTCCATCCAGCACCCCAGAGGAGCGACAGCATGACGGCGCAATACCAGGTCCACGGCGACGTGGCCGTGATCACCCTCAACAACCCGCCCGTCAATGGGCTTGGCTTGGCCACGCGCCGCGGCATCGTCGATGGCCTGGAGCGTGCCGAGGCCGATGCCACCGTCAGGGCCGTCGTTATCACCGGCGCGGGCGCTGCCTTCTCGGGCGGGGCCGACATCAAGGAGTTTGGCACCGACAAGTCGCTCGCCGAGCCCAACCTACACTCCGTCATCGGCGCCGTAGAACAGTGCAGCAAACCCGTGGTGGCCGCCATCCACAGCGTCTGCATGGGCGGCGGGCTGGAGCTGGCGCTGGCCTGCCACTACCGCATAGCCGCTCCCGGCTGCAGCGTGGCCCTGCCCGAGGTCAAGCTCGGCATTCTGCCCGGCGCGGGCGGCACCCAGCGCCTGCCCCGAGTGGTGGGCGTGGAGGCGGCGCTCAACATGATCGTCAGCGGCGAGGCGGTCAAAAGCGAGCTGATCGCCGCCATGCCGGGGCAGAAGCTGTTTGACAAGATGGCCGCCGCGCCCGAAGCGCTGGCCGACGAGTCGCTGGCCTTCGCCCGCAGCATTGCAGAGGCGCGCCCGCTGCCCCTGGTGCGCGGGCTGCCGGCAAGCCACCCGCAGGGCGACGCCTATTTCCAGTTCGCACGCAACATGGTCAAGGGCATGGCCAAGAACTTCCCCGCGCCGCCCAAATGCGTGGACGCGGTGGAGGCGGCAACCAAGCAGAAGTTCGCCGACGGACTGGCCACCGAGCGCGAGCTGTTCATCAGCCTCATGTGGACGCCAGAGTCGCGCGCGCTGCGCCACCTGTTCTTCGCCGAACGCGCCGCGAGCAAGATTCCCGACGTGCCGGCCGACACGCCGCAGCGTGCTATCAAAAAGGTGGGCGTGATCGGCGCCGGCACCATGGGCGGCGGCATCAGCATGAATTTTCTGAACGCCGGCATCCCCGTGAAGATGCTGGAGATGAAGCAGGAGGCGCTGGACCGCGGCCTCGCCACGATCAGGAAAAACTACGAGGCGCAGGTCAAGAAGGGCAAGCTCAAGGAGGGCAGGTACCAGGAGCGCATGGCCTTGCTGTCTACCACGCTGTCCTATGAGGACCTCAAGGACTGCGACCTGATCGTCGAGGCCGTGTTCGAGGACCTGAATGTGAAGGAGGCCGTGTTCAAGCAGCTCGACGCGGTGGCCAAGCCCGGCGCCATCCTTGCCTCCAACACCTCCACGCTGGACCTGGACCGGATCGCGGCCTTTACCAATCGCCCGCAGGACGTGGTGGGCATGCATTTCTTCAGCCCCGCCAATGTCATGAAACTGTTGGAGGTGGTGCGCGGCAAGGCGACGGCCAAGGATGTGCTGGCCACTGTGATGAGCGTGGCCAAGAAGATCAAGAAGGTGGCGGTGGTCTCAGGCGTGTGCGACGGCTTCATCGGCAACCGCATGATCGAGCGCTACAGCCAGCAGGCCGGTTTTCTGCTTGACGAGGGCTGCACGCCCAGCCAGGTGGACAGGGCCATAGAGAAGTTTGGCTTTGCCATGGGGCCGTTTCGCATGGGCGACCTGGCGGGCAATGACATTGGCTGGGCCATACGCAAGCGCCGCGCCGTCGAGAGCCCGGATATCAAATACAGCAAGACGGCGGACCTTCTGTGCGAACAGGGCCGTTTCGGCCAGAAGGTGGGCAAGGGTTGGTACGACTATGTGCCGGGCCGGCGCGACGCCATTGCGAATGCCGAAGTGGAGAAGATGATCGCGGATCACCGCGCATCGCTAGGCATCACGCCGCGCAAGGTGAGCGACGAGGAAATCGTGCAGCGCCTGGTGTTCAGCCTGGTCAACGAGGCCGCCCATATTCTGGAAGAGGGCATTGCCAACAAGGCCAGCGACGTCGATGTGGTCTACATCTTCGGCTATGGCTTTCCAGTGCATCGCGGCGGCCCGCTGAACTATGCCAACGAGTTCGGCCTGTTCAACCTGGTCCAGGCCATGAAGCGCTTTGCCAAGAATCCGCTGGATGACGCGCGCTTCTGGCAACCCGCGCCCCTGTTGGCCCGCCTGGTGGCCGAAGGCAAGCAGTTCTGAAATCGAGCGTCCGGCGTCGAGCGTTCCGGGCGCTCGATGCAGGTTCGCCAAACGCTCATCGCACAACGCTCAACAGGAATTTGAAAATGACCTCCGCAGTGATCGTCTCTACCGCCCGCACCCCGCTCGCGAAGAGCTGGAAGGGCTCCTTCAACATGACGCATGGCGCCACGCTGGGCGGTCATGCCGTGCGGCATGCCGTGCTGCGCGCCGGCATCGACGGCGCCGAAGTCGATGACGTCATCATGGGCTGCGCCTATCCCGAGGGCGCCACGGGCCTGAACATCGCGCGCCAGATTGCGCTGGCCGCGGACCTGCCGGTCAGTACGGCCGGCATGACCATCAACCGCTTCTGCTCCTCGGGCCTGCAGACCATCGCCAGCGCTGCTCAGCGCATCGTCGCGGGCGAAGGTGAGGTGTATGTGGCCGGCGGCGTGGAGAGCATCTCCTGCGTCCAGCAGGAAATCAACATGCACATGCTTGCCGACCCGCTGCTGAAGGCAAAGAAGCCGGAGCTCTACTGGAACATGCTGCAAACCGCCGAACAGGTGGCCAAGCGCTATGGCATAGGCCGCGACGCCATGGACGAATACGGCGCCGCCAGCCAGCAAAAGGCCTGCGCGGCGCAGGCGGCGGGCCTGTTCGACGCAGAAATCGCCCCCATCACCGTGACGGCCGGCATTGCCGACAAGACCCTGGGCCTGATCACGCGGCAGGTGACCGTGAACCGTGATGAAGGCACGCGCGAGGGCACCACCAAGGAAGGCCTCAGCACCATCAAGCCCGCCCTGCCCGGCGGTGTGGTCGCGGCGGGCAATGCCAGCCAGTTCTCCGACGGGGCGGGTGCCTGCGTCGTGGTCAGCGAGGGCCATGCAAGCCGCAACAACCTCAAGCCCCTGGGCCGCTTCCTGGGCTTTGCCGTGGCTGGCTGCGAGCCCGACGAGATGGGCATCGGCCCCGTGTTCGCCGTGCCCAAGGTGCTGAAAAAACTGGGCCTCACCGTGCAGGACATCGACCTGTGGGAGCTCAACGAGGCCTTCGCCGTGCAGGTGCTGTACTGCCGCGACAAACTGGGCATCCCGCAGGAGCGCCTGAACGTCAACGGTGGCGCCATCGCCCTGGGCCACCCCTATGGGGTGAGCGGCCAGCGGCTCACGGGTCACGCTCTCATCGAGGGCCGGCGCCGCGGGGCCAGGCGCGTGTGCGTGACCATGTGCATAGGCGGGGGCATGGGTGCGGCCGGGGTGTTCGAGGTGCTGTAGGCGTCGAGAGGCGGGGCTGCCCGCAAGCCATACTTGGCTATGCTTGCCGTATGCATGCGCCCACGTCCAAGACCCTGCTGATCGTTTACCACTCGTTGACCGGCGGCACGCGCCAGATGGCCGAGGCCTTGCTTGCCGGTGCCGCCACGGAACCCGCGGTAGTGCTGCGCCTGCTGCATGCCGCGCAGGCGGGAGCCGATGACGTGCTGGCCGCGGACGGCTATGTGTTTGCCACGCCCGAGAACCTGGCGGCCATGAGCGGGCAGCTCAAGGATTTTTTCGACCGCAGCTACTACGGCGCTCTCGACCGCATCAACGGCCGCCCCTACGCCAGCCTGATCTGCGCCGGCAGTGACGGCCAGAACGCCGCG
Organism: Pseudomonadota bacterium; assembly: GCA_018242005.1. Lineage (GTDB taxonomy): Bacteria > Pseudomonadota > Gammaproteobacteria > Burkholderiales > Burkholderiaceae_C > Alicycliphilus. The sequence continues at coordinate 10,703 of JAFECU010000294.1, read as the reverse complement.
CGCCAGATCGCGCGCATCGCCACCGGCTGGCGCCTCAAGGAGGTCGCAGAGCCGCTGATCGTCTGCACCCACGCCCAGACGCCCGAGGCCATTCTGGCCCCCAAGCAGATCGGCAGCCCGGACCTGGAGCGTTGCCGCGCCTTGGGCGAGGCCCTGGCCACAGGGCTGGCACTGGGCGTGTTTTGACAGGGCTCAAGTCGCGATTTGCCGTGAAGAGCCTCAGCTTCGTCATGCCCGCGAAAGCCAGGCTCCACTGCCGCGACGAATCAACGGCTTTGGCAGCACGTCGATCCCCGCCTTCGCGGGGATGAAGGGCTCGGCATACATCGCGTTCCGTGGGAAGACGAATCAGCAGGTGTCGCTGCGTGAGCCTTTGACGGACGTTGGGCGTTCTGCGGCTGTCCGCGACCGGTGCCCGGCCCGCAGCGCTCAGGCTTTCCCAGCGCCAGGGCCACTACCGCCGTGCGCCATCCGAAAAGAGATGGCTCAGGTCGTTGAGCCGACCAACGCCGGCGCCGCCCTGGCCGGAAGCAGCAGCGCAACACCGGCGGCCAGCATCAGCAGCGCGCCCGACAGGCCGAAGGCGATCCAGTGGGTGCCGAAATGCTCGTAGCCCCAGCCGCCCAGCCAGGAACTGATCATGGCCCCGAGCTGGTGTCCCACATAGGCCCAGCCGTAGAGCACGCCCACCAGGCGCACGCCGTAGCTGTCGGCGAGGATGGCTGAGGACAGGGCGATGGCGCCGGCCCAGGCGATGCCGCCTATGACCGAGGTGCCATACAGCTCCAGCGCGCTGCCGGCCAGCAGCAGCGCGAAGAAGCCCACGCCGCGCGTGCAGTAGATGGCGGCCAGCAGCTTGCGCCGTGGCAGGCGATCGGCCAGGCGCCCGAGCAGCACGGTGCTGGGAATGGCCACCAGGCCGATCAGGCCTATGCCGAAGGCGCTGGTGGTGGCGTCGAAGCCATGGTCCATGAGCATGGGCATGCCATGCGTGCCCAGCAGGTTCATGCTGAAGCCGCAGGCAAACAGGCCCAGCGTGATCTTCAGGAAGGTGGCCGTCCGCATGGCTTTCAGCACGGTGTAGTGCTGGGCCGCGGGCGCCACGGGGTTGGCCTGGCGGGCTAGGCCGGGCAGGGCGGCGTCGCCATCGGGCGGGGCCTGGTCGCGTATCAGGAACAGCGCCGCGGGCACGGTGATGGCCGTGAACAGCGCGGCAAAGCCGAGCAGCGCGGCCTGCCAGCTGGCGTGCTGCAGCGCCAGACCCAGGGCGGGCGTCATGATGGCGATGCCAGCCATGGAGCCGGTGGACAGGAAGAACAGCGCCATGCCGCGGCGGCGGTTGAACCAGCGGCTGATCACGGGTGTGAGCGCCACGGGGCTCGTGAAGGCCGCGCCCACGGACATCAGGATGCCAAAGCTCAGCAGCAGCTGCAGCGGCGTGCGCGCATTGACCGCCCACAGCGTGGACGCCACCAGCATGGCCGTGCCCGCCAGCAGCACGAAGCGCGTGCCCCGGCGCGCCACCAGCCAGCCCGCCAGCGGCATGGCCACACCATAGCAAAACATACCCGCGGCGACGATGGACGACAGCAGGCTGCGCGAGAAACCCAGGTCTTCGGCCATGGGCAGGAACAGCGGGCCCAGGCCCAGGCGCAGGCCCACGGTGAGGGTGGTGATGGCGGTGGCCGCGGCCACGATGTTCCAGCCAAAGTACCAGCGGGGAGTGTGGGGTGAGGGCATGGCCGGCAGCAGCGAGCAAAGCGGGGGTAATCGTCGTTTGTACGCCATCTTGCGGCCCCGCGTCTCGGCCTGGCATCGTGATTGGCGCTGGTGCCCATCGCGTTGGTGACAGGCGCGGCCGGCGCGGCCCGCCACAATGGTCGTTTGCAGTCGGATCAGAGGAGACCAAACCATGGCACGCACCGTGCAACAGCTTTTCGACCTTACGGGCAGGACTGCCCTCGTCACCGGCGGCTCGCGCGGCCTGGGCCTGCAGATGGCTCAGGCGCTGGGCGAGGCGGGTGCACGCATCATGCTCAGCTCGCGCAAGGCCGAGGACCTGGAGCAGGCCTGCGCCGAATTGCAGGCCGCCGGCATAGACGCGCGCTGGATCGCCGCCGACTGCGCGCGCGAGGACGACATTGCACGTCTGGCCCGCGAGACGCTCGAGCGCATGGGCGACGTGGACATCCTGGTCAACAACGCCGGCGCCACCTGGGGCGCGCCGGCCGAGGATCACCCGCTGGCCGCCTGGGACAAGGTCATGAACCTCAACGTGCGCGGCTACTTCCTGCTGTCGCAGGCCATTGCCCGCGGCAGCATGATCGCGCGGCGCAGCGGGCGCATCATCAACGTGGCCTCCATCGCCGGGCTGGCGGGCAATCCCACGGAGATGAAGACCATTGCCTACAACACGTCCAAGGGCGCGGTGCTCAACTTCACGCGCGCGCTGGCCGGCGAGTGGGGTGCCTACGGCATTGGCGTGAACGCCATCTGCCCGGGCTTCTTCAAGACCAAGATGGCCACCGTGCTCATCGAGACCATGGGCGAGGAAAAGATGGCCGCCCAGGCACCGCTGCGCCGCCTGGGCGACGACGAGGACCTCAAGGGCATCACGCTGCTCTACGCCAGCGACGCCGGCAAGCACATCACCGGCCAGTGGCTGGCGGTCGATGGCGGCGTGAGCGCCATCCTGGGCGGCTGACCGGGCCGCTGCAGGCTTGACCGCGCACGGCTATTCTTGGCGCTTTCATTCTTCAAGGAGCAGACAGTGCTGGACTTTGGTGCCGACATTCCCTTCGTCAAGGAGCTGGGCTTTGCCCTGCATCGCATGCATGGCGGCGAGTCCGAACTGCGCTACGAGGCACGCCCCCAGCACACCAATTCGTATGGCGTGATGCATGGCGGCGCCGTCATGACGCTGCTGGACGTGGCCATGGCCACGGCCGCGCGCAGCGACGAGCCCGACATGGGCGTGGTCACGATAGAGATGAAGACCAGCTTCATGCGACCCGCGCGCGGCCCCATGGTGGCGCGCGGCAAGCTGATTCAGCGCACGCGCTCCATGGCCTTTGCCGAGGCCTGGGTGCATGACGCCGATGGCCGGCTGTGCAGCCACTCCACGGGCACATTCAAGTACGTGCCCAAGGCCCGGCCGGGGGCCGAGCAGGGCGGCATCTCCACCGATTAATTTTTTCGGTCAAATGTGGCTCCGGCACTTTCCAAACAAGCGCCGACAGCTATCAAATTTAAATGTTCAAGTCGTGATATCCATTGATTCACCATGCCAGTGCATGCGGTGGCCGTCATCCCCGCGAAAGCGGGGATCGAAGCACTGCCCAAACCGCTGAGTCGTCGCTGCTGCGGATCCCCGCATCCGCGGGGATGGCGGTGGCTTCCTGTTCAATGGACATCTCTACCTGAGCCAAATTCAATCGTCTCACAGCCCTTCTGGAGCACAACCACCATGCCACGCAACCACCAGATCCTGCTCGACAACCGCCCACAGGGTGAGGCCACCATAGACGACTTCCGCCTTGTCGCCAGCGACACCCCCGCGCTGCAGGACGGCCAGGTGCTGGTGCGCCACCATTACCTGAGCCTGGACCCCTACATGCGCGGGCGCATGAACGACAGCAAGAGCTACGCCGCCTGCCAGCCCCTGGGCCAGGTGATGATCGGCGGCACCGTGGGCGAGGTGGTCGAGAGCCGCCACGGCGCCTTTGCCGCGGGCGACCAGGTCGTGGGCATGGGCGGCTGGCAGGAATACAGCGTCGTCGAAGGCGGCGCGCCCGGCATGCTGCGCAAGGTGGATACGCGCCATGTTCCACTGTCCTACTACCTGGGCGCCGTGGGCATGCCCGGTGTGACGGCCTGGTACGGCCTCACGCAGATCATTGCGCCCAAGGCCGGCGAAACCCTGGTAGTGAGCGCCGCCAGCGGCGCCGTGGGCAGCGCCTTTGGCGCTCTGGCCAAGGCGCGCGGCTGCCGCGTGGTGGGCATTGCCGGCGGCCCGGACAAATGCCGCTACGTGACCGAGGAGCTGGGCTTTGACGCCTGCATCGACCACCGCGAGCACGGCGACCTGAAAGCCATGTCCCAGGCGCTCAAGGCCGCCTGCCCCGACGGCATAGACGGCCATTTCGAGAACGTGGGCGGCTACATCCTCGACGCGGTGCTGCTGCGCGCGAATGCGTTTGCACGCGTGGCGCTGTGCGGCATGATCGCTGGCTACGATGGCCAGCCGCTACCGCTCATGAACCCGGCGCTGCTGCTCATCAACCGCGTGAAGATCGAGGGCTTCATCGTCAGCGAACATATGGAGGTCTGGCCCGAGGCGCTCAGGGAGCTCGCCGGCCTGGTCGCCACCGGCCGGCTGCACCCGCGCGAGAGCATCGCCCAGGGCCTGGCCGCCGCGCCCCAGGCGTTTCTGGACCTGCTCAAGGGCCGCAACTTCGGCAAGCAGTTGGTCAAGCTGATGTAACACGCAGGGGCAGGGCGCCCGCGCGCATCATCTGCATCCTGCCTGCCGGAGCTGCACCATGACCGAACTCATACTGCACCACTACCCCGCATCGCCGTTTTCGCACAAGGTGCGCTGCGTGCTCGGCTTCAAGCAGGTGGCCTGGCACTCGGTCATCGTGCCCAGCGTTAGCCCCAAGCCCGACGTGGTGGCGCTCACGGGCGGTTACCGTCGCACGCCGTTCCTGCAGGTCGGGGCCGACATCTATTGCGACACGGCGCTGATCTGCGACGTGCTCGAGCACCGGCGGCCCGAGCCCGCGCTCTACCCGCCGCACCTCAAGGGCGTCTCGCGCGTGTTCGCGCAATGGGCCGACACCACGCTGTTTGCCGCCGCCATGGCCTACAACCTGCAGCCGCGCGCGGCCGAGGCGCTGTTTGCACGATTTCCCGCGGGTGCAGCCCAGGCCTTCACGGCCGACCGGCGCGCCATGGGTGGCACCCACCTGGCGCCACAGGACGCGGCCGTCGCCTACCGCTCCTACCTGCGGCGCATCGCCAACATGGTGGAGGAACACGACTTCCTGTTCGGCGCCGAGCCCTGCGTGGCCGACTTCGCCGCCTACCACCCGCTGTGGTTCACGCGCGAATGCGTGCCGATGATGGCCGGCATATTGAACGCCACGCCCGCCGTGCTCGAATGGATGGACCGCATGACCGCGCTGGGCCAGGGCCGGCCCGAAAAGCTCGGCGCACAGGACGCCATCACCGTCGCCGCGGGCGCCGTGCCCGAGCCCCTGCCGCCCGAGACCTTCCAGGACGAGCATGGCATCGCCCTGGGCAGCCAGGTCACGATTGCCGCCGAGAGCTTCGGCACCGAGCCCACCGAGGGCCGCCTGATCGCCGCCACGCGCACGCGCTACACCCTGGCGCGCACCGATCCGCGCGCGGGCGAGCTGCATGTGCACTTTCCGCGCGTCGGCTATGTGCTGCGCCGTGCTCACGACACTTCAAACTGAGGAGAGACACAAATGATCGACCAGTTCGCCGGCAAGACCGCCGTGCTCACCGGCGCGGGTTCGGGCTTCGGCCTGGAATGTGCCCGCGTCGGCGCACGCCTGGGCATGAACCTGGTGCTCGTGGACGTGCAGCAGGACGCGCTGGACGCCGCTGCCGCCGAGCTGGCCGCCAACGGCGCCGCGGTACTGGCGCGCCGCGTGGACGTGGCCAGCGCCGCGCAGATGGAGCAACTCGCGCAGGAGGTGCGGGAGCGCTTCGGCGCGCCGCATCTGGTGTTCAACAACGCGGGCGTGGGTGCGGGCGGCCTGGTCTGGGAAAACTCGGTGCGCGACTGGGAATGGGTGCTGGGCGTCAACCTCATGGGCGTGGTGCACGGCGTGCGCCTGTTCACGCCCATGATGCTTGCAGCCGCGCGGCAGGACCCCGCCTGGCGCGGCCACATCGTCAACACCGCCAGCATGGCCGGTCTGCTGGCGCCGCCCAACATGGGTGTGTATAACGTCAGCAAGCATGCCGTGGTGGCGCTGAGCGAGACGCTCTACCAGGACCTGTCCCTGGTCACCACCCAGGTAGGCGCGAGCGTGCTGTGCCCGTACTTCGTGCCCACGGGCATAGACCAGAGCGAGCGCAACCGCCCGCAGGCCCTGGCCGAAGAGGCACCCACCAGGAGCCAGTGCATCAACCAGGCCACTGTGGCCCATGCCGTCGCGGGCGGCAAGGTGTCGGCGGCCGAGGTGGCGCAGCTGGTCTTTGACGGCGTGGCCGCCGGGCGCTTCTACCTGTTCAGCCATCCCCAGGCCCTGGGGGCGGTGCGCACGCGCATGGAGGACGTGCTGCAGCGGCGCAATCCCACGGATGCCTTTGCCGAGCGGCCCGAGCTCGGCGCGCAGCTGCGAGCGGCGCTGGCGGGGTGAGCCTTGCCGTCAGGGCGCCGGCCGCACCAGCTGCACATGCAGCCGCGTGGCGCGACCCACTTCGCCGCTGGCCTCGCCGGTGGCCATGTTCACGGCCCAGCTTTGCTGCACCGACATGCTGCTCTCGCCCGCGCCGCCACGGGCCACGTTGCCATAGGCGTAGGGGTTGACGGCCGCGGTGTTGATGGCCGCCGTGCCCGTCCAGAGCCAGTCGCGCGGCATGGCGGGAAACAGTCGCTGGTCTACCGACGGCGGCTTGGCATTGCGGTTGACCAGGCGGCGCAGCTCGTTCACGCGCGGCAGGCGCCAGCGCACGCCCTCGGCCTTCCAGCGGCTGCGCACCAGCGCCTGGGCCTCACCGTAGGTCAGTAGCTGGGGCACGCCGCGGCAGGCGCTGCCCGTCCAGGTCATGCCCTCCATGCAGCGCGGCCAGGCCAGGCGCGCGCGCGGGTCTATCACCAGGCTGCCGTCGGGCGACAGGGTCCAGGCGGGCTGCTGCACCTGCGACGCCGGCGAGTCTTCGTCGGCCGATGCCTCCTGCGCGGCGGCTGGCGCCGGCAGCGTCAGCGCCGCGGCGCACAGGGCCAGGGCGGCGCATCGGTGCAGGAGGGGCAAGGGCAGCGGCATCGTGCGAAGGGTGGCGGTCATCATGGCGAATTATTTTGTGCGAGGCCGCAGGTGCGCAATGCGCCAAAGAGCGGCAGTTTGAGGGCCTTCATGCGCGCGCTGGGCAGGCCTGGGCGAGTCTGGCGACAATCGGGCGAATGCCGTTTCCCGTCCTCTGCCGCAGCCCCCACCACAAGCTTTTACGCCGCGCCCATCTTGAGGGCGTGCGATGAGCGCGTCACGCCCGCAAACCGGTCCGGTCACCAGCGCAGACGGCCTGGCGCAGCCCGCGCGCCGGCAGGCCATGCAGGTCATCATCCTGGGGCTGACACTTGCGGTGCTCGACACCAGCCTCGTCAACCTGGCGCTGCCCGACATCGCGCGCCTGCTGAACTCCGACTCGGCGCGGTCGATCTGGGTGGTCAACGCCTACCAGCTGGCGACGCTGATCGTGCTGCTGCCACTGGCCGCACTGGGCGAGCGCATGGGCTACCGGCGCGTGTACCTGGTGGGCATTGCGCTGTTTTCCGTGGCGTCGCTCGCGGCCATGCTGGCCGCATCCATGCCGGCGCTGATTGCGGCGCGCGCCCTGCAGGGCCTGGGCGCGGCCGGCGTGATGGCGGTGAATGCTGCGCTGGTGCGCCTGATCTACCCGCGCGCCCAGCTCGGCCAGGGCATGGCCATCAATTCGCTGGTGGTGGCCACGGCGTCCATGGCCGGTCCTTCGGTGGCGGCGGCCATTCTGTCGGTGGCCTCCTGGCCCTGGCTGTTTGCCATGAACCTGCCGCTGGGCCTGTATATCTGGCGGCTGGGGCGGCGCGCGCTGCCGGCCAACCCGCCGTCCGAGCATGATGGGCCGCGCTTTTCCCTCATCGACGTGCTGCTCAACGGCGCCATGTTCACGCTGATCTTCTTGGGTGGGTCGCACCTTGGCGTGGGTGCGGCGGCGCGCGCCGGGGGCGACATGTCGGGTGGCTGGCTGCTGTTGGCGGGCCTGGCCGTGGGGGCGGTGTACCTGCGGCGCCAGTGGCATCGGGCGGCGCCGCTGTTTCCCGTGGACCTGCTGCGCATACCCGTGTTCGCCCTGTCCATGGGCTCGTCCGTGGGGGCGTTCTGCGCGCAGATGCTGGGCTTTCTGGCCTTGCCCTTCCTGCTGCTGGAGGCGCAGGGACGCAGCCACATGGAGGCCGGCCTGCTCATTACCGCCTGGCCCCTGGCCACGGCCCTGGTGGCGCCGCTGGCCGGAAGGCTCATAGGCCGCTACCCGGACGGCCTGCTGGGCGGCATCGGGATGGCGGTGTTTGCATCGGGATTGCTGTCGCTGGGACTCTTGCCGGCGCAGCCGGCCGACTGGAACATCGTCTGGCGCATGGCGCTGTGCGGCGCGGGTTTCGCGTTGTTTCAGTCGCCCAATAACCACACCATTGTCACCTCGGCCCCGCTGCACCGCAGCGGCGCGGCCAGCGGCATGCTGGGCACGGCGCGGCTGACGGGCCAGACCCTGGGTGCCGTGGTGCTGGCCGCCATTTTCGCGCTGCGCCCCGGCCATGACGGCAGCGCCGAGTCCCTGGCGCTGCTGCTGGCCGCCGGGTTTGCGGCGGCGGCCGGGGTGTGCAGCTCGCTGCGGGTGCGGGCGTGACTGGGGGCCTACATCAGGAAGGTCTGCACCACGATCACCACGCCTATGACCAGGTTGACGCCCACCCAGCGGCGTATGGCGGCCAGGGCCTGGCCACCGGCGGCCCAGTCGGAGCCGGCGACGGCCTGCTCCAGCCGGCCGAGCAGCGCAAAGTAGATGTAGGCAAAGATGCCCATCATCGCCAGGCCCAGCGTGGCCATGACCGTCCAGCGCAGCGGCATGGAGAAGGCGCCGCCCGAGCCTATGCTCACCGCGCCAATCATGCCCAGGCCCGTGGTCAGTACGAGAACGATGGCCACGGCCACGGCGCTCAGGAAGCGCTGCAGCACGCCATGCATCAGGCGCACGCGCTGCGGCGGCTCAAGGCCCTGGACCGCGGGCCGCAGGAAGAAGTGCGCAAAAACCATGCCGCCTATCCAGACGATGATGGACAGCACATGGGTGAGCTTGAGAGTGTTGTAAAGCATAGGCGGGGCCGAAAGCAAAACCCGGCATTGTGCCGCGACGCCCTGGCGACGCCTGCCATGGCCCTGCCTCAAACCAGGTCGGGCAGGTCTGGCGGACGACCGCTTTTGCTATGAATAGCGAAGCTGCCTGCGCTTTTCAGGCGGGCGCTGCGGCCGTGCTTTGCTCGTACCGTTGTGCCGGGGCGTTCCAGAACGGCTCGCCCACCAGTCGCTGGCGTTTGGTGAGCGGTGGTGCCAACCCCAGGGTCTTCGCGCAGTTCGAGTGCTGCGTGCGTCTCGCTCATTAGGGCCTGTTAACGCTATGCAAGGCGGTCCTCTTGCCTAGCGTTAGCAGAGGCCCTAGTCGAGAGTGATGTTGGCCTTCTTTATCACTGGGCCCCACTTGGCGCGCTCCTGCTCCAGGAACTTGCCGAAGGCCTGGGGCGTACCGCCCACCACCTCGCCGCCCGAGTTCTCGATCATGGCGCGCACCTCGGGGTCCTTCAGGGCCTCGTTGACGGCCTTGTTCAGGCGCTCGACGATGGGGGCGGGCGTGCTGGCCGGGGCAATCATGCCCAGCCAGTTGTACGACTCGAACCCCTTGATGCCGGCCTCGTTCAGCGTGGGCACGTTGGGCAGCACCTTCAGGCGCTGCTTGCTTGAGACGGCCAGGGCCGTCACCTTGTGGCCCTGTATGGCGGGCAGGGCGGCGTAGCCCATCTCGAACATGAAGGCCAGGTGGCCGCCCATGAGGTCGGTGGCGGCCAGCGAGCCGCCCTTGTAGGGCACATGGGTCATCTGGGTTTGCGTCTGGTAGGCCAGCAATTCGCCCGAGAGATGGTGCGCCCCGCCCACGCCCGAGGAGCCGAAGGTCAGCGTGCCAGGTTTGGCCTTGGCGGCGGCAATCAGCTCGCCCACCGTCTTGAAGGGCTGGTTGGGCGCCGTGGTCAGGATCAGCGGCGCCTCCTCGATGAGAATGATCGGCTGCAGGTCGCGCGCGGCGTCGTACGGCATCTTCTTCATCAGCATGGGGTTGGTGACCAGCGGCGCTGGCGAACCGAAACCAAAGGTGTAGCCGTCCTTGGCCTTGGCGATGGCATCGGTGCCGGTCACGCCGCCGGCGCCGCCGCGGTTGTCGATGACGATGGGCTGGCCCAGGCTCTGCCCGATCTTGTCAACGATCTTGCGCGCGCGCGTATCCGCAAAGCCTCCGGCCGCGTAGGGCACGATGAGCTTGATGGGGCGCGTGGGCCAGGCGTCCTTCGACTGGGCACTGGCCTGGCCCGGCATGGCCAGCATGGCGGAGCCAGCGGTTGCGAGCAGGGCGGCCAGTTGCAGGGCGCCACGGCGTTGGATCAGGGTGTGACTGGGCATAGGAAACTCCTGGGTTGATGGCTTGGAGAACGGGCTGGTAGGTTCATGCCTGCAGCGCCTCGCCCGGCACGCGCACCCAGCCTTCCATGAGGATACGCGCGCTGCGGCTCATCACGGCCTTGGTGACGGTCCACTGGCCGTTTTCCTGTTTCGCCTCGGCGCCCACGCGTAGCAGGCCCGAGGGGTGGCCAAAGCGCACGGCCTGGCGCTCGCCACCACCGGCCGCCAGGTTCACCAGCGTGC
>JAFECU010000293.1 GCA_018242005.1 Pseudomonadota bacterium | reverse complement strand
GTCGGTGCCGCTGCCGGGCCCGAAGGGCACGACGAACTTGATGGTCTTGGACGGAAAAGCCTGGCCCTGAGCCTGAGCCTGAGCCTGAGCCTGGGCCAGCGCGGCTGGCGCCGCGACAGCGCCCAGGGCCGCAAGGCCCGCGCCCAACAGGGCGCGCAATGTGTTTCTGCGCTGCAGTGGCATTGTTTTGTCTCCTGATGCCCCGGTCATCAGCCGGGTGGCCCCACTGTAGGCAGGCTTGATCGCGGTGTCTAATATTAAAAAAATCCATTTCAATATCCACCGGGTATCACATGAACCTGCGCCAGCTCCAGCAATTCGTCGCCCTGGCCGAGACCGGCAACTTCCACCGTGCGGCCGAGCGGCTGCACATGGCGCAGCCGCCGCTGTCGGTGTCGATCCGCAAGCTGGAGGAGGAGCTCGGCGGCGCGCTGTTCGAGCGCACCACGGCCGGCGTGCTGCTCACCGCCGCGGGCCAGGCCATGCTGGGCGATGCGCGGCGCGCGCTGGTTCATGCCGAGCAATGCCGCCAGGCGGTGCGCCACGCGTGCGAGGGCACGGGCGGGCGGCTGCGCCTGGGCATCATCGGCTCGGCCACCTATGCGCTGCTGCCGCGGCTCATTCCTTCGCTGCGCGCGCGCTACCCGCAGATCACGCTGGAGCTGTCCGAGGCGACGTCGTCCGAGATCCTCGAAGGCCTGGTGGCGCGCCGCTTCGACGCCGGCCTGCTGCGCTTTCCGCTGCTGGACGCAAGCGGCTTCGAGCTGCTGCCGCTCGATCGCGACGACTTCGTGCTCGCCGTGGCCGAGACCAGCCCGCTGGCCGCGCGTGAGTCCATCGCACTGAGCGAGGCCGCGCACGAGCCCTTCATCATGTACCCGCGCGCCAAGGTGCCGGGCCTGGCCGCGCTGGCCATGGTGCGCTGCCAGTTCTCGGGCTTTGCGCCGCGGGTGGCGCAGGAGGCGTCGCAGGTGCAGACCATCATGAGCCTGGTGGCCTCGGGCCTGGGCGTGGGCCTGGTGGCGGGCGTGGCGCGCCACGTGGTGCCGCGCGGCGTGAAATGCCTGCGGCTGACGGACAACCCGCCGGGCTTTCACGTCAGCATCGCGCTGGCGCGCCTGGCCGGCGACGCCAGCCCCGTGGTACAGCGCTTTGCCGAGCATGCGCTCGCATGCGCGAAGGGGCAGGATGGGGCGGGCTGAGAGGCCAACGACCGCAAGCGGCGATCTCTGCGGATTCGCCCATCCAGGGCGCGCGATCTGGGTGCATCCCTTCATCCACACCAAGGCGAGGGGCAGCTGCTGCCCACGCCGTTGATGCGCTGTGGCTGTGGATCCCGGCCTTCGCGGGGATGACGGCGGTTGCCAGTTCAACAGGGTTCGCGACCCGTACCCGCCAAGTTCACGGCTGCGCGGCCGCGTGCCGCTGGGCGAACGCCACGTACCACGGCAGGCAGCCGGGGTTGGCCATGGCCTCCTGGTGGACCACCTTCTCCAGAGGGTGGCCCAGCAGCAGCTTCTTGATCGGCAGCTCCTGCTTCTTGCCCGAGAGGGTGCGCGGAATCTCGGCCACCTGGCATATCTCGTCCGGCAGAAATCGCGGGCTCAGCGAGGTGCGGATGGCATCGTTGATGCGTTTCTTCAAACTCTCGTCCAGCGCCACGCCCGGGCGCAGCACGACGAACAGCGGCATATGGCTCTCGCGGCCCAGGTATTCCAGGTCCACGACCATGGAGTCGAGCACCTCGGGCAGCGCCTCGACGGCGCTGTAGATCTCGCTCGTGCCCATGCGCAGGCCCTGGCGGTTGATGGTGGCGTCCGAGCGGCCGTAGATCACGCACCACTGGCCCTGGCCCTCTTCGTCGCCGATGCGCAGCCAGTCGCCATGGCGCCAGACGCTGCCGGCCTCGGGTCCCAGGTCGCCGCCGCCGGGCCTGCGGCCGTGGCCCGGCGGGTACATGTCGAAGTAGCTCGCCAGGTAGCGCGCGTTGCCGGGGTCGTTCCAGAAGGCGATCGGCATCGACGGGATGGGCTGGGTGCACACCAGCTCGCCCACCTGGCCGCGCACGGGCTCGCCGGCGTCGTTCCAGGCCTCGACGGCCGCGCCCAGCATGCGCGCCTGCATCACGCCGGGGTGCTGGGGCAGCTCGCGCGTGCCGGCGATGAAGCCGCCGGCAAAGTCGGTGCCGCCGGAGATGTTGAACCACCAGATGTCCTTCTGCGCCTCGGTGGCGGCAATGCGCGCGAACTGCGCCGTGCCCCATTGCTGCACCTCGGCCGACAGCGGCGAGCCGGTGGTGCCCAGCGCGCGGATGCGCGAGAGGTCGCCGCAGGCGGACAGGTCCACGCCGGCCTTCATGCAGCCGGCAAAGAAGGCCGCGCCCGAGCCCAGAAAGGTGACCTGGTGGCGCGCGGCAAAGCGCCACAGCGTGCCCCAGTCGGGCGCGCTGCGCGGGCCCCCGGGGCTGCCGTCAAAGATCACGCAGGTGGTGCCGCCCAGCAGCCCCGCGACCTGCGAGTTCCACATCACCCAGCCGGTGGAGCTGTACCAGTGAAAGCGCTCGCCCCGGCTGTTGGCCTCGTAGCTGGCACCCACGTCCATCTGCAGGCCGTTGGCACGGCTGACCAGCAGGATGCCGCCGTGCGAGTGCACGATGGGCTTGGGCAGGCCGGTGGTGCCGCTGGAGTAGACGATCCACAGCGGGTGGTCGAAGGGCAGCCAGGCGGGTTCGAAGGCGGCGGTTTCCGCATCATTTCGGGTGAAAACGCTTGCCAGGTCTGCGCTGTCAGCTATCAAATCAGAATCATCGCGCTGGTGCAGCACGACCAGGTGGCGCACGCTGGGCAGCTGCGCGCGCAGCTCCTGCACCACGGCGCGGCGGTCGATGTCCATGCCGGCCCAGGTCACGCCGTCGACGGCGAACAGCACCTTGGGCTCGATCTGGCGGAAGCGGTCGAGCACCGCGCTCGTGCCCATGTCGGGCGCGCACACGCTCCAGACGGCGCCCAGGCTCACCGTGGCCAGAAAGGCCACGATGGTCTCGGGCACGTTGGGCAGGTAGGCGGCCACGCGGTCGCCCGGCTGCACGCCCTGGGCGCGCAGGTGCAGCGCCAGCGCCGCCACCTGGCGGCGCAACTCGGGCCAGGACAGTTCGCGCACCAGGCCCTTCTCGTTCTCGCTGATCAACGCCGGCATGCCGGCCGCGTGTGCCGGCGCCACATGGCGCAGCACCTGCTGCGCGTAGTTGACCTGGGCGCCGGGAAACCACTGCGCGCCGGGCATCACGTTCCGGCCCAGGACGGCACTGTGCGGTGTGGGCGACTGCAGCCGGGCGTAGTCCCAGACGCTTTGCCAGAAGGCGTCGAGCTCGGTCGTGGACCAGCGCCACAGGGCCTCGTAGTCGTCAAACTGCAGGCCGCGCTCGGCGCGCAGCCAGTCCTGGTACAGGCGGATGCGGGGGATGTAGGGCGGATGGGAGGATGTCTGCATGGCGCGCCAGCCTAGCAGCGGCGCCCCGCGTTTGCTATGGGGTCACACCGGGCCACCAGTCGCCCAGTGGACAGCCTGCTGCCGGCAGGGCGAATGCGCGGGCAGGTCGGGCGCGGCCGTACCATTGCGCCCCATGCAAGCAAGCGACGTTCTCATCGTGGGCGCCGGCCCGGCCGGTCTGTCCCTGTCCATCTCCCTGGCCCAGGCCGGGCTGTCGGTCACCGTGCTCGAGCAGCAGGCCGAATCCGTGCTCGCCGACCCGCCGCCCGATGGGCGCGAGATCGCCCTGACCCACCCCAGCGTGGCCACGCTGCAGCGCCTGGGCAGCTGGCAGCGCCTGGCCGAGCACGAGATCGGCCTGCTGCGCGAGGCCCAGGTGCACGACGGTCCCGTGGGCCAGCGCGGCGCCATGCAACTGCATGCGGGCGGCAGCGGCGTCGACCACCTGGGCTGGATCGTGCCCAACCACGCGCTGCGCCGCACGGCCTACGAGGTCGCCTCGCGCGAGCCGCTGGTGCGCCTGGTCACCGGCGCCCGCGTGACGCGCGTGGCCGTCACGCCGGCCCATGCCGAGCTCGACTACAGCCAGGACGGCCAGCCCGCCCAGAGCCTGCGCGCGCCGCTGCTGGTGGCGGCCGACAGCCGCTTCTCGGGCATCCGGCGCCAGCTCGGCATAGGCGCGGCCATGTACGACTTCGGCCGCACCGTCATCGTCTGCCGCCTGCGCCACGCGCTGCCGCACCACGAGGTGGCGCATGAATGCTTCGGCTACGAGCAGACCCTGGCCATCCTGCCGCTGCCGCCCGACCTGATCGACGGCAGCCCGCAATGCTCGGCCGTGATCACCACCGGCGCGGCCCAGGCGCAGGAGCTGCTGGCCCTGCCGCCCGAGGAATACGCGGCGCGCGTGCAGGCGCAGTTCGAGCACCGCCTGGGCGCCATGGAGCTCGTGGGCGAGCGCCACTCCTACCCGCTGGTGGCCGTCTATGCCCACCGCTTTGCCGCGCCGCGCTGCGCGCTGCTGGGCGACGCCGCCGTGGGCATGCACCCGGTCACGGCCCATGGCTACAACCTGGGGCTGGCCGGCGTCGAGGGCCTGACGCGCGCCATCGCCACGGCCCATGCCCATGGCGCCGACATCGGCGCGGCCAGCGTGCTCGCCCCCTTCGCGCGCGAGCACCACCGCCATGCCTGGCCGATCTACCAGGGCACGAACGCCATCGTGCGCCTGTACACCGACGCCCGGCCGCTGCCGCGCCTGCTGCGCCAGGCGGTGCTGGCCGGCTCCAACCGCCTGCCGCCGCTCAAGGGCCTGATCGTGAGCCAGCTCACGGGCCGCAGGCCGGCCTGGCCGACGGCGGTGCACTGAGCTTTGGCGCCACTTTCGTTTTCATAGCTTCTGTCGCTTGTGCAACAAGCGCCAGAGGCCATTTTTGTGCCTGGTTTACGCGGCTCTTGCCAAACCTCTACCATCGCCCCACCCAACAACAGGAGCGAATAAATGGGGATGTTTCAGTGGAATGAGCGCCCGGCACAGGCGCTGGCGAATGGGGGCGTGATCGGCCCCGAGGAGCGCCTGCCCTGGGGGCAGACGGGGCTGATGGGCGTGCAGCACGTGATCGCCATGTTCGGCTCCACGGTGCTGGCGCCCATTCTCATGGGGTTCGACCCGAATCTCGCGGTGTTCATGAGCGGCATCGGCACGCTCATTTTCTTTTTGATCACCGCAGGCCGCGTGCCGAGCTACCTGGGCTCGTCGTTCGCCTTCATCGGCGTGGTGATCGCCGCCACGGCCTACGCGGGCAAGGGGGCGAATGCCAACATCGGCGTGGCGCTGGGCGCCATCATCGCCTGCGGCGCCGTGTACGCGGCCGTGGGCGTCATCGTGCACCTGGTGGGCACGGGCTGGATCGAGCGCTTCATGCCCCCGGTGGTCACGGGCGCGGTGGTGGCGGTGATCGGCCTGAACCTCGCGTCCATCCCCATCAAGAACATGGCGGCCAACAACTTCGAGGCCTGGATGCAGGCCCTGACCTTCGTCTGCGTGGCGCTGGTGGCGGTGTTCACCAAGGGCATGGTGCAGCGCCTCTTGATCCTCGTCGGCCTGCTGCTGGCCAGCGTGCTGTATGCGTTGTTCACCAATGGCATGGGGCTGGGCAAGCCGGTCGATCTGTCGGGCGTGGCGGCCGCGCCCTGGTTTGGCGTGCCGCAGTTCCACGCGCCGGTGTTCAGCGGCCCGGCCATGCTGCTCATCGTGCCCGTGGTCATCATCCTCGTGGCGGAGAACCTGGGCCACATCAAGGCCGTGACGGCCATGACCGGCCGCAACCTGGACCAGTACATGGGCCGCGCCTTCATCGGCGACGGCATTGCCACCATGGTCTCGGGCGCGGCCGGCGGCACGGGCGTGACGACCTACGCCGAGAACATCGGCGTGATGGCCGCCACGCGCATCTACTCCACGGCGGTGTTTCTGGTGGCCGCGGGCATTGCCGTGCTGCTGGGCTTTTCACCGAAGTTCGGCGCGCTCATCCAGGCGATTCCGCTGCCCGTGATGGGCGGCGTGTCCATCGTGGTGTTCGGCCTGATCGCGATCGCCGGCGCCAAGATCTGGGTGGACAACCGCGTGGACTTCTCGCAGAACAAGAACCTCATCGTCGCCGCCATCACGCTCATCCTGGGCACGGGCGAGTTCACGCTCAAGTTCGGCGACTTTGCGCTCGGCGGCATAGGCACGGCGACCTTTGGCGCCATCGTGCTCTACGCGCTGCTCGACCGGCGCGAATAGCCGCCAGAGCCGGCCCTACACTCGCGCCATGCAGGGCCAGCTTTTCTCCCGGGATTTTCTCGCGCGCGGCATTCTGGAGACGTCGGCGCACCAATACCTGGACGCTGGCGCGCATCAGGCCGGGCGCTGCGGCGCGTCCACCTGCGCCTCGCGCGAGATGACGGCCTCCTCGCCTATCAGCCCGCGCGGGCGCAGCACCAGCACCAGCATCAGTACCAGGCCGATGAGGATGATCTGCGCGGCGCCGCCCTTGACCTGCAGTGTGGCCGGCAGCAGGGCCTGCGCGGCGCTGCCGCTGAGCGTCCAGACCGCCCACATCAGGATCGCGCCCAGCACCGCGCCCTTGTTGTTGCCGCTGCCGCCGATGATCAGCATGCTCCAGACCTGGAAGGTCAGGATGGGCAGAAAGTCCTCCGGGCTGATGTAGCCGATGAAGCTGGCGTACAGCGCCCCGCCCAGGCCCATGATGGCCGAGCCGATGACGAAGGACTGCAGGCGAAAGGCGAACGCGTTCTTGCCCAGCGAGGCCGCGGCCTGCTCGTCCTCGCGTATCGCCTTGAGCACACGGCCCCAGGGCGAACGCAGCATGGCCTCGAGCGCGGTGTAGAGCAACAGCACGATCACGATCATCAGCGCCAGCAGCAGCAGATTGCTGCTGAACACGCCGGACACCATGCCCTGCAGCGGGCGCGCAATGCCGGTCACGCCGCGGCTGCCGCCGGTCAGCCCATGGGCGTTGAGCGCCACCAGTTGCAAGGTGCTGCCTATGCCTATGGTGACGATGGCCAGGTAGTCCTCGCGCAGCCGCAGCGTCGGTATGCCGACGATGAAGGCCACCAGGCCCGACGCGGCCACGCTGCCGATGAGGCCGACCGGAAACGGCAGGCCCCAGCCTGCGGCATGGGTGGGGTCGGGCGGGCCGCACAGCAGCGCGAAGGTGTAGGCGCCGATCAGGTAGAAGCCCGCCACACCGATGTTGAACAGGCCGGTGTAGCCCCATTGCAGGTTCAGCCCCAGGCAGACGACGACGAACACCAGCGCCTGGATCAGGAAGAACACCAGATAGGAGGCGATGCCGCTCATGAGCTTTCTCCCAGAATGCCGTGCGGGCGCACCAGCAGGATCAGGAACATCAGCATGAAAGCCACGGCCGGTTTGTAGTCGGCGCCGATCAGCGGCACCGACAGCGACTGCGCCAGCCCGATGATGAGCCCGCCCAGCACGGCGCCGTAGACGCTGCCGATGCCGCCGAGGATGGCGGCTGCGAACATCGGCAGGATCAGGTTGAAGCCCATCTCGGGCGAGATCTGCACCGTCAGGCCGAACATCATGCCGGCCACGGCCGCCAGGCCGCCGCCGATGATCCAGGTCCAGCGCACCACACGCCGCACGTCAATGCCGGCCACCTGGGCCATTGTGGGGGTGTCGGACACGGCGCGCATCTGCTGACCCAGGCGCGTGCGCGTGAGGAACAGGTGCAGGGCCAGCATCAGCAGGGCGGTCAGCAGCACCACGAACACCTCGTTGGGCGACAGGCGCACGCCGGGCAGGATCTCGCTGGCAATGGCGATGCTGCGTGAGTAGTACCGCGGCTGCGAGCCCCAGGCGAACACCACAAGATTGCGCAGCATCAGCGAGGCGCCGAACGAGGCGATGACCAGCGCCACCGCGATGTCGCTCTTGCGCAGCGGCCGGTACAGCAACCAGTCGATGACCAGCGCCAGCAAAGCCGTGAGCAGCACCGAGCCCGCCACGGCGACCAGAAAGCCCCAGCCGAAGCCCAGCGGCCCCAGCGTGCCGGCGCCCGCGAACAGCGGCGCAAAGAGCAGCGCGAAATAGGCGCCGAAGGTCAGGAACTCGCCGTGCGCGAAGTTGGCAAAGCGCAGGATGTTGTAGGTCAGCGTCAGGCCGATCGCGCCCAGCGCCAGCGTGACGCCCAGTACGATACCGTCGGCCGCATATTGCGCAATCATGTCAACCCCCTTCGCACACCCAGGTACAGCGCACCGACTTCCGGGTTGGCCAGCAGTTCGCGCGCCGCGCCGCTGACCTGCTCGCGCCCCTGGGCCAGCACGTAGCCGCGGTCAGAGATGGCCAGCGCGGCCTTGGCGTTCTGCTCGACGATGAGCAGCGTCACGCCCAGGTCGCGCACCTCGCGCACCTTGTCGAACACCACGCCCACCAGCTTGGGCGACAGGCCGGCCGATGGCTCGTCAAGCATCAGCGTGGTGGGCCGCGCCATGAGCGCGCGCGCCACCGCCACCAACTGGCGCTCGCCGCCCGAGAGCGTGCCGGCGGCCTGGCGGCGGCGCTCGCGCAGGCGCGGGAACAGCTGGTACATGCGCTCCAGGTCTTCGGCTATGCCCGCGCCGTCGTGGCGCGCGCAGGCGCCCAGCTGCAGGTTCTCCTCGATCGACAGGCGGGCGAACACGTTGCCGGTCTGCGGCACATAGGCCAGGCCCAGGGTCACCATGCGGTGCGCGGCCACGCCGACCAGGCTGCGTCCCGCCAGCAGCACCTCGCCGCGGCGCACCGGCACCAGGCCGGCGATGGTCTTGATCAGCGTGGACTTGCCGGCGCCGTTGGGCCCGAGCACGGTGACGATTTCCCGGCGCTCCACCCGCAGGTTGACGCCACGCAAGATGTCGAGCCCGGGCGTGTAGCCGGCCACCAGGTCGCGCACCTGCAGCGCCGCATCGGCGCCGGCGGCCACGGCGGGCGTTGCATGGGGCGTGGCCGTGTTCATGATGCAGCTCCGCCCAGGTACGCCTCCAGCACGCGCGGGTCGCTGCGCACCGTCTCGGGCGGGCCCTCCAGCAGCAGGCGGCCCTGCGCCAGCACCAGCACCGGGTTGCACAGCTGCATGATCAGGTCCATGTTGTGCTCTATCACCAGGAAGGTGATGCCGCGCGCGTGCAGTTCGCGCAGCTTGTCCATGATGGTGACGAGCAGCGTGGGGTTCACACCGGCGCCGGGCTCGTCGAGCAGGATCAGCCTGGGGTCGGCCATGAGCACGCGCGCAAGCTCCAGCAGTTTCTGCTGGCCGCCCGAGAGATTGCGCGCAAACTCGCCCGACAGGTGCTCCAGGCCGACGAAGTCCAGCACCTCGCGTGCGCGCTCGCGCGTGGCGCGCTCCTGGCCACGCACCCGGCCGCGCGCGAACCAGTTGTTCCAGAAGCGCTCGCCACTCTGGCCGGAAGGCACCATCATGGTGTTTTCCAGCACCGTCATGCCGGCGAACGGCCGCGGGATCTGGAAGGTGCGCACCAAGCCCGCATGAAAGATGCGGTGCGGCGGCAGGCCGTCGATGCGCTGGCCCAGGAAGCTGATGCTGCCCGAGCTGGGCCGGTGCACGCCGGCAATGGTGTTGAACAGCGTCGTCTTGCCGGCGCCGTTGGGTCCGATCAGGCCGGTGATGGTGCCGGCGGCGAGCGTGAACGACACGCCATCGACGGCGCGCAGGCCGCCGAATTCACGCACCAGATCACGCACCTCGAGCACGGCCGCATCCTGTGCCGCAGCGGGCGGGCGGCCAGCAGGTCGCCGCCCGCCGCGCGCGATTACCTGGCCTTGCCGCGCAGCGCAGCGATTTGCGCCACGGTCACCATGCCGGTGGGCACCACCTTGCCCTGCGCGTCCACGCCCCAGACCTGCATGGGCGCGTCGATGTCGCCGTACTTGTCAAACTGCAGCGGGCCGGTCGCGCCGATGTACTGGATGGTCTTGCCCTGCGCCAGCAGCCCAGCGGCCTTCTTCAACTCGGCCACGCCGGCGTAGATCTTTTCGCCCTGCGGGTCGGTGACCTTGCGCAGGCCGTCGCGTATCGCATCGGCCTGGTTGCTCTTGCCCTGCTGCATCGCCAGGCCGATCAGCACCGTGGCGTCATAGGCATTGGTGACGAAGGCCTGGGTGGGCAGGGAGCCGAACTTGGCCTGGTATTCCGTCTGGAAGCTTGCCAGCGAGGGGGTCTTGTCCGAACCCGGCGCCGTGCCGTGCACGTTCTTCATGTACTGCACGCCCACGTCGTTGACGAAGTCCTGCGATTCGAGGCCGTCGGGCAGCAGGAATTTCTGCGGCCCGCCGGCGCCTATCCATTCGCGCGCCACCGTGGTGCCGTCGCCCGGATAGCCGATCAGGAACAGGGCATCGGGCGTGGGGCTCAGGGCCTTGTTGACCTCGGAGCGGTACGACGGCTGGCTCGGGTTGTAGACCACGTTCTGCGTCACGCTGCCGCCCAGGCGCTTGAACGCGTCCGCAAATTCCTTGCTCAGGCCCTGGCCGTAGGCGTTGTTGAGGTACAGGATGGCGACCTTCTTGTAGCCCGCGTCCTGCGCCACCTTGGCCATGGCCACGCCCTGCAGTGCGTCCGAGGGCACGGTGCGGAACCAGTAGCCGCCGGTCTTTCCCTGCTGCGCCATGTCGGTGAAGGTCGGTGACGTTGAGGCCGGCGAGATCAGCACCACCTTGCCGGGCGTGGTGACCGAGGTCAGGATGGCGGCGCTGACGCCGCTGGAGAGCGCGCCGACGATGGCCGGCACATGTTCGATGTCCACCAACTTCTTGGCGGCATCGACCCCTACCGAGGGACTGGTCTGGTCGTCGAGCAGCGACAGCTTGACGTCGCAGGTGTTCACCCCGCCGGCACTGTTGAGGTCGGCGACGCCCAGTTGGGCCCCCTTGGCGATGCCCTGACCCAGCACGCCGAGCGAGCCGGTGAGCGACATCACCGAGCCTATGGTGGTGGTGCACGCGGCGAAGACCGGGCCGCCGCCCAGGGCTCCGATTGCGATGCCGATAAAAGCCAGCTTCTTCAACATGACGCGCACCTCCATGGTAGTTGGGAATAAGGATAAGGAACCTTATTCCTATACAGCGCAATTGCAACCGCGCTCGCGAAACACCACGACACAGGCTCAACTTTCGGCGCACGGGACGGAGGACGCGCCTGGCGGCGCCGCAATTACAACAAAAACCGTAGCTGCCAACACTTTGTCGTCAGGCCCTGCGGCCGGATTTCATCGGACTTATTTCGATCAGAGACCGAGCGTTCGGATTGACTAGTCTCAAGTAGCGCTATCCATTGATTCGCCCTTCCAGGGCACGCGATCCACGCGCAGCCCGTCATCCCCGCGAAGGCGGGGATCCAGGCACTACAGACGCCGTTGATTCCTTGTTGCTGTGGATCCCCGCCTTCGCGGGGATGACGGCGGTTAACTCATCATCAGAAATCGCTACTTGAGCCATTGACTATCACTGCTTGAGCCATTCACTGCCTCGCACCCTTGGTGGACAGGGCCGGGTTAAGGGGGTAGGGCACACACAGCGCCCATGACAAGCCCCTCACCCTCACCCTTGCCCTCTCCCGCCCGCGGGAGAGGGAGAAACAACGCCCTCAGCGCCTGAGCAGCGACCACACGAACTCTATGCCCGCGGAGACGAGGTCGAACTGCTCGTCCCTGCGCCCCTCCAGCCGTTCGCGCAGGCGCTCGCGCTCCTCGCGCGAGCGGTTGCGTTCCAGGGCGATGAGGGCATCGGCAAGGGCGTCGGGCGAGCGTTCGTCGGCCTGCGCGCTGGCTTTTTGCGCGGCGCGGCCGTGCCGCTCGAGGGCCTTGTCCACGGCTGCGGGGTCGAGCAGCGACAGGGCCGAGCGGCAATAGGGGCAGGCGTGGTCGCTACGGATGTCCACGGCGCCGCCGCAGCTGGTGCAGGCAATGGTGCCCACGCGCCGTGCCAGGGCTTCGATCTCCAGCTGGGAGAGGTGGCGCACAAAGCCCTTTTCGACCATGAAGGAGCCGAAGGTGGAAAAGCGCCCGTGGCGCGCCGCGCAGCGGTAGGTGACGTAGCGCCCGCCCTGGGCGATGTCGTAGCCCTTGACCAGGTCCTTGGCGCAGCGCGGGCAGCGCAGGCGCTCGGACAATGGGCGGTGGGCGTCGCCGTGGTGGTCGTGCAGCAGCTCGAACAGCTGCAGCACGGCGGCGGGGGCCAGGCGGGTGTTTTCCTGTGGGTCGAACCACAGGCCCTGGCAGGCAAAGCACAGGTCCAGCTCCACTCGGCCGCCATCGGTAGCGGCAAGGCTGTGGGTTTCGGCGGGCTGGCGGCAGGAGGGGCAGAGCGATCCGTGGGGCATGGTGGGTGCGATCGTAGCGCCCGGCAGGCCGGGCCTTTCGCGTTGTTTTGCGCCCGCTGTCAGCGCAATGTAAGCCTAGGGTTTTCCCTAGTTTTATAGAAGACCGACTGCTAATATTTCACCCGTTCCGTTCGCCCCACACCAGTCGCCCACCGGCGCCAGGCGGGGCGCTTTTTTTGCCTGGAGTTTGTGTGTCCCCGTCATCCACCCCCCGTATCCAGCACCCCGGCCTGGCCCAGAAGATCATGAGCGCCGCCGAGGCCGCGGCCCTGATTCCCGCCGGCAGCAATGTCGGCATGAGCGGTTTTACCGGCTCGGGCCACCCCAAGCTGGTGCCGCAGGCGCTGGCGGCGCGTATCGAGGCCGAGCATGCTGCGGGCCGGCCGTTCAAGGTGAATGTGTGGACGGGCGCGTCCACCTCGCCCGAGCTCGATGGCGCCCTGGCCAAGGTGGGCGGCCTGGGCCAGCGCCTGCCATTCCAGTCCGACCCGATCTGCCGCAACAAGATCAACGCGGGCGAGGTGGACTACCTGGATCTCCACCTCTCGCATGTGGCGCAGCAGGCCTGGTTCGGCTTTCTGGGCCCCATGCAGGTGGCTGTGGTGGAGGTGCTGGGCATACTGCCCGACGGGCGCCTGATCCCATCGGCCGCCGTGGGCAACAACAAGACCTGGCTGGACATTGCCGACAAGGTGATCCTGGAGGTCAATTCCCTGCCCCCGGCCGAGATGGAGGGCATGCACGACATTTACTACGGCACGGCCATTCCGCCGCGGCGCCTGCCCATCAACCTGACGCAACCTATCGAGCGCATCGGCGAGCATTACCTGCGCGTGGATCCGTCCAAGGTGATCGCCGTGGTGCAGACGCACCACGGCGACCGCAACACGGCCTTTGCCGAGCCGGATGCGGTGTCGAACCAGATCGCGGCGCACATCATCGACTTCCTGGCCCATGAGGTGAAGGCCGGCCGCCTGCCCAAGGCGATGCTGCCGCTGCAGTCGGGCGTGGGCAATGTGGCCAATGCCGTGCTGGCGGGGCTGCGCGACGGCCCGTTCGACGACCTGCTGGGCTTCACCGAGGTGTTGCAGGACGGCATGCTGGAGCTCATCCGCCGCGGCAAGATGGCGGCGGCCTCGGCCACGGCGATCTCGCTGAGCAGCGCG
Source organism: Pseudomonadota bacterium (assembly GCA_018242005.1). Classification (GTDB taxonomy): domain Bacteria; phylum Pseudomonadota; class Gammaproteobacteria; order Burkholderiales; family Burkholderiaceae_C; genus Alicycliphilus. Next base: position 44,706 of record JAFECU010000293.1, on the reverse strand, counting down.
GCGATGAAGGAGTTCACCGAGAACATTGCCTTCTACCGCGAGCGCATCGTGCTGCGCCCCCAGGAGATCAGCAACCACCCCGAGCTGGTGCGGCGCCTGGGCGTGATCGCCATGAACGCCATGATCGAGGCCGACATCTACGGCAACATCAACTCGACCCATGTGATGGGCAGCAGCATGATGAACGGCATTGGCGGCTCGGGCGACTTCGCGCGCAACGGCTACCTGTCGTTCTTCGTCACGCCCTCGGTGGCCAAGGGCGGCGCTGTCAGCTGCATCGTGCCCATGGTCTCGCATGTGGACCACACCGAGCACGACACGCAGATCATCGTCACCGAGCAGGGCCTGGCCGACCTGCGCGGCCTAAGCCCCCGCAAGCGCGCGCAGCTGATCATCGACAAATGCGCCCACCCGGACTGGCGCCCGCTGCTGCAGGACTACTTCGACCGCGCACGCCAGAAGGGCGGCCAGCACACCCCGCATCTGCTGGGCGAGGCATTGAGCTGGCACCAGCGCTGCCTGGAGACGGGCAGCATGCGCCCCTGAGCGGGCGCGCAGGCCGGGTGCCCGGGTGTCAGCCGATGAAGCGGCCCGCGGCGCCCAGCACCCCCAGGTCGACGTAGCGCGAGCCCACGAATGGTGGCTGGCCGCCAAAGCTGACCTTGAAGCCGCCCAGGTCCAGATCGCGAATGCCGGCCAGCGCGGCGCGCAGCCTGGCCTGGGTCACGTCCTTGCCGGCCCGCTCCAGGCCTGCGAGCAATATGCGTGCGTTGATGTAGGCCTCCAGGCTGCCCTGGGTCAGCTGCTTGAACCCGCTGGCGCGCATGGCTGCCTGGTAGTCGCGTACCACGGCGACCTTGGTGCTGACAGGGTCGGGGACCACCATGGTCAGCGCCAGACCACGCGCGTCCTCACCGAGCCCGGCGAGGCTTGAGCTGGGCAGGCTCACGCTCAGGCCCGCCATGAGCACACCGGGCGAATCCTTCTTCAGGCCGTGCACCAGGTCGACCGACACCGTGCCGGCGGTGGCGAGCAGCACCGCTGCGGGTCGCGCCTTGGCCACGGCGGCCAGGACCTGTGGCAAGTTTTTGCCATCGGTCGCCAGGGCGGTCTGCACTGCCGGCTGCACGCCCCTGGCCGCCAGGGCCTTGGTGGCCACGTCCAGCATTTCGCGGCCGTAGCCGTTGTCCAGGTAGACGACGCCGATACCCCGCAGGCCCATGTCCACCAGGCGGTTGACCAGACGCTGCATCTCGTCGCTGTAGCTGGCACGCACATGAAATACGTTGCGCCAGTTTCTGCGCAGCGACGCCGCGCCGGTAATGGGGGCCACGACCGGCAGGCCGGCGTCCTCGACGAGGGGCAGTGTTTCCGAATTGTTTGGCGTTCCCACGCAGGACAGCAGCGCCAGCACGCTGGCGTCGTCGATGAACTTGCGCACATTGACCACGCTGCGATCGGGCGTGTAGGCATCGTCGATGACGTTGAGCTGCACGCTGCGCCCATGCACGCCGCCGCGTGCGTTGGCTTCGGCGAAGGCCGCACCGGCACCGGTCTGGATGTCTTTGCCGAAATCGACCAGTGGGCCACTCAGCGGCGCGGAGCAGCCAATGCTGATGGCGCGGGCGCCGACGCCGGGCGCCTCGTTGGACCGGGCTTGGCCGATGAACAGGGGAGTCGTTGCGGCCAGCGCGGCCGCTTGCCCGGCGTGACGTACGAATTGACGACGTTGCATGAAGTTTTGTCTTAGCGAAAGTTGGAGGTCGGCGGCCGTTGCGCCTGTCGATCTGGTGCCTACCCCGGGCGACAGCGACGCCCGCGAAGACCGGATAAGCTCAATGCCGTTCCCAGGGGCGGGTTGGCGGGCATTCTAGTGTCGTGCGCAGCAGCCTCGGGCAACCAGACACCGGTACTTTCAGTGCCCTCCAGGAACCGTCAGCGCACACCCTTGCGCTTTTTGAATGGAATACGCCATGCCCCTTTGGAAAAAGCCGATCTCGCTGCACCTGCTCAACCAAACCAATGCCAACACCGCGGCCTCGCACCTGGGCATTGAAATCACCGAGGTGGGAGACGACTTCCTGCGCGGACGCGTGCCCGTGGATCAACGCACGCGCCAGCCCTTCGGCATCCTGCATGGCGGCGTGAGCGTGGTGCTGGCCGAAACGCTGGGCTCCATTGGCGCGTACTACGCCTGCCCGGAGGGCCATCGCGGCGTGGGCCTGGACATCAACGCCAACCACATCCGCGCGGCCGGCAGCGGTTGGGTCACGGGAACGGCCCGGCCCGTGCACGTCGGCCGCACAACCCAGGTGTGGCAGATCGACATGGTCAACGACGCCGGCGAGCTGACCTGTGTCTCGCGCATCACCATGGCCATCCTGGCGCCAAGGGAGTAGCTGGGCCCGACGAGCCGGGTCAGGCCTGATGTTCGGCTGCCTCGGCAGTCGCAGCAAACGCGAGATCGGCCCACACCACGCGGTTGCGGCCGCCGGTCTTGGCCGCGTACAAGGCCATGTCCGCGCGGTACAGCCACTCGGCGGCCGACTCCTCTTGCTGCTGCTGGGCCGCGCCTATGGATACCGTCAGGGCGATGTTCGTGCCCGTTGAAAGCACCAGTGGCAGTTCGGCAAGGTTGACACGCAGGCGCTCGAGCACGCGGGCGCCGTCCTCCCGTGTCGTGTGGGTCATCATCAACACGAATTCTTCGCCGCCCCAGCGCGCCAAAACATCGCTTGCGCGCATACAGGCATGGACACGCTGGGCAAACGCGCACAGCACCTCGTCGCCTGCGGCATGGCCATGGGTGTCGTTGATGGTCTTGAAATGGTCCAGGTCCAGCTGGGCAATCAGCAGCGGCAGCTCGTTGCGGCCGCTGCGCTGTATGCGGCCGCCCTCCCATCCCATGATGTCCTGCATGAAACGCCGGTTGGGCAGGCCGGTGAGCGCATCGCGCATGGCCAGGTCGCGCTCACGTTCAACCGACAGCTTTTGCTGGCGCAGTTTTTCGCGTGCGGCGGATATGCGCATGTTCAGCAGTGTGCTGCTGGCCATGACAACGACCACCATGACCATGGTGGCAAGCGACTCCAGCGGCGTTTGCCCGCCCGCACCCGGCCACCATTGCACCGCGGCCACCGCGAGCGCAAAGGCCGCCATGCCATACACCAGCACGAACAGCATTTGCTGGCGCGTCAGCCCGAACGATCCGAACACCAGAATCACGGCGACGATGGGCAACACAATGTCGCGCGCCGGGCCGGCGATGACGTAGGCGACCGCGGCGCCGAAAAGGGACGCGAGGATCTGAAACAGCGTCATGGCCGGGTCGCGCCAGCGCTGGCTGAAGCCGCTGCGTATCAGCGCATAGACCACCACCAGGCCGATGCTGCACACCAGGCTCCACCCCTGCACCCAGGCAAACAGGCTCGGCGCCTCCACGGTCACGAGCTGCACCACCGCAATACAACACAGCATCAGCAGCGCCGCCATCCCCGTCATGGTCAGGCGAACGCGCTGATGCGGGTCGTCGGTGATCAGCAGCGTCAACAGCCGCTGCGATAGGCTCGCGCTGCGGGGCCTGGTGTGCTGAGGCATTGATCTCCTTGAGGGTGGCAATGGCGAATGCGCTATGCGCCGTCGTGACAGGGTGGAGGTGTAATAGTTTGCAACAAAATGCCCTGCTGTCCAAGGCCTTCACCCGTGCGCGCGGTTGGAGGCGTCGCGCCCGCGACAAAGCGCCGCGGTGATCGCCCGCCAATGGCGAGCTGAAATCCACCTGAAATCGGGCCTTCGCGCATACGCGCAAAGCGGCTGAAGCTATCTATTTGTCAGCATCATCCGCCTGCCGCGCCAGGCGCTCGCTCTTCCAGTAAAACTCGCTGCCGCCATCCATGCGGTTGAGCACGCGCGAGAGCACGAACAGCAGGTCGGACAGGCGGTTCAGGTACTGGCGCGGCGCGGGGCGCATGTCCTCGTGCTGCTGCAGCGCCACCACGGCGCGCTCGGCGCGGCGCGCCACCGTGCGGCAGACATGGGCCTGGGCCGCGGCGCGCGTGCCCGCCGGCAGTATGAATTCCAGCAGCCGCGGCAGCTCGGCGTTGTAGCGCGCCAGCGCCTGGTCGAGCTGCAGCAGCGCGCCATCCTTGAGCAATTCATAGCCGGGCATGGACAGCTCGCCGCCCAGGTTGAACAGCTGGTGCTGGATGTCGATGAGCAGCTCGCGCATGTCTGCCGGCATGGTCTCGCACAGCAGCAGGCCGATGTGGCTGTTGAGCTCATCCACGTCGCCCATGGCCTGCGGGCGTCCGCTGGCCTTGGACACGCGGGTGTTGTCGCCCAGGCCGGTGCTGCCGTCGTCACCGGTGCGCGTTGCGATCTGTGTCAGTCTGTTTCCCATAGGGCATTCCTCATGTTTTGGGACCGGGCCGACGATTGTGCGTTACATCCACTGCGCGATTGTTGAGTAGGGCAACAGCGGGCAAAACTGCTGGCCCGCGCGGCGCCTGCTGCGGTGCAATGCGCGCTTGTTCAACTGCCTCACGGAGATCGAATCGATGCCACGTTCCACCAAGCAACGACAACTCCTCTCCTCGTTCGATGCCCGCAGCGTGATGCTGTTCGCGGCGCTGACCGTCGGCGGTGCGCTGGGGCAGGCGCAGGCCCAGCCCACGCCTGGCGCCAGCGCCCTGCCAAGGTACAAGCTGGACCCGGGCCGTTCCCTGCCCGAGCCCGACACGGCCGCAGGCGGTGGCGCCAGGCTTGAAGCCGCCAGGCGCGCCGCCGGCATCCGCTCCTGATCCATCCTGGGCCCGCGGGTGCTTCCTGGCGCCGCGGGCCCCATTCCCCGGCGGACTTCTAGAATGGACGCCCCCTGTCCCCTGGAGTCCCCCATGAACGCCCCCTCCCCCGTCGCCCAACTGCAGTCCCGCCCCGTGCCCCCGGCCCTGCTGGACGCACTTGGCGCGCGTTTTGGCGCGCGGCTCTCGACGGCCCAGGCCGTGCGCGAGCAGCATGGACGCGACGAGGGTTCGATCAGCGCGCCGCCGCCCGCGGCCGTGGTGTTTGCCGAAAGCACGCAGGACGTCGCCGACGCCATGCGCCTGGCCGCGCAGCATGCGGTGCCCGTGATCGCCTACGGGGCAGGCTCTTCGCTCGAAGGCCATCTGCTGGCGGTGCAGGGCGGCATCAGCATCGACGTGAGCCGCATGAACCGCGTGCTCAGCATCGACGCCGACGACCTCACCGTCACCGCGCAGCCCGGCATCACGCGCAAGGCGCTCAACGAGGCCATCAAGGACACCGGCCTGTTCTTTCCCATAGACCCCGGCGCCGACGCCAGCATCGGCGGCATGGCCGCCACGCGCGCCAGCGGCACCAACGCCGTGCGCTACGGCACCATGCGCGAGAACGTGCTCGCGCTCGAGGTTGTCACGGCCGGCGGCGAGGTGATCCGCACCGGCACGCGCGCCAAGAAGAGCAGCGCCGGCTACGACCTCACGCGCCTGATGGTGGGCAGCGAGGGCACGCTGGGCATCTTCACCGAGGTCACGCTGCGCCTGTACCCGCTGCCGGAGGCGGTGAGCGCCGCCATCTGCTCCTTCCCGAGCATCGAGGCCGCCGTGCGCACCGTGATCCAGACCATTCAGCTGGGCGTGCCGATCGCGCGCGTCGAGCTCATCGACGCCAACAGCGTGCGCATGGTCAACGCCCACAGCAAGCTCACGCTGCGCGAGGAGCCGCTGCTGCTCATGGAATTCCACGGCTCGGCGATGAGCGTCAAGGAGCAGGCCGAGACGGTGCAGGAGATCGCGCGCGAATTCGGCGGCCAGGCCTTCGAATGGGCCAGCACGCCCGAGGAGCGCACGCGCCTGTGGACCGCGCGGCACAACGCCTACTTTGCCGCCGTGCAAAGCCGCCCGGGCTGCCGCGCCATCAGCACCGACACCTGCGTGCCAATCTCGCGCCTGGCCGACTGCCTTCTGGAATCGGTGCAGGAGGCCGACGCCAGCGGCATTCCCTACTTCCTCGTCGGCCATGTGGGCGACGGCAACTTCCACTTCGGCTACCTGATCGACCCGGAGTCACCCGACGAGCGCGAGCGCGCCGAGGCCTTGAACCAGCGGCTGGTGGCGCGCGCCCTGGCCATGGGCGGCACCTGCACGGGCGAGCATGGCGTGGGCATCCACAAGATGGGCTTTCTGCTGGACGAGGCCGGGGCCGGCGCGGTGGACATGATGCGTGCCATCAAGCGGGCGCTGGACCCGCAGAACATCCTCAACCCGGGGAAGATCTTCGCGCTGTGAGCCGCCAGGCCCAACGGGCGCGTGCGTTCAGCCTGTCGCGCAATCGCGCAGCTCGCGACTGCCGTTGACTGCCGCCCCGCGCGGGGCAGGATGCCTCGCAGTCTCCAACTGGCCGGCGGCAGGCTTCACATGCCTCGAACCATTGTTCTCCTGCCTTACCGGCAGTACCATGACCGCGGCCACGCGCCGCGCTCAGCGCATGACCGTTGGTTCCTCAAACGAGCGAACACAAGGAGATTGCGATGTCGGATATCTCAGCATCCAGCGCGCGCGAACTCGTCGTCCTGGTCACCCGAGGCACGGACCACGAACTCTCGTCGGTGGCCTTCACCATCGCCTGCGGCGGCATCACGGCCGGAATGAAGGTCTATGCCTTTCTCGTCAGTTCGGGCGTAGACCTGGTTCGGCGCAGGGCCGTGGACATCACGCATGTGCCGCCCCTGGACCCCTTGAAGGCACTGATCGACGACTTCCTGGCCCGCGGCGGCACGATCTGGGCCTGCCCGCCCTGCGTCAAGGCCCGCGGCTATACGCAGGAGGACCTGATGCCGGGCGTGAGCATCCAGGGTGCCAGCGCCATGCATGAACGGCTCAAGGCCGGGGCCGCCAGCCTGAGCTTCTAGGAAAACGCCATGAGCAGCGAACCTGCAGCCCCGCAGACGCAAGGGGTCACGGTGGAGCTACTGGCGGCGGTGGACCTGGGGCCCGAGATCGAGGGCATGGCCGGGCGCGAGCTGCGCATGCGCCTGGTCACCATTGCGCCCGGCGGCGTCTTCGGCCCGATGCACAGCCATGTGGACAGGCCGGGCGTGGTCTACATACTGCAGGGCACGATCACCGACCACAGGAACGGCGTGGTCACCAACTACGGCCCGGGCCTGGGCTGGCAGGAGGACAGGCACACCACGCACTGGCTGGAAAACCGGGGAGCCGTGCCGGCGGTCGAGGTGTCCGTCGATATTGTCCGGCGGTAGTGCGCGGGCGAAGACAGAGCCTGGCGGCGTGCGCTGGGCCGCCGCGGCTCACGATGTTTCACATTGCCCGGCCGGCGATTGCGCTAGGCTCCAACGGTTTCACATTCTTGACGGCTGAGGGCGACCATGAACACTACCGACATCTGGCAATTTCTGACCACGCAAGGCACCGACTTCGCCATCAAGCTGGCCACGGCCATCGTCGCCTGGATAGTGGGCCGCTGGCTCATCGGCCTGGCCGTGAGCCTGATGGGCAAGCTGCTTCAGCGCGGCGGCAAGATCGATTCGACGCTGGCGAATTACCTCAAGTCCATCATCGGCGTGCTGCTCAACATCGTCCTGATCCTGGCGATCCTGGACATCTTCGGCGTCAAGACCACCTCGTTTGCCGCGCTGCTGGCGGGCGCAGGCCTGGCCATTGGTGCGGCCTGGAGCGGCATGCTGGGCAACTTTGCCGCGGGCGTCTTCATGCAGGTGCTGCGCCCCTACAAGGTGGGCGACTTCATCAGTGCCGGCGGCGTGGTGGGCACGGTGACCGAGCTGGGCCTGTTTGCCACCACGCTGACCACGCCCGACAACGTGATGACAGTGGTCGGCAACGGCAAGATCTTTGGCGACAACATCCAGAACTTCAGCGCCCTGCCCGTGCGCCGCGTGGACTGCGTGGCCAAGGTGGCCAACAGCGTGAACCCGCTGGATGCCATTGCGCGCCTGGCGCCCGTGATTGCCGCCATTCCCAACGTGGCCACGAATCCGGCGCCGGTCATTGAGATCATGGAGTTCACGCCCGAGGGCCCCAAACTGTGCGTGCGCCCCTTCACGCACACCGACAATTACTGGCAGGTGTACTTCGACACGAACAAGGCCATCGTCGAGACCTTTGGCGCCGCCGGCTACCCCGTGCCGGAGACGCCCATGGCCTATCGCAATTCCTGACGGTGCGGGGCTCTCAGGCCGCCGACCGAGCGGCCTGCAGGCGGCGCGAGGCCACGCCCGCGCCCACAAAGCCGGCCGAGATCACGCCCAGCACCAGCGCCAGCGCCGAGCCATAGAAGATGCTGGCGTTCATCTGCGCGTCCAGCATAGCGCCGAACACCGGCGCCGCCAGGCAGAAACCCAGATCCAGCCCCGAGTACACCGTGCCATACACGCGCCCCGTGGCGCCGGGGGGTGCGGCGCGCTTGATGAGCATGTCGCGCGAGGGCCCGGCAATGCCTATGCCCATGCCGGCCAGCGAGGCCACGGCCAGCGCCGCGCCGCCGGGCAGCACGCCCAAACCCACCAACGTGAGCAGCGTGGCCGAGGCCAGCAGGCACAGGCTGATGGTCTTTTCCAGCCGCTCCACGCGGCCCACGAGGAAGCCGCCTATCACCATGCCCATGGCGCCGCACAGCATGTAGCCGGTGACCACCATGGCGCTGAGCGACAAAGGAATGTCATACATGCGCTGCAGAGACGGGCCGGCAAAACTCTGAATGGCGCTCAGCGAGCAGGTGCTCCAGAAGAAGAACGAGAAGCACAGCCACACGGCCGGCAGTCTGAGGAAGGCCATGGGGTGCTCGGGCGCGACATTGCCGCCTGCCACGCCCTTGGTCGCCTGGTGCGCCCAGCTGCCCAGACGGTCATCGAGTGCGTCGCGGTTCCAAAGCATGACGGCCAGCACCAACAGCGCCATCGCTGCGGCCCCCAGGCAGGCCATGCGCCAGGAACCCGTGGCCGTGGCGATGCCGGCCATGAACACCGGCGCCGTGGCCCAGCCCAGGTTGCCCGAGATGCCGTGCACCGAAAACCCATGGCCCAGGCGCGCGGGCGAGACGCGCTTGTTGAGAATGGTGAAGTCCACCGGGTGGAAGGGCGCATTGCCCAGGCCGGCGAACACGGCCGCCACCACCAGTCCGGCATAGCCGCCTGCGCTTCCCGCCACCAGGCCGGCCGCGGCAAAGCTGGACAGGGCCGCGAACAGCACCGGGCGCGCGCCCACCTTGTCCACCAGAAAGCCTGCCATCGCCTGCCCCGTGCCCGAGACCACGAAGAACACCGACAGCAGCAGGCCAAGCTCCGAATAGCTGTAGCCAAAATCCTTGATCAGGAACGGAAACAGCGGCGGCAGCAGCATGTGGAAGAAATGCGAGGAGCCGTGCGCAAGGCCTATGAGGCCTATGGTGCGCGCGTCCTGGCGCAGGGAGGGGGTGGCGGCGGTCGTCATGGGCGTGATGGTAGGCAAGGCGGACAAGTCCGATATACGATAGACGGACAATTTCTGTCGCGATCATGCCAAGTCACACGCCTCTGCCTGACCACGCAGATACGCCAGCTGCCCCGAGGGCGGCACGCGTGCTGTCGTACGTGGAGTCGCTCACGCCCCATCTGTTCGTGCCCAGCCGCGCGCGGCCCGTGCGCGCCAAGCACCGCGAGCTGCGCGCCGACACCCAGGTGCGGCCGCACAGCCACCCCTGGGCGCAGGTGGCCATCTCGACCGCGGGCGTGCTGCGCCTGACCGTGCCGCATGGCGCCTACATCGTGCCGCCATCGCGCGCGCTGTGGATTCCGCCCGGCGTGGAACATGCCGTGACCATGGTCGAGGATGCGGACCTGCGCACGCTGTACTTCTATCAGCCGCCCGGCCGCTGCGGCCCCGCCGTGGCACGCGCGCAGGAGGAGTCCTGGCGCCAATGCCGCGTGCTGGAGGTGTCCGAGCTGCTGCGCGCGCTGGTGCGCGAAATGCCGACCGAGCCCGACGACGGCGATCCGCCGCCGCCCGAGCTGCTGCACCGCGAACGTCACCTGAGCGCCCTGATCCTGGACGAGCTGCGCCGCGCCAGCAGCGTGCGCCTAGGCGTTGACCTGCCGCGCGACAAGCGCCTGCGCCACCTTTGCGAGGCCGTGATCGCCGACCCGACGCGCCACGAGACGCTGGCCGAATGGGCGCACGACACGGGCGCGAGCCCGCGCACGGTGTCGCGCCTCTTCCGCCAGGAGCTGGGCAGCACCTTCACGCAGTGGCGGCAGCAGGTCATTCTGGCGCGCGCCGTGGCGCTGGGCGCGGGCCGGCTGCCCATCAACCAGATAGCGGCGGAGCTGGGCTACAACAGCCCGAGCGCCTTCAGCGCGATGGTGCGCCGCGCCGTGGGACTGGCGCCGGGGCGCTTCCTGGGCTCGCCCTGACGGACACGCTCTGGCGTCCCTAGGGTTTTCACCTGCGGGTGAAAGAAATGGCCGCTGCTGTGCCATGCTCGCACGCAGCGTGCCGCCCGTTGCCAGGCGCCGGCATGCACCACAACGAAATCCATGAGCCCCCCGAAGGAGACATCCATGCCCATCCCGCCCACCTCTCTGCCGCGCCGCCGCCTGCTCACGGGCAGCGCCAGCGCCCTGGCTGCGGCCGGCCTGGCCAGCTTCCACCAAGTTGCGCTGGCCCAGGCCGCCGCACCGGCCGCCAAGCCCCTGCCTGGCTATGCCGGTTGGAAGAAGGCCGATGCCGTCATCGTGCACAGTGCCACCACCATAGAGACCAAGCGCAGCGCCTTCGGCGCCGGAGTGGTCACACCCGCCGACCAGCTGTATGTGCGCAACAACCTGCCCACGCCGCCCGAGGCCATCGTGGCTGACCGCGATGCCTGGCAGGTGCAGGTCGATGGGGTCCGGCAGGCCCGGTCCCTGAGCGTGCGTGAACTCAAGGGCATGGGCCTCGACACCGTGACCATGGTGTTGCAATGCTCGGGCAATGGCCGCGGCTTCTTTCCGAGCAAACCCAGTGGCACACCCTGGACCGTGGGTGCCGCCGGCTGCGTGGTCTGGAGCGGCGTACCGGTGCGCGACGTGGTCCAGGCCCTGGGCGGCCTGGCCGATGGCGCGAAATACATGACCGGCACCGGCGGCGAGGTGCTGCCGCCCGGCATAGACCCCAAGAGCGTGATCGTGGAGCGTTCGGTGCCGCTCGATGCCATGCAGGACGCGCTGCTGGCCTGGGAGATGAACGGCGAACCAGTGCCGCTGGCTCATGGCGGCCCGCTGCGTCTGATCGTGCCGGGCTACACCGGCGTGAACAACATCAAGTACGTCAAGCGGCTGGCCTTCACGGCCCAGGAGAGCGACGCCAAGATCATGTCGCACGGCTACCGCATCTCGCCGCCCGGTGGCAAGGCGGACCCGAGCCAGCCCTCGGTGCAGGAGATGAACGTCAAGTCCTGGATCAACAGCCCGCTGCCCGAGGGCGGCCCACAGGCCGCTGGCAAGGTGCTGATTCAGGGCGTGGCCTTCGGTGGCATGCATGCCGTCAAGGGCATGGAGGTGTCCACGGACGGCGGCAAGACCTGGCAGGCCGCGCGCCTCATAGGCCCCGACATGGGCCGTTACGCCTGGCGCCAGTTCGTGCTGCAGACGCAGCTGCCCAAGGGCACTCATGTGCTGGCCAGCCGCGCCACCAACACGCAGGGCGATGTCCAGCCCGAGGCGCGCCAGGAGAACCAGGGCGGCTACAACAACAATAGCTGGGCCGATCACTCGGTGACGGTGACGGTGGCCTGAACATGCGCAAGGCTCTCATGCCCGCCCTGGCCGCCCTGTGCCTGACGGGGCTTGCCCAGGCCGACGAGGCCTCCCAGATGGCCCGCGGCAAGGAGCTGTTCACCACGGCGACCCCGGCCTGCGCGCTGTGCCACACACTGCGGGACGCAGGGGCCGAGGGTGCCATCGGTCCGGTGCTCGACGAGCTTCAGCCCGAGGCGGCGCGCGTGGCACGTGCCCTGCAGAACGGCGTGGGCGCCATGCCGTCGTTCAAGGCCACGCTCAGCGAGGATGACATCGCCGCCCTGGCGCTGTACGTGAGCCGCGCCAGCCGCCTGAAGTAGCCCGCCCCCGCCCCTGGGTACGCCACGGAGCAGGGTCGGGCCCGCAGGACGGCCGCCCAGGCTTCAGCGCGACAGGGCGTCCAGCGTTGCGGCGTCCAGGCGGCCCGTCACCTTCAGTCCCTTGTCGGCCTGGAAGGAACGGATCGCCGCCGCACTGCGCGGGCCGAGGGAGCCGTCGGGCGTGCCCACGTTATAGCCCAGGGCGTTCAGGCGTTCCTGCGCCTCGCGGGCCGACATGGAGGCCCCAGCCCTGGTCTGCGACGGTGCGGCGCCACCATCCACCCCCAGACGGCCGCCGCCGCCCAGGCCCTGGCCCTGCACGCTCTGCGCCTTGTAGTTGCGCAGCGCCACGACCATCTGGTTGTAGGCGTCCATGAATGCGGCCGTGATCACCTTGCCCTGGGCCGTGTTCTGGTAGCCGCCCAGGCCGCCGGCGGCGCCGCCGCCGAAGAGGGCGCCAAAACCTGCAAAGTCGTTCTTGGAGGCGCTGCCCTCGGAGGCTGCCACCTGCACGCCCGAGCGGTTGTCCACCAGGGTCAGCATGGCGCTGGCCTCGCGCGTCTTGAGGCCGCCGCCGATGGCCGCAATCGCACGTCCGCCACCGCCGCCGATCAGGCCGCCCAGCGCGCCGCCGATGCCGCCGGCGTCGTTGTTGCTGAAGATGATTTCGGGCGACAGGCCGTAGTCGGAGGCCACCATCTGGCCCTTGCCGAAGTTGCTGCCGCCGCGCATTTCGCCCGAGCCCATGAGCTGGCGCTCTCGATCCATGGCACGCATGCCGGCGGCGCCGCGTTCAACGACCACGAAGCAGTTGGACTGCTGGATCAACAGGCGCAGCAGGTTGGCCGTGGGCGGCAGCTTGTATTCGTTGCGCAGGATGGTGTACCAGCCGGCATCCTGGTTCTCGACCAGCGACACGGTGCCCAGCGGCGACTGGCAGTGTTGGAGCTGACCGCTCTCGTTGGCGGCACTGCCGCCCGCGGCCGCGCCGGTGGCCACGGTCTTGGCATCCTGGCTCCCCATTTTCATGTTGGTGGTTTCGCATCCGGCAAGGGCGACGACGGCGCAGGCGCAAGCCAGCAGGGACAGGGTTTTGCGGGACATGGTTTCCTTCCTCTCGATCACGGTGAATTGTTTGATATGCGCGGTGGAACGGCGTGAAATCATAGCGTTACGTCCGCAGATGCCCGCCGTCTCTTGTTGCCCCGCCCGATGCGGCGGCGCCGGCTCCCATGCGGTAGACCCACACCTCCTGCCCGGCAAACCCGGGCAGCCGGGCACAGGCGGTCAGGTCCGGCACCTCAAACGCCAGGCTGACCAGCCAGCTGTCGGGCGCCATCTCGGCTTGCGCCTTGGCGGCCGCGCGCGCCATGCTCTCGGGCCGCTGAAACAGGTAGACCAGCTGGTAGCCGCCCCAGCGGGCCGCCCAGATGTCGCCACGCCGCACATGGGCCCAGGGACAGCGCAGGCCGCACAGCAGGGCCAACGGCCAGCTCCACTCCAGCCCATGCAGCCGCGCCTGGGGGTAGGCCGAGCGCAATGCCCGCAGGCCATGGCCGAGGCCACAGCCGGCGTCGAGCACGGCCGCTCCCGGCGGCAGCGGCGCGAGGGCATCGAGCCCGCACAGGGCGCCTTGCGGCGTGGGAAACAGCGGCGCATCGCGCCAGGCATTGAGCGGGTAGACCAGCAGCAGCACGGTCAGTGGCAGCAGCCAGGTCCAGGCCGGCAGACTTGCCATGCCCGTGATGGCGAGCGACAGGGGAAAACCGAGCGCAATCAACAGCCTGCGCCACCAGCCCTGGCCCCACAGGCTGGCCAGTACGCCGACGCCCATGGCCGCCAGCAGTGCCATCAAGACGCCCGCGCGCGGTTGCAGCGCAAGATACAGCGACCATGCAACGCCCCAGGCAAGCAAGGCGGGCAGAGGCCAGGGCAGGCGCATGGGGCGCGACGGATGGCTCAGCCGCGCAGGCGCTCGATGAGGCCGTTGAGCGCCTCCAGCGAGCCGAACTCTATGGCCAGCTCGCCCATTTCCTCGACACGGTTGCCGCGCTTGACGCGCTTTTTCACGCGCACCTCGACCTCGGCCATGAGCAGGTCGGACAGCTCTTCCTCGATGCGCTTGACGTCGCGCGACTTGTCCTTCTTGGGCTTTTGCGGCGTGAGGTTGAACTCGGCGCCCAACTTCTTGACCAGGCCCTCGGCCTCGCGAACCGACAGTTTCTTGGCCGCGATCTGATTGCCCGCCGTGATCTGCGTGGCGCGATCGAGCGCCAGCAGCGCGCGCGCATGGCCCATGTCGATGTCGCCGGCCATGAGCATGGTCTGCACAGGGTCGGCCAGGTTCAACAGGCGCAGCAGATTGCTGGCCGCGCTGCGCGAGCGACCCACGGCCTGGGCCGCCTGCTCGTGCGTGAGGCCAAACTCTCGGACCAGGCGCTGCAGGCCATGGGCCTCTTCGAGCGGGTTCAGGTCTTCGCGCTGGATGTTCTCGATGAGCGCCATCGCGGCGGCAGACTCATTGGGCACGTCGCGCACCAGCACGGGCACGCTGTCCAGCCCCGCCAGGCGCGAGGCGCGAAAGCGCCGCTCGCCGGCGATGATCTCGTACTTGCCCTCGTGCTCGCCCTCGGCCAGGCGCCGCACCAGGATGGGCTGCATCACGCCCTGGGCCTTGATGGACTCGGCCAGCTCGTAGAGCGCGCCCTCATCCATGCGCGTGCGCGGCTGGTAGACGCCGGGCACGAGTTGATCGAGTGCCAGCGCGCTGGGCAGGCCCTGTGCTGCGGCCTCAGCCTGCTCCACCTTGTCGCTGACCTTGGGGCCCAGCAGGGCTTCCAGGCCGCGTCCCAGGCCCTTGGGTTTCTTGGTGACCATGAATTTCAGTCCTTGTTCGTCAGTGAGTGCAGCAGCGCCCTGCCCTCGGGCCAGTCGCCCAGGCCCGATTCGGCGTTGACATGGCCGCGATTGCCCAGGTCGACAAAGCGCGCGCCCCAGTCCTGCGCCATGCCACGGGCGCGCTCCAGGCTGCAGTACGGGTCGTTCCGGCTACCGACCAGCAAGGCCGGAAATGCCAGCGGCTGGCGCGCGATGGGTGTCCAGCCACGGATCTGCGCCGACAGCTCGGGCCGCTCCACATCGCCCGGCGCCACCAGCAGCGCACCCGCCACCTTGTGCGCGTGGCGCGTGTGCGTGGCCCACCAGGCGGTGAGGATGCAGCCCAGGCTGTGCGCGGCCAGCAGCACCGGGCCCGGCGCGTCGGCCACCACTTCCTCCAGCCGCGCGCTCCAGTCCCCGCGCAGCGGGCGCAGCCAGTCATGCTGCTCCACCCGCCGGTCGCCGTGCAGAAACTCCCAGCGCGTTTGCCAATGGCCTGGGCCGGAGTTCTGCCAGCCGGGCAGCAGGAGGACGTTGGAGGGTTTCATTTACTATTATTTGAATAGCGGCTTGCAATTGCCGCATGGCCGCTGCAGGCATATTTCACATATTTCACATGCTTTTTATGCGCTCCACCATTTCGCGCGCGAACTCCACGAAGGCCTGGCTGCCCTTGGCCGACGGGTCGAACACCACGCCGGGCAGGCCGTAGCTCGGTGCCTCGGCCAGGCGCACGTTGCGCGGGATCACGGTGTCGAACACCTTGTCGCCGAAATGGTCCTTGAGTTGGGCGCTGACCTGGCTTTGCAGCGTGATGCGCGGGTCGAACATGACACGCAGCAGGCCGATGATCTGCAGTTCGCGGTTCAGGTTGGCATGCACCTGCTTGATGGTGTTGACCAGATCGGTCAGGCCCTCGAGCGCGAAGTACTCGCACTGCATGGGCACGATCACGCCGTGCGCGCTGCACAGACCATTGAGCGTGAGCATGGACAGCGACGGCGGACAGTCGATGAGCACGAAGTCGTAATCGCCGTCCACCTCGGCCAGCGCCGCCTTCAGGCGGCGCTCGCGCTGCTCCAGCGGCACGAGCTCGACCTCGGCACCGGCCAGCTCGCGGTTGGCGCCCAGCACCTGGTAGCCGCATTGTTCGGCGGAAACGGCCGCCTCCCCGACCGAAGCGGATTCGAGCAGCACGTCGTACACGGATAGTTCCAGCGCACGCTTGTCCACGCCCGAACCCATGGTGGCATTGCCCTGTGGATCCAGGTCCACGAGCAGCACGCGCTGGCCTATCTTGGCCAGGCCGGCGGCGAGGTTCACGGCAGTGGTGGTCTTGCCGACGCCACCCTTCTGGTTGGCAATGCAGAAAATCTTGGCCATCTGGTCTTGGTCTTACTAGGAAATGGCCAGCTTGATGCCGAAGCCGATGAGGAAGGTGCCCGCGGTCTTTTCCAGCAGGCGCACCACCCTGGGGTTGGAGCGCATGCGTTCGGCCAGGTAGTACGTGAGCAGCACCACGACCAGACTGTAGAGAAAGGTGAGCGCCGCAATGGTCGCCGCCATGGCCGCAAAGGTGACCAGACCGCGGTGCGTGGCAGGGTTCACGAACAGCGGGAAGAAGGCCATGTAGAACACGATGGCCTTGGGATTGAGCAGCGTGATCACCGCGCCCTGGCGAAAGTAATGGCGCGGTTCGATATGCAGCACGGGCGCATCGCCCGGCTTTGCCGTGAGCATTCTGTAGCCCATCCAGCCCAGGTAGGCGGCGCCCAGCCACTGCACGGCAGCGAAGGCCGCCGGGTAGGCGGCCAGCAGACCGGCCACACCGGCCACGGCCGCCCACATGAGCAGCTGGTCGG
Organism: Pseudomonadota bacterium; assembly: GCA_018242005.1. Taxonomy (GTDB): domain Bacteria; phylum Pseudomonadota; class Gammaproteobacteria; order Burkholderiales; family Burkholderiaceae_C; genus Alicycliphilus. The sequence goes on along the minus strand of JAFECU010000293.1, from coordinate 27,838 downwards.
CTGCAATCACGCCCAGGCAGGCAGCCATGCCGGCACGCACTCCACCCTTGCCGGTGGAGGTGATGAGCGCCAGGTTGCCCGGCCCGGGAATGGCCAGGAACAACACGATGGCGGCGACGAATGCGCCGTAGTCTGCGATGCCGAACATGGAAGCGCCGTGTGAAGCAAACAAGGGGGGAGCCCGAGTTTAAGCCACGGGCCGCAGCCAGCAGATGCAACGTTCGGCGTCGAGCCCCGGCACGCTGAGTTGTTCCACGTGAAACAGCTGCACGCCGGCAGGCAGCGCGGCAATTTCGTCCTGAGGGCGCCTGCCCTTCATGGCCAGCCACACGCCATGCGGCGCGAGGGCCTGGCGCGACCAGGCGGTGAAGTCCGCGAGCGCGGCAAAGGCGCGGCAACTCACCACGTCGTATGGGCCAGGCAAGGTTTCGACCCGCGCGTGGATGCCATGCAGGTTTTTGAGGCCCAGCGCGCCGGCGGCCTGCTGGATGAAGGCCGCCTTCTTGGCCACGGTGTCCACGCAGGAGACCTGGAGGTCCGGGCAGCAGATGGCGAACACCACGCCGGGCAGGCCACCACCGCTACCCACGTCCAGCAGGCGCCGCCCCGCCCCGCCCTGCCCGGAGAGATGGCGCCGGAGCGGCACCACCGCCGCCAGGCTGTCGAGCAGGTGGTGCGTGAGCATGTCCTGCGGATCGCGCACGGCCGTGAGGTTGTAGACCTTGTTCCACTTCTGCAGCAGGGCCTGGAAGTCCAGCAGGCGGGCAAGCTGGCCCTCATCGAGCGCCAGTCCCAGCGCCCGAACGCCGGCGTGCAGCTGATCGGCCAGCGCGGCCGTCATGCCGCAGCCTCCGCATAAAAGTCCTTGAAGCCGCTCTTCTTCAGATGCACCAGCAGCAGCGAGACGGCTGCCGGCGTCACACCCGAGATGCGCGAGGCCTGGCCCAGAGTCTCGGGCCGATGCTTCTGCAGCTTCTGCCGCACCTCGATGGACAGGGCCGCGACCTGCATGTAATCGAGCTCGGCCGGCAGGCGCAGCTGCTCGTAGTGCGCGGCGCGCTGCACCTCGTCCTTCTGGCGGTCGATATAGCCGGAGTACTTGGCAGCGATCTCCACCTGCTCGATCACCGGGACGCTGAGCTCACCCAGGGTTTCACGTGAAACATCGCCGCTCGCATACCGGCCGCCGTCCAGGCTCATCAGTGCCTCATAGCCCACGTCGGGCCGGCGCAGCAGATCGAACAGGTTGTATTCGCGCTCTATGGCCTTGCCGAGCACGCGCTCGGACTCGGCCGCGGCGAGGATGCGCGGATTCACCCAGGTGCTCCTGAGGCGTTCTGTTTCACGTGAAACGGCATCGCGTTTGCGGCTGAATGCATCCCAGCGCGCATCATCGATCAGGCCCATGCGGCGCCCGGCCTCGGTCAGGCGCATGTCGGCGTTGTCCTCGCGCAGCTGCAGGCGGAACTCCGCACGGCTCGTGAACATGCGGTAGGGCTCGGTCACGCCCTTGGTCACCAGATCGTCCACCAGCACGCCCAGGTAGGCCTCGTCACGGCGCGGCAGCCAGGGCGATTCGCCGCGGCACTGCAGCGCGGCGTTGATGCCGGCAAACAACCCCTGGGCCGCAGCCTCCTCATAGCCCGTGGTGCCGTTGATCTGGCCGGCGAAGAACAGGCCCTGGATCTGCCGCGTCTCGAAACTGCTCTTGAGCGCGCGCGGGTCGAAGTAGTCGTACTCGATGGCGTAGCCGGGGCGCAGGATGTGGGCGTTCTCCAGCCCGCGCATGCTGCGCACCAGCGCGTACTGGATGTCGAACGGCAGGCTGGTGGAGATGCCATTGGGGTAGAACTCGTGCGTGGTGAGCCCCTCTGGCTCCAGGAAGATCTGGTGGCTCTCCTTGTCGGCAAAGCGGTTGATCTTGTCTTCCACGCTGGGACAGTAACGCGGCCCCACGCCCTCGATCTTGCCGGTGAACATGGGACTGCGGTCAAAGCCTGAGCGGATGATCTCGTGCGTGCGCGAGTTGGTGTGCGTGATCCAGCACGGCACCTGCCGCGGGTGCATCGCGGCATGGCCCATGAAGCTGAACACCGGCAGCTGGCCCTCGTTCACGCCGCCGGGCATGCCGTCGCCGGGCTGCTCCTCGCACTTTGAAAAATCGATGCTGCGCCCGTCGATGCGCGGCGGCGTACCGGTCTTGAGGCGCCCCTGGGGCAGCTTGAGCTCCTTGAGGCGCGACGACAGGCTCACGGCGGGCGGGTCCCCTGCCCGGCCGGCCGCGTAATTGTTCAGGCCGACATGGATCTTGCCGTCCAGGAAGGTGCCGGCCGTGAGCACCACGGCGCGCGCGCGAAACTGCAGGCCGATCTGCGTCACGGCGCCCACCACGCGCTCACCCTCCACCATCAGGTCGTCCACGGCCTGCTGGAACAGCCACAGATTCGGCTGGTTTTCCAGCATGCGGCGGATTGCCGCCTTGTACAAAATGCGGTCGGCCTGGGCCCGCGTGGCGCGCACCGCCGGCCCCTTGCTGCTGTTGAGAATGCGAAACTGAATCCCGCCCTCGTCGGTCGCGAGCGCCATGGCGCCGCCCAGCGCGTCCACCTCTTTCACCAAATGGCCCTTGCCGATGCCACCTATGCTGGGGTTGCAGCTCATCTGGCCCAGGGTCTCGATGTTGTGGGTCAGCAGCAGGGTCCGGCAGCCCATGCGCGCGGCCGCCAGCGCGGCCTCGGTACCGGCGTGGCCGCCGCCGACGACGATGACGTCAAATTCCTGGGGATAAAGCATGGGGCGTTCCGTGCAAGGGGAAACCCGCAATTTTCCCATCTTTGCCCATTTGCGTTGCGCCGGCCTTTGTTTCACGTGAAACCCGTGCAGCCATATCCTTCGGCGGCAAGGGCCAAAACGGTCCAATGCCCTGCTCGCCCGCCGGGATGCAAAGCTCGCCCACAAGGCATAGCATTGGGTTTTCACCAGTCTGGAGTCACCGACCATGAAGCTGTATTACTCCCCCGGCGCCTGCTCGCTCTCGCCCCACATCGTGCTGCACGAGGCCGGCCTCGCCCATGAGTCCGTGCTGGCCAGCACCAAGACGCACAAGCTGCCCGACGGCACCGACTTCTATAGCATCAGCCCCCTGGGCTATGTGCCGGTGTTGGAGCTCGATGACGGCACGCGGCTGCGTGAAGGTCAGGCCATCGTGCAATACCTGGCCGACCTGGCGCCACAGAAGAACCTGGCGCCGGCCAATGGAACGCTGGCACGCTACCACCTGCAGGAATGGCTGAGCTTCATCAGCTCGGAGGTGCACAAGGGATTCAGCCCGCTATTTGCCGCCAACACCCCAGAGGAATACAAGTCCGCCATCAAGGAGCGCCTGTTCGGGCGCCTCAAGTGGGTGGACGGCGAACTTGCAGGCAAGCAGTACCTGATGGGTGACGGCTTCAGCGTGGCCGACGCCTACCTGTTCACCGTGACCAATTGGGCGCAACATGTCGGCCTGGACATTTCGCAACTGAGAAACCTGGTCGCCTACCGTGAACACATCGCTGCGCGGCCCGCCGTGCAGATTGCCATGAAGGCCGAAGGCATGCTCAAGTAAAAGCCCCACCCGCCCCTGTTTCACGTGAAACAGGGGCTTCTAGCCAAGACCGCACATGACCTCGCTGTTCGACCCCATTCAAGCCGGTGATCTGCACCTGGCCAACCGCATCGCCATGGCGCCGCTGACGCGCAACCGCTCGCCCCAGGCCGTGCCGCGTGACATCACCGCCACCTACTACGCACAGCGCGCCAGCGCCGGCCTGTTGATCACCGAGGGCACGGCCATCAGCGCCCAGGGCCAAGGCTATTCCGACGTGCCGGGCCTGTATGGCAGCGACCAGCTCGACGGCTGGAAGAAGGTCACGCGGGCCGTACACGCCGACGGCGGCAAGATCGTCACCCAGCTGTGGCATGTGGGCCGCGTCTCCCACTCCATGCTGCAGCCGGGCCGGGCCGCACCGGTAGGCCCTTCGGCCGTGCAGGCCCATGCCAAGACCTATCTGGTGGACCCGGAGACGGGCCAGGGCGAGTTCGTGCATACCTGCACGCCGCGCGCGCTGACCGTCGAGGAACTGCCGGGCATCGTCCACACCTTCGCCGCGGCGGCGCGCAATGCCGTGCAGTCGGCCGGGTTTGACGGCGTGGAGCTCCACGGCGCCAACGGTTACCTGCTCGACCAGTTCCTCAAGGACGGCGCCAACCGGCGCACGGACGACTACGGCGGGGCCATTCCGCGCCGTGCCCGGTTGATGCTGGAGGTGACCCGCGCCGTGGCCGATGCCATAGGCGGTGGCCGCGTGGGCCTGCGCCTGTCCCCCGTCACGCCGGCCAACGACATCCAGGACAGCCACCCCCAGCCGCTGTTCGAGTACCTGGCACGCCATCTCGCGCCTCTGGGTCTGGCCTACATCCACGTCATCGAGGGTGCTACCGGCGGGCCGCGGGAGGTCGAGGGCCGCCCCTTCGACTACGCCGCCTTCAAGGCCGCCTACCGCAATGCTGGCGGGCGTGGCGCCTGGATGGTCAACAACGGCTACGACCACGACATGGCTCTTGAGGCCGTAGCCAGCGGACATGCCGACATGGTGTCCTTTGGCCGGGCCTTCATCTCCAACCCCGACCTGGTGAGCCGCCTGCGCCGCAACGCACCGCTCAACGAATGGGACCGGGCCACGTTCTACGGGGGGGCAGAAAAGGGCTACATCGACTATCCGACGCTGGGGGCATTGAGCGTTGAGCGTTGAGCGGCAGTCAGGCCGCAGCCTCCACGCCGGACCCTCGGAACTTGAGAATTATTTGGCTCAAGTAGGCATGTCCGTCGATTCGTCCTTCCCGGGAAAGCGGGGATGACGGCGGTTTCCTGTTCAACAGGATTCGCTACTTGAGCCAATTTTTTAGACTGCGCCCCAAAGGCGCCTCAAGACTCGCCCGGACCAGCCACAGGGCACGGACATGGCTCGGGCGATGGCGGGCATTTGCGAGCGCGAACGGGCGCGCAGGGCTCAACCTGCCGAGAACCGCAGCCGCACAAGACAGCCTTCGCCCGGCGCGCTGTCCAGCGCCAATGCCGCGCCCAGCTGCAGAGCCTGCTCGCGCAGGCCGACCAGGCCGAAATGGCCCATGTGGGTCACGGCGGGATCAAAGCCCCGGCCGTCGTCGCTCAGGCTCAGGCACCAGCGCCTGGGCTCGTCGCCACCCGCATCCTGGCCGCACTCGGGCTCCAGCGTCAGCCTGACCGTGGCGGCGCCGGCGTGGCGCTCCACATTGCGCAGCAGCTCGCGCACCATGTCCAGCACCGTGGCGGCGCGTTCGTCCACCAGGTCGGCAGCGGCGGCGTCTATCTGCGCCTCGACATGCACGCCGCTGCGCTCGGCGAATTGCTGCAGCAGCGTCTGCAGCTCCGGCCCCAGGCCGCTGTCATGCACGCCCGAGCCGCGCATCTGGCCAATCGCGGCACGGGCCTCGGCCAGTCCGTCGGCGGCCAGTTGTTCGGCATCCTTCAGCTCGGCATCGAGGCGCTCGCGGCTCCACTGTGCGCCCAGCTTGCGCATCAGGCGGATCTGCGTGAGCAGGGCCATGAGCGAGTGCGCCAGCGTGTCGTGCAGGCCGCGCGCCAGGCGCAGGCGCTCGCGCGTGACGGCGGCACGGCGCGCATCCTGCGCCAGGCGCTCGATGCGCGCCGTACGTGCCGCCACGCGGGCATCGAGCTCGGTGTTGAGCCGCGTCAGCGCCGCCTTCTCGTCCTGCCAATGGGTGATCAGCCGCGCCAGCGTCACGCCTATGGCGTGCACCTCGTCGCGTCCCGCAGGTATGTCTATGCTGTCGCGGCGTCCGCCACGCACCGCCCTGGCCTGCTGCGCCAGCACATCGAGCCGGCGCAGCAGCCAGCGCGCCACGCCCACGGCCGCCAGCGCGGCCAGCAGCCCCACGGCCAGCACCCCGATCAGCACCGCCTGGTGCGTCTCGCGCGCCGGCGCCAGCGCCTGCCGGGCACTCTCGCGCACCCACAGCTGCCAGGCCTGGCCGGCCGCGCCGCCCTCGGCCAGCGCCCCCTCGGCCAGTGGCGCATTCGCCCGTTCCAGCAGATATCGGCCGCCACCGCTCAGGTCGGCGCCAGGCGCCAGTCCCTGAACCGCATGTGGGCCGGCCAGCACACGCCCGCCCGGCCCCGTCAGCAGCAGCTCTACGGGCACGCCGCCGCCGATGGCGCGCAGCTGTGCATCGAGCTCGGCCTGCAGCCACAGCCAGGGCAGCTGTGCCAGCAGCACGCCGGAGCCCTCGCGCGTGGCCATGGGCACGGCCAGCACCAGCATATCGACCACCGCCTGGTGGTCGCTGCGGTGCAGCACCACCACCGGGTTGCGCCGCGCCCGATCCAGCCAGGGCTGTCCGGCCAGCGGGTCGGACTCCGGCCAGGGTGCCGTGGCCGCCAGCCATTGGCCCGAGGTGTCGAGCGCACCTATCCAGCCGAGCTCGGGCTGCTGCGCCTGCAATGCCGCCAGGCCGTCGCCCATGGCCGGGGCTGTTCCCGACAGCAAGGGCCATTGCGCGGCCGTGGCACGCATGGCGGCCAGTCGCACCTGCAGCTGGGCAGTGAGGGCATCGGCGGCCTGATTGGCGGTCTGCTGCAGGCGCGCACGTGCTGCAACGGCCACATGGCGCTCCGCCTCGCTGGCGGCCCATTCGGCGGCCACCAGCGCGCCCACCACCACCAGGGCGAACATGGCCCAGCCCAGCGCCGCGGCAAAGTGCCGCCAGGGGTTGAGGCTCTGCCACCAGGGCGCAGGCGGCGGCGCATCCATGGTTTCGTTGGGCTGGGGTAAGCTGCGGCGCATGCGACACAAGGACTATCCGAGCAGCCGATTGTGCGGCAGCGGCGCCGCGTACGGGTGGCGGCCATGAACGCGCCCGCCCCAGCCGATGCCACGCCTGCCGCGCCGCTGCGCCTGCTGATCGTCGATGACCAGCCCATCATTCGCCGCGGCCTGGCGCTGATGCTGGGCGCCGAGCCCGGCATCACCGTCGTGGGCCAGGCCGGCGACGGCCAGGAGGCGCTGGATCTGGCGCTGGCGCTCGCGCCCGACGTGGTGCTCATGGACCTGCAGATGCCGCGCCTGGGCGGCGTGGCCGCCATACGCCGGCTGACAGCGCAGCTGCCGCAGACCCATGTGGTGGTGCTGACCACCTTCGACGACGACGAACTCGTGTTCGAGGCCATACAGGCCGGCGCCCACGCCTACCTTCTGAAAGACGCGGCCGAGGAAGATGTGCTGGAGACCGTGCGCGCCGTGCACCGCGGCGAGTCGCGCCTGTCGCCCACGGTGGCGCGCAAGCTGCTGCAGCAGTTTCGCCTCCTGGCCACCGGCTGGACGGCGCCCCCGGGCGAGGCCCCGCCCCCCGCGCATGACGAGGGCCGCACCGAGGCCAGTGACGAACCCCTGAGCGAAAAGGAGGCGCGCGTGCTGGGCCTGTTGGCCGACGGGCTGTCGAACAAGGAAATTGCCGCCCGCGTGTTCCTGGCCGAGGGCACGGTCAAGAACTATGTCAGCCGCATCATGGAAAAGCTCCATGCGCGAAATCGCACCGAACTGGCGGTCAAGAGTGCCGCCCGGCGCGGCTGAGCACGCCGCTCACGCCAAACCCAGGCGCACAAACGCCAGGCGGCGCAGGCCGCTCAGAAGCAGCGCCAGCAAGGCCGACGCCGCCAGCAAGCCCAGCATCAGGCCACCGGGCAAGGGCGCGCTGATGGCACCGCTCATGGCCACGCCCGCGCCAATGGCCAGGTCGGCCAGGCTGGCCGCGGCGAGCCAGCCACCCGGCGCGGTTTCCCACGGCCAGCCACGTATGCGGATGGCGTAGATCGTCGCCTGGCCGGCGAACACCAGGGTCAGAAAGGCCAGCGTCATGAGCGCGCCGGGCGCCAGCCGCAGCCAGAACGCGCCGACCGCCAGCACGCCGATGGCAAACAGCAGCTGCGCCAGCCCCAGCGACACGCCCACGGCCGTGAGCGCGCCGATGCGCCAGACATTGGGCAGGCGCGACGGCGTGACGCGGTCGGTGGTAATGGCCATGGACAGCAGATCGCCCACCACCAGCAGCACGATCATCAGCAAGGGGCTCAGGATGGCCTGCCCCGTCATCACGAAGCCGGCGGCGATGAACAGCACCGTGGCCACCTTCTTGATGATGGAGTTGAGCGCATAGGTCTGCACGCGCCGGAAGGTGCGGCGCCCCTCCTCAATCGCGCTCATGATGCCGCCCAGGCCGGGCTCGGTCAGCACCAGGCCGGCCGCGGCCTTGGCCACGTCGGTGGCCTGGGCCACGGCAATGCCCATATGCGCCTGGCGCAGGGCCGGCGCATCGTTGGCGCCGTCACCGCACATGCCCACCGTATGGCCCGCGGCCTGCAGACCCTGCACCAGGCGGAATTTGTCCTGCGGCAGCACGCCGGCCAGCACGGCACACCGCTCGGGCCGCACGTCGGCCATCTCGCCACCCGCAGTGCAGACAGGGCCCTCTATGCCCACCATGCGCGCCACGGCCGCGGCGGTGGCCGGTGCGTCGCCCGTGACCATCAGCACGCGCACGCCATGCTCATGCAGGCGGCCGACGATCTGCGCCGCATCCTCGCGCGGTGGGTCGCTGAGCGCGATCAGGCCGGCGATGCGGCCGGCGTCTGCACCCTGAGCGCCCTGAACCGCGACCGCCAGCACCCGGTGGCCCTGCGCCTCCAGAGCCTCGGCCGCGCCGCGCTGCGCGTCGTCGGCCCCCACCGCATCGGCAATGGCGGCAAAGGCACCCTTCATGATGCGCTGCTCCCGCCCCTGCGCATCCACCACGCGCGCCTCGGCGCGCTTGGTCTGCGGGTCGAAGGCCTCAAATGCGATCCTCCTGGGCCAGTCCGCCGCCGGCCCGGCCGCGGCGCGGATAGCGGCATCCACCGGGTCGGCGCCGCCATCGGAGCTGGCCAGCGCCGCCAGCGCGCGCAGACCCGATTCGTCAAAGCCCGCGAACGGCTGCGCCAGCACCACGCGCAGGGTGTTGCGCGTCAGGGTCCCCGTCTTGTCCGAACACAGCAGGTCGATACTGCCCGCCTCGTCCAGCGCCGACAGCCGCGTGGCCAGCACGCCGCGCGCCGCCAGTGCGTGCGCGGACAGCGCCGCCGCCATGGTGAAGGTCGCCGGCAGGGAGACGGGGATGGAGGCCAGAACGGCCGTCAGCACGAGCGGCTCTATGGCCCCCAGGCCCAGGCCCTGGTGCCAGGCGTACAGCACCAGCAGCAGGATCACCACGCCGTTGAACAGCGCCAGGTTGCGCACCACATGCAGCACGGCCTTCTGCTGCGTGCCTGCGACATGGGCCGTGCGCACCAGCTCGGCCGTGCGGCCAAAGCGCGTGCGCTCGCCGGTGGCCGTCACCAGCGCCTCGGCCTCGCCGCGGCGCACCAGGGCACCCGCGTAGACGCCCGCGCCCGGGCCCAACTCCACGGGTACCGATTCGCCGGTCAGCATGGATTGGTCGAGCAGCACCTCGCCCGCGGTCAGCCTGGCATCGGCCGGCACCACGGCGCCCAGCGACAGCTTGACCCGATCGCCCGGCACCAGCTCGCGCGCGGGCAGCGTGACCCAGGCGCCGTCACGGTGCACCGAGGCGTTGAGCGCCAGGCGCGACCTGAGTGCGGCCAGCGCCGTACGCGCCCGACCTTCCTGGGCCAGTGCCACCACGGCGTTGAGCAGCACCAGCGCAGCGATGATGGCCGCCTCGGCCCGTTTGCCCAGAGCCAGCTCCAGCAGCACCGCCGCCTCCAGCATCCAGGGCACGGGCGCCCAGAGCTTGGTCAACAGCCGGCGCAGCAGGTTGTCGCGCGCCTCGGCGATCTCGTTGGGACCGACGCGCGCCAGCGCCTCGCGCGCCGCGGCCGTGGTGAGGCCCGCGCCTGCCACGCCGGCCGAAGGCGGCATGGCCGGAGCCTGAGACGCATCCTGCACGGCAGCCATGAGCGCGGCCTGGATTCAGCGGTGGCGTCCGTCCCTCGTGCCCGGACGATTCGCCAAAACGCCGCCGATCGAGGCGCGGCGCACAGCCACGGCGCGGGCCATGGCGAGCATCTGCCACGACGAGCGGGGTGTTTGGCCGGCGCAGGCGGGCATGGGGGAAGGCGCTCGGTCTCTCAGGTCAGCGCATGGGTTTCGATGTCGCTGCCGCCGGCCTCGGCCAGCAGTTGCTGGATGCGCTGCACGTCCTGCTCCTGCGCATGCACCGTCACCAGGAACTGGTCGGCCCGGGTGGCGCTGTCGTAGCGCAGCACCGAATTGCGCGGCACGCCCAGGCCCGTCAGCGCGCCGACCAGGGCCGAGGCCCCGCCCGCGAGCACGGCGCCCTCTATGCCGCCAACGATGACCGAGGTCATGGGTCCGAGCACCACCATGGGTCCGATCACCGGCACGAAGAAGAAGCCCGAGCCCAGCAGCAGGCCCGCCAGGCCGCCCCAGAAGGCGCCCAGCTTGCCGTAGAACCAGGCGCGCTCACCGGCGTTGAAGTAGCCGACCGGCTGCTCCTCGCTGTGGTAGTTGCGGCCCACGACCGAGATGCTTGCCAGCGGCACGCCGCCCGCGTCCAGCTTGCGCACGGCGCCGTCGGCGGCCCCATGAGTAGCGAACAAGGACATGACGATATGGCTGCCCGGCGGCACAGGAAGGGTGGCTGGGTTGCTCATGGGCGACTCCTTGGAATTGCCTCGCAGCTCACTGCATGAACCAGCCATGGCTGACCACCAGAGACTGGCCCGTGAGCGCATTGCTGGGCCAGGCGGCAAAGGTCAACGCCGCCTGCGCCACGTCGTCCACGGTGGTGAACTGCCCGTCCACCGTATCCTTGAGCATCACGTTGCGCACCACCTCCTCTTCGCTGATGCCCAGTTCCTGCGCCTGCTCGGGTATCTGCTTTTCCACCAGGGGCGTGCGCACGAAGCCAGGGCAGATGAGGTTGCTGCGAATGCCGTGGGCCGCACCCTCCTTGGCGATGACCTTGGCCAGACCCTCCAGGCCATGCTTGGCTGCCACGTAGGGGCTCTTGAGCTTGGAGGCCTCCTTGGAGTGCACCGAGCCCATGAAGATGATGCTGCCACCGCGGCCCGAGGCAATCATCTGGCGCACGGCCGCGCGCGAGGTCAGGAAACCGCCGTCCAGGTGCACGGCGATGAGCTTCTTCCAGTCGCTGAACTTGAAGTCCTCGATGGGCGCGACGATCTGTATGCCGGCATTGCTGACCATGATGTCCACCGCGCCCAGTTGCTGCTGCACCTGGGCGAAGCCCGCATCCACGGCAGCCTCGTCGGTCACGTCCATGGCCACGGCCAGGGTCTTGACGCCCTTTTGGGCAATGGCGTCGGCCGTGGCCTGGGCGTCGGCCAGCCTGAGGTCGGCAATCACTACGCTCGCGCCCGCATCGGCAAACACCTCGGCGATGCGCTTGCCTATGCCGCGGGCCGCGCCGGTGACCAGCGCCGTCTTGCCCTTGAGGCTGAGCTGGGTGCTGGCCCGAACGATAGGGGTAGTCATACTGTCTCTCCTTTTGCCATTGAAAACCACAGATAACGCTTATCCATCAAGCGTTATTAGCTATCAAAATCAAGATTCAAGCAGCGACGACATGAATTTTCCCTGCGCGCGTGCGACGCACGCGGAGCCCGTCATCCCTGCGGTCACGGCGATGACGGCGGCTTTCACCCCAACAGGAATCGCCACCTGAGCCACGATCAGCTCCCGCCACGCCTGTGCGACGCCGGCGCCCCCGCAGCCAGGTAGTCATGCACCACCTCGCCCAGGCCCAGCGTCAGGTCGGTCAGGATATGCACCGCCCCCAGCACCTCGCGCACCGGCAGGCGGGCCACGGGCGCCAGCGCATGCTCGAACAGCTGCAGCGCGGCCGGGCCCTCCCACGCGCCCTTGATCTCCACGTCAAGGCAGTGGTAGCGCACGAGCTCGCAGACGCGCGGCGTGCAGTCCACATGCGGAATGATCTTGAGCAGGTAGTTGGCGCCCGTGACGGCCGCCAGCGCCCTGTCCCTGTCGAACGGGCGGTGCTTGTAACCCATGGTGCCGGTGGCCACGCGGATGTCGCCATAGTCCAGCGTACCCACCAGCACATCCTTGTCCACGCGCAGGCAGGGGCTGGCCAGTTTCTTGGGAAAGCCCCAGATCTCGCGCCCGCCGGCAATCGGCGCATCATCGTTGAGGAACATGTTGTGCGAATAGGTACCCGCCGTGCCATTGAAGCTCACGGGAATCACCTGGCCCGATTCCGTATAGTCACCAAAGCCGGTGGAATCGGGCATGCGTATGAACTCCATCTTCACGATGGCGCCCGGTGCGGGCACCAGCGGCTCGGGCACCACCGCGGCCAGCAGTTCGGGATCGGTGCGGTAGCTGATGACCAGGAACTCGCGGTTCACGAAGCGGTAGGGGCCGCGCGGATAGATGGGACTGGTCAGCGGCATGGCCCAGGCCTGCCGGCGTACATCGCTTTCTTTCATGGCTACATCTCCCTGGCGTGCGGGCCCTCGCGGCGCAGGCGCGGACCCTGCGGCGTATCGGGCTGGTAGTCGAGCACACGGAATTCGCCCGGCCGGGGCGGCGCCTGGCAGCGCAGCAGATCCAGCGAGGCGCCCATGTCGGTCAGGCCCGCGGTCCAGTGCTCGTCCATGGACAGGCGCGAGAACTCATAGTCCTTGTTCTGCGTCTCGTAGGGCTTGCGCCGGTGAATGACGTGCACCAGGGTGATGGGCGGATCCATGGTGTCGGCCAAGAGCGCCCGCACCTGCGCGCTGTCGCGCTGCTGCGCCGGCACATGCTCGGCCAGCGCACGCAGGCGCTGGTGCAGCTGGTGGCGCTCGCGCACATGGTCGCTGACCATGCGCGTGCGGCTCGAATACTGGATGTCCTTCTGCCGCTCGGCCACGTCGGCCAGCGTGTGCGGCAGCGCGCCGCGCGCGCTGAACAGGTCGATCTGGAACACATTCACCGGCCGCCCGGCACCGGCCCCGAGGTGGCGCATGACATGCGCCAGCGGCGTGTTGGAGACCAGGCCACCGTCCCAGTACCAGCGATCGCTCACGGCCACGGCGCCAAAGCCCGGCGGCAGGGCGCCGCTGGCCATGACATGCTCGGGGCCTATGCGCTCGAGCCGGTTGTCGAAATATGTGAAGTTGCCGCTCTGCACATCGACGGCACCGACCGAGAAGCGCGTGGGTCCGTCGTTGAGCAGGTCGAAGTCCACCAGGTCCAGCAGCGTCGCGCGCAGCGGCGCCGTGTCGTACAGGCTCTCGGGCGGCTGCGGCCACCAGGCCCAGGGCGGACGCGGCTTGAAGAAGCCTGGCACGCCCTGCCAGGCGCCGAGCAGCGCCATGGCGTTGTCCCACCAGCCGCGCATGGGACCGAGCAGCTCGCCGGTTGCATGCGAGGGCAGCAGCGCCAGGCTGACCTCCTCCCAGAACGCGCGCAAGCGCGCCACGCGCCGCTCGGGCGGGTTGCCGGCAATCAGCGCGGCATTGACCGCGCCGATCGAAATGCCGGCCACCCAATCAAGCGTCTGCGTGCGTGTGGCCAGGGCCGCATAGGCGCCGGCCTGGTAGGCGCCCAGGGCGCCACCGCCCTGCAGCACCAACGCGTTGATGGAACGTTCATCGGTATGCGCTGCGGCGTGATTGGGCATGGTGGCGGTTCCTAGGCTCGAAGTCGGTCAGATGGCCCAGTGGAAGTTGGCATCCAGGCCCTTGGGCCCTACATGTACCACACGCGTGAGCATGTCGTTCTTGTAGGTGGCCGTGATGCGGTACTCGCCCTGCGGCAGCTGCACATAGGTCATGGGGCCTGCATCCTTCATGCGCAGCACGGCCCGGCCTTCATGGTTGAAGACCTTGAGCTTGACGCCGGCCACGAACTCATTGCTCGACTTGTCTGAGAACGTCATGCGCAGAGCCCAGTTGTGGGCATCCTTGTGCATGCGCGTCTCCTCGTCCTTGCCGACACCGCCATTGAGGTACACCGTGCCCGGAACCATATCGAAGATCGTCACATCCTCTTCCACCACCTTGGGCTGGCTGGTCTTGGCCTGGGTGGCCTGCTGTGCGGGCGCGGGCGATGCAGCAGAACCGGCGGCCCAGGCCGGGACGGCCATCACGCCGCCCAGTCCCAGGGCCAGTGCCAACGTGGCATTGCGCGCAGCGGCACGACGGAAATTCAGCATGGTCATGATCAACTCCTTACTCAGCTTCAAGCAATGCTGCCCGGGCTCGCCCTGCAATCGCGCAGGTCGCACATCCACGGGCATGGAGCACACGATAGACGCCCGGTGGCACCGTGCACAGTGCCGGTCGTCACGACCTGGCGTGACGCGGGTCACGGCAACGGCGTGGGCTATGCCAGGCCCGGCACTCAAGTGCACGGAAAGCCGCCGAAGACGATGGCGGAAGAACGCCGCGAGTTGACTTTTTGCCCCATAGCAGAGCTATTGGGCTCCAAATCCGGCAAAAACTGCGCTCGCCGGGGTCGATTTTCGTATTCGATGCGCCAAGGCCGACAGCCTCCTGGAGAATAGACCCCGCCACGAACTGCCCGACTCCATTGGGGCCAGGGCCAGCGATGAACGCCGCAATGAGCCCCAGACAGCTGTTTCTCCTCACCACCCTGGCCTGCGCCACATCCGGCTGGGCCCAGACGGCACCGGGGCGCGCGCCCGCGCCGGCCCTGGCCGCCGTGGCGCCCCGCGCCGCGGAACTGACCCTGGTGCAGGCCCTGACGGCCGCACGCGACAACAGTGATGTCGCGCTGGCGCGCCACGCCGCAGAGGCCGCGCGCGCCGATGTGCGCAGTGCCGACCATGCGCCCATCCCCGTGCTGACCACCAAGGCAGCCTCCATGGACCTGCAGCATGGCCTGGGGCCGGGCAACGCCCTCACGCGCAAGCGCATCGACAAATCCATAGGCATCGACTGGACCTGGGAGCGTGGCAACAAACGTGCCCTGCGCACGCTGGCCGCGCAGCGCGCAAGCGACGCCGCCGAGTCCGACGTGCAGGAGATGCAGACCCAGCAGCTGCAGGCGGCCCTGGCCGCCTACTACGACCTGCTCGCGGCGCAGGAACGGCTGGACGAGACGCGCGAGATCGAGCGCGGCATGGTCGAACTGAGCCGCGTGGCCCGACTGCGCGTGCAGGCCGGCGACCTGGCGCGCCAGGACGCCGAACGCACGCGCATCGAGGCCGAGCGCGCCCATGCAGACACCCAACTCGCCGAGCTCGCGCACGAGCAGGCGGCGCTGGCACTGGCCCAGCTCACGGCCCGCGGCCCCGGCCTTCAGGCCTGCGCCTGCGACTGGCCAGCGCACATAGAGGGTCCGGCGCCGGGCGCCGACCTCCAGGCCTGGGCCGAGGCACGCGCCGACGTGCGCGCGGCCCTGGCCCGAACCCAGGCCGCGCAGGCCGGCCTGGACAACGCCATGGCTTTGCGCAAGGCCGACGTGACCATCGGCGCCTCCTACGACCACTATCCCGGCACCTCCAACCGGCTCGTGGAGCTGCGTGCCCAGATCCCACTGCACTGGGGTTACGACTTCGAGGGCGAGATCGGCCGGGCCCAGGCCGAGCTGAGCGCCGCCCAGGAGGCCCTGGACAAGACGCGCCGCCTCGCGCTGCTGGACCTGCAGTCGCTGCAGCAGCAGGCCGCCAATGCCGCGCGCCGCGCCGCGGGCTACGAGGCCGGCATCCTGCCGCGCGCGCGCGAGGTCGCGCAAAGCGCCGAGCTGGCCTACACCAAGGGCGCCATCTCGCTCACCGATCTGCTCGATGCCCGCCGCACGCTGCGCGCCACCCTGCTGGAGGCACTGGCCGCGCGCGCCGACTACGCCAAGGCCCAAGGCAGCTGGCTGCTGCGCACGCAGCCGCAAGCCCTGTTGCCCTGATCCCCGAATTACCGCACCCAAATCCACCATGGTCTCACCCCTGTCTCCACGCCTGCCCACCGGCGGCGCCCACCGCGGCCTGCTGGCCCTGACCCTGTGCGCAGCCGCCTTGCTGCAGGGCTGCCACAAGGCTCCCACCGAAGCCGCCGCGCCCGAGGCGCCGGCGCCCGTGCTGGAGGCGGGCCGGCTGCGCTTTGCCCCCGGCCACCCGCAGCTGGCGCTGCTCACCGTGGCCGAGGCCCGGCCCTCCCAGGAGCTGCTCGTGGAACTGCCCGCCAAGCTGGTCTGGAACGAGGAGCGCACGCAGCGCCTGTACCCGGCCTTCGCCGGCCGCGTGTCGGCCATCCGCGTGGACCTGGGCCAGAGCGTGAAGGCCGGCGCGCCGCTGGCCCTGCTCGCCTCGCCAGACTTCGGCCAGGCCCAGGCCGACACCGCCAAGGCGCAAGCCGAACACACGCTGGCACAGCAGGCGCTGGCGCGCCAGCGCGAGCTGTTCGCGGCCGGCATCGTGGCACGCAAGGACCTGGAGCAGGCCGAGGCCGAGGCCGCACGCACGCGCGTCGAATCGGCCCGCGCGGCGGCACGCACGGCCCTGTACGGCAGCAGCGGCACGGTCAACCAGCAGCTGGCGATCAGGGCCGGCATGTCCGGCGTGGTGGTCGAGCGCAACCTCAACCCTGGGCAGGAGCTGCGCCCCGACCAGAGCGGGCCCGGCATGCCGGCGCTGTTCGTCGTCACCGACCCCACATCGCTGTGGGTGCAGATCGACGCGCGCGAACGCGACCTGTCCTCGCTGCGCCCCGGCGACGGCTTCACCCTGCAGGTGCCGGCCTACCCCGACGAGACGTTCGCGGGCCGCGTCACGGCCGCGGCCGATGCCATCGACCCCAGCACGCGCACCATCAAGGTCCGCGGCCTGGTGCCCAACACCGACCGACGCCTGAAGGCCGAGATGCTGGCCACGGCGCGCATCAGCGAGAACCGCAGCAGCGGCGTGGTCGTGCCGGCCGGTGCCGTGCTGCTCAGCGGCACCCGGCACTCCGTCTTCGTCGAACCCGAGGCGGGCGTGTTCGAGCCGCGCACCGTCACCCTGGGCCATGAGGGGCCGCGCGAGGTCATCGTCACCAGCGGCCTGGCGGCGGGCGACAAGGTCGTCACCCAGAACGCGCTGCTGCTGGCGCGCCAGTTCCAGTCGATGGCGGAGGAGGCCGGAGCGAAGAAGGAAGGCGCACAGCAATGAAGCGGCTGATCCACTACGCGCTGCACCAGCCGCTGTTCATCATCCTGGGCACGCTGCTGTTCGCGGGCGCCGGCTTTTTCGCCTTCAAGCACCTGTCGGTGGAAGCCTTTCCCGACGTGACCGACACCCAGGTGACGGTGATCACGCTCTACCCCGGGCGCGCGCCCGAGGAGGTGGAAAAGCAGGTCACGCTGCCCATCGAGGTGGCGCTCGCCGGCCTGCCCAACTCGATTCGCGTGTTCTCGCACACCCAGTTCGGCCTGTCGTTCACCGTGGTCACGTACAACGACGCGGCCAACGTCAACATCGTGCGCCAGCAGGTGGCCGAACGCCTGTCCAGCGTGGCGCTGCCGCCCGGCGTTCAGGCCGAGATGGCGCCCAACGCCACGCCCGTGGGCGAGATCATGCGCTACCGGCTCAAGGGCGACGGCCTCTCGACCACCGATCTGCGCACCCTGGAGGACTGGACTGTGGAGCGCGCGCTGCGCCAGGTGCCCGGCGTGGCCGACGTGGTGGCCATGGGCGGCGCCATCAAGCAGTACGAGGTGCAGCCCGACCTGGACAAGCTGCGCGCCTACAAGGTCTCGTTCCAGAACCTGCTGGACGTGCTGGGCCGCGGCAACTCCAACGCCGGCGGCAGCTATGTGACCCAGGGGGCTCAGCAATACACCATACGGGGCATAGGCCTGCTGCAATCGGCCGACGACATAGGCCGCATCGTCGTGGCCGCGCGTGGCGGCACGCCCATCCTGATCCGCGACGTGGCCGAGGTGAAGATCGGCGCCGTGCCGCGCCTGGGCGTGGTGGGCCAGGACGGTGACGATGATGTGGTCACGGGCATCGTCATCATGCGCAAGGGCGAGAACCCGAGCGAGGTGCTCAAGGACGTCAAGGACAAGATCGCCCAGCTCAACGCACGTGGCCTGCCGCCGGGCGTGCAGATCGTGCCCTTCTACGACCGCACCTGGCTCATGGAAAAGACGCTGACCACGGTGTTTCGCAACCTCGTGGAGGGTGCGCTGCTGGTCTCGCTGGTGCTCTACATCTTCCTGTCCAACCTGCGCGCCAGCCTGGCCGTGGTGGTGGTGATACCGCTGTCGCTGCTGGCCACCTTCATGGGCCTGAAGGTCATGGGCGTGCCGGCCAACCTGCTGAGCCTGGGCGCCATGGACTTCGGCATCATCGTGGACGGCGCCGTGATCGTGGTCGAGAACATCATGCACCGCCTGGCCGAGCGCGGCGAGGACATGGACGAGCGCGACCGGCGCGAGGTCATCATCGACGCCGCCAACGAGGTCGGCCGGCCGACGCTGTTCTCCATGCTCATCATCATCGCCGCGCACATCCCCATCTTCGCGCTGCAGCGCCACGAGGGGCGCATCTTCCAGCCCATGGCGCTGTCGGTGACCATGGCCCTCGTGGGCTCGTTGATCTTCTCGCTCACGCTGGTGCCGCTGCTGGCCTACTGGATGCTCAAGCGCCGCCTGCCGCATGGCGACAACCGCGTGGTGCACGCGGCCAAGAGCCTGTATGGCCCGGTGCTCGACTGGGCGCTCACGCACCGGCGCAAGGTGGTCGTCATCGCGCTGGCGGCCTTCGGCGTCTCGGGCGTCGTGGCCTCGCGCCTGGGCTCGGAGTTCCTGCCCGAACTCAACGAGGGCACGACCTGGGTCAACTTCACGCTCTCGCCCACGGTGTCGAGCGATGAGGCCGCACGCATACTGCACATGGCCCGCCAGGCCCTGCTCAGCGTGCCCGAGGTGCGCACCACCGTCTCCAAGGCCGGCCAGCCCGAGGACGGCACCGACCCCAAGACCATCTCCATGGCCGAGATCTTCGTGGACATCAAGCCCGAGGACCAATGGCGCGCCGGCATGACGCGCGAGAAGATCACCGAGGCGATGCGGCAGGCGCTCACCGCCATCCCCGGCATCGACCCGGCGTTCTCGCAGCCGATACGCGACAACGTGCTCGAGTCCATCTCGCAGATCAAGGGCCAGATCGTCATCAAGCTCGCGGGCGACGACCTGGTGGAGATGAAGCGCATCACCGATTCGATCGCGCGCGAGATCAAACAGGTGCGCGGCGTGGCGCGCGCCGAGATCGACCGCGACGGCCAGGTGCCGCAGCTGCTCATAGAGATCAACCGCGAACGCGCCGCGCGCTACGGCCTGAACGTGGGCGACGTGCAGGACGTGATCGAGGCTGCGCTCGCCGGCAAGGCCGCCACCAGCCTCTGGGAGGGCGAGCGCCAGTTCGCCGTGGCCGTGCGCCTGCCCCGAGACGAGCGCACCATCGCCAACCTGCCGCGCACCCCCATCGCCACGCCCGAGGGTGGCTATGTGCCGCTGTCGGCCGTGACCGACATAC
The DNA here is from genome assembly GCA_018242005.1 of Pseudomonadota bacterium. GTDB lineage: Bacteria > Pseudomonadota > Gammaproteobacteria > Burkholderiales > Burkholderiaceae_C > Alicycliphilus. The sequence continues at coordinate 8,221 of JAFECU010000293.1, read as the reverse complement.
GCGAAGGCGTGGGCGCCATGAACATCGCACGCGAGGCCGGGCGGCGCACCACGGCCATCGGCATCTTCATTGCCGGGCGCGACATGGGCTCGGTGGTGGCCGACATGAAGGCCCGCGTCGCGCAGAACGTGAAGATCCCGGACACCTACCAGCTCAACTGGTCGGGCGAGTTCGAGAACCAGGAGCGGGCCATGAAGCGCCTGTCCGTGGTGGTGCCGATCTCGCTGCTCCTGATCTTCGTGCTGCTGTTCGACGCCTTCAAGTCCTTCAAGACCGCGGCGCTGATCCTCATCAACGTGCCGCTGGCGCTCATCGGCGGCTTCATCGCGCTGTGGGTGCTGGGCATACCGCTGTCGGTCTCGGCGGCCATCGGCTTCATCGCGCTGTCGGGCCAGGCCGTGCTCAACGGCGTGGTCATGCTGTCGGTCTACCAGCAGCTGCAGGCCGACGGCATGAGCGTGGTCGAGGCCGTGCGCCAGGGCTCCATGCAGCGCCTGCGCACCGTGCTCATGACGGCGCTGCTGGCCATGCTGGGCCTGCTGCCCATGGCGCTGTCGCACGAGATCGGCGCCGAGACCCAGCGTCCGCTGGCCATCGTCGTCATCGGCGGCCTGGTCACCGCCACGCTGCTGACCCTGGTGGTGCTGCCGGCCCTGTACGTGGCGTGGTTCGGGCCGCGCAAGAATGGGGCCGCCCCCACGGCACCGGTTGTCGTCGCCTGACGGGGCGCCAGGTGGGCGCTGCTGGAGTCCGCGTCAAACGCGGCTCCGGCACACGTCCCGATCGAGCCCAACCGATGAAATGGCGCAACCCGGGCTGCGCGAGCGTGGCCAGGGGGCGGGCCCGCGCCGCCCCGTTGTTCAGGCCAGTTCCAGGCGCGCCTGGGCCTTGACCGGGGACAGCGCAACCGCCGTCGTGGCGGCCGGGCGCGCCGCCGGCATGGCCCGCTGATCGTCGGCCAGCTGGAACTGCTGCACCACCTGCGACAGCCGCGCCGCCTGCTCGCGCAGCGACTCGGCGGCCGCGGCGGATTCTTCCACCAGGGCCGCGTTCTGCTGCGTCATGCGGTCGATCTCGGCCACCGAGTTGTTGACCTCGCCGATGCCGCTGGCCTGCTCGGCGGAAGCGGAGTTGATCTCGCCGATCATGTCCGTCACGCGCTGCACGCTGCTCACGATGTCCTGCATGGACCTGCCCGCGTCCTCCACGTGGCGCACGCCGCCATCGACGGCCTGCACGCTGGACTGGATCAGGCCCTTGATCTCGCTGGCCGCCTGGGCGCTGCGCTGCGCCAGGCTGCGCACCTCACCGGCCACCACGGCAAAGCCGCGGCCCTGCTCGCCGGCGCGCGCCGCCTCCACGGCGGCGTTGAGCGCCAGGATGTTGGTCTGGAAGGCAATGGAGTCGATCAGGCCGATGATGTCGCCGATCTTGCGGCTCGACGCCGCGATCTCATGCATGCCGCCCACCGCCTGCTGCACCACCTGGCCGCCGCGTGTCGCCTGGCCCGAGGCCGAGGCCACCAGCTGGTTGGCCACCTGCGAGGACGATGCCGTCTGCTGCACCGTGGCCGTGAGCTGCGCCAGCGCGGCCACGGCCTCCTGGGCGTTGCTGGCCGTCTGCTCGGTGCGCGCCGACAGGTCCTGATTGCCCATGGCGATCTGCTGGCTGGCGGTGGCGATGTTGCCGCTGGCGTCGCGCACCTGCGCCACCAGCGCACCCAGGCCGTCCTGCATGTCGAGCAGCGCGCGCTGCAGATCGGCCACCTCGTCGCGGCCATCGACCTCCATGCGCTGCGCCAGGTTGCCGCCGGCAATGGCCTGCGCCAGTGCCCGCGCCGCCTCCAGCGGGCGGCAGATCGACACCATGTTGAGCAGCGTGAACGGCACCACCACCACCACGGTGACCAGGACCGCCAGCCCGAACAGCCACCGGGTCTGAGCGGCAATGCTGTCCTGGCGCGCTATGGATGCGTCCACCGCGGCGCTCAGGGACTTGTCCAGGGCCTGCAGCTTTTCCGCGGCGATCACGAACTGCGCCACCGCCTTGGTGCTCATGCGGTTGGCAATGGTGGCCGTGTCATAGCCGCCCTCCTCCAGCTGGCGCGCCACATGGGCAAACTGCTCGCGGTAGGTGTCCAGATGCCTGGCAATGTCCTTGGCCAGGGTCTGCTCCTGCGCCAGCTGCAGGCTCTCAAACCCGGCGGCCACGGTCTTGCCGCGGTCCAGCGCCGCCAGCCACTGGGCGTGCGCGGCACGCACCGCCTCGGGCTTTTCGTAGCCGATGATCATGTCCTTCTCGGCCTGGCGGATCAGGCCCATTTCGCCGCGCAACTCGCCCAGCAGGCGCACGGCCGCATGGGGCTGGGCAATGAAGTCCTGGCTGACTCCGTGCAGGCGCAACATGCCCAGCATGCCAGCCCCTCCCAGGATGGCCAGCAGGGCCAGCACCACACCGATGGCGCCAATCATGCGCATGCGAATCGAGAACCAGCGCATGAGCGCGTACATCGTCATTTCCATCTTCCTTTGTGTTTCTTGATCAAGTGGCGACATCTATGGATCCGTCCCTTCGGGACACACGATCCACTCGCAACCCGTCATCCCCGCGAAAGCGAGGGTCCAAGTGCGACTCAAGCCGTTCATTCGTCGCTGCGGTCCCTTCAACAGGAAGCGCCACTCGAACCACGTCCTTGAACGACGCTCCAAGCGGCGTCGGCGTAAATATGCAACAAATTGCTGCAATCAACCAAGCAATTCAGGACATTTTGTTGACAATTACTTACTTGCGGAGATTACTTACTTGACGCGCCAGCGCTTGAGCAGCAGCGCATTCGTCATCACGCTCACCGAGCTCAGCGCCATGGCCGCGCCGGCCACCACGGGGTTCAGATAGCCCAGGGCCGCCAGCGGAATGCCGGCCACGTTGTAGGCAAAGGCCCAGAACAGGTTCTGGCGGATCTTGGCCACGGTGCGGTGCGAGATGTCGAGCGCCGCCGCCACCAGGGCCGGGTCTCCGCGCATCAGCGTGATGCCGGCCGCGTGCATGGCCACGTCCGTGCCGTTGCCCATGGCCATGCCCACGTCGGCCGCGGCCAGCGCCGGCGCGTCGTTCACGCCGTCGCCCACCATGGCCACGACAGGGCCCCCACGCTCCGCCGCTGCGCTGGGTCGCTGCCCCCCAAGGGGGCCTTCGCGCCTTGGGGCGGCCCGGCGGCGCTCATCCTGGCCGTCCTTCTTCAACGCCATCACCGCCGCGGCCTTGTCGCCGGGCAGCACCTCGGCCATGACCTCGCCGGCGGCCGGGTCCAGCCCCAGGCGGCGCGCCATGGCCTCGGCCGCGCCGCGGTTGTCGCCCGAGATCATCACGCAGCGCACGCCCTGGGCCTTGAGCCCCGCCAGCGCCTCGCGCGCGCCGGGCTTGGGCTCGTCGCCAAAGGCCAGCAGCGCCCTGGCCGCCAGGCCTTCGGTCACGCGCTCGGCCACGGCCGACACGGTGGCGCCCTGCGCCTGCAGCGCGGCGGCCTCGCCGGCCAGCGCGCCCAACTCCACGCCCAGCTCCTGCATCCAGCGCAGGCTGCCCACCAGGTAGCTGCGCCCGGCCACCTCGCCCTCGGTGCCGCGGCCGGGCACGGCGCGCACGCCCTCGGGGTCGGCCAAGGCCAGGCCGCGCGCCTGCGCCGCGGTCACCACGGCGCGCGCCAGCGGGTGCTCGCTGCCGCCTTGCACCGCAGCCACGGCGGCCAGCAGGGCCGCCTCATCAGTCCCCGGCGTCACGTGGAACGCCGTCAGCCGCGGCTGCCCCACGGTCAGCGTGCCGGTCTTGTCGAAGGCCACGGTGCGAACCCGGTGCGCCAGCTCCAGCGCCTCGGCGTCCTTGATCAGAATGCCGTGCCGGGCCGCCACGCCCGTGCCGGCCATGATGGCCGCCGGCGTCGCCAGCCCCAGCGCACAGGGGCAGGCAATGACCAGCACCGCCACGGCGCGGATCAGCGCCACCTCCAGCCCCACGCCGGCCCACAGCCAGCCGAGCAGCGTGACGAGCGCAATCGCCATCACCGCGGGCACGAACACGGCCGACACCTGGTCCACCAGGCGCTGTATCGGCGCCTTGGCGGCCTGCGCCTCCTCCACCAGGCGGATGATGCGCGAGAGCACCGTCTCGCCGCCCACGGCCGTCACCTGCATCACGATGCGCCCGTCGCCATTGATTGAGCCGCCCGTGAGCAGCCCCCCGGCCTCGCGCGCCACGGGCAGCGGCTCGCCCGTCAGCATGGACTCGTCCACCTGGGTCTGGCCCTCGAGCACCTGGCCGTCCACCGGAATGCGCTCGCCCGGGCGCACCACCAGGCGGTCGCCGGCCATCACCTCGGCGATCGGCACATCCACCTCGCCGTCCCTGCCCATCAGGTGGGCCACGTCGGGGCGCAGCGCGTGCAGCGCGCGGATCGCCGCCGTGGTCTGGCGCTTGGCGCGCGCTTCCAGCCACTTGCCCAACAGCACCAGCGTGACCACCACGGCCGAGGCCTCGAAGTACAGATGCGGCGCATGCCCCGGCGCGGCCGTGAGCCACAACCACAGCGACAGGCCGTAGCCCGCGCTCGTGCCCAGGGCCACCAGCAAGTCCATGTTGCCGGTCAAGGCCTTGGCCGCATGCCAGCCCGCCTTGTAGAAGCGCGCGCCGAGCCAGAACTGCACCGGCGTGGCCAGCAGAAACTGCGCCCAGGCCGGCAGCATCCAGTGCTGGCCGAACAGGTCGCCCAGCATGGGCAGCACCAGCGGCATGGAGAGCACCAGGCCCACGGCCACGGGCAGAAAGCCCGCCCAGGGGCCCTGGGCGTCCTGCTCGGCCTCCTGCTCGGCCAGGCTGCGCGGCTCGTAGCCGGCGTTGCGCACGGCGCGGCGCGCCAGCTGCTCCATGTCGGCCCGGGCCGGGTCAAACGTCAGGTGCACCGACTCGGTCGCCAGGTTCACCGCCGCGTCCTGCACGCCGGGCACCTTGCGCAGCGCGCGCTCCACCCGGGCCACGCAACTGGCGCAGGTCATGCCGCCCACGCCCAGGTCAAGCTGGCCGGCGGGGGGTGCGTTCAAGGTCGTCATGGGGTGCCTTCGTTCATTCACAAGAATGGGGCTAGCCTAAACCCTGCCATCATGTCAAAGTCAAGCCCGGCCGGCGCTTGACTTTGACACCGTGTCAGGGTTCAGGATTCAGGCATTCATCACCACCAGGAGCATCCCCATGCAATACCAATTCACCGTCGAAGGCATGACCTGCGGCCACTGCGAGCGCGCCGTGGTGCACGCCGTGCGCGAGGTCGACACCGACGCCGTCGTCAAGGTCGACCTGGCCACCAAGCAGGTCAGCGTCGAGAGCGACAAGGCACGCGAAGTCATCGCCAACGCCATCACCGAAGAAGGCTACAAGGTCGCCGCATGACCGCCGCCGCCGCGCAGCGCTGGCCCGTGCCCATCGGCACGGCCGCCGCACGCGCCGGCGTGTCCGCGCGCATGGTGCGCCACTACGAGGGCCTGGGCCTGCTGCCCCCGGTGGCGCGCACCGACAGCGGCTACCGCCAGTACACCGAGGCCGACGTGCACACCCTGCGCTTCATCCGCCGCGCGCGCGACCTGGGCTTTTCCATGGAAGAAATCGCCCAGCTCCTGGGCCTGTGGCAGGACAAGGCCCGCGCCAGCAGCCAGGTCAAGCAGATCGCGCAGGCGCACATCACCAGCCTTGCAGAGCGCATCGCCGCCATGCAGGCCATGCAGCGCAGCCTGCAGGCACTCGTCGGCTGCTGCCACGGCGACGACCGGCCCGACTGCCCCATCCTCGACGACCTGGCCGGGCCAGGGGACGGCACTCGCTCCTGATTCAATAGCTATCTGCGGTTACCAGACGGGCGCCAGCGGCATAAAAGCCTGACTGGCGACATGCCTGACACTCCTTTCCCCCCTGGGGGAAGGCAGGGATGGGGGCTGCTGGCACATGACTGGCGCTTGCGGTGCACCGGCGCCGCCGGCCCCCACCCCAACCCTCCCCCAGCGGGGGAGGGATAAGACCCAGAGGCACTGAGACAAGTACCTCGTCAGGCACCAAGGCAGGCGAAAACTGGCAAGCCCCGTTGAATCGGGCGCCGCCGTAACCCCCGCGAAAGCGGGGGTCCACATGCCACCCACGCCATTGATACCTCGCCTGAGCCTTGGCGACCTATCGCATACACCCTCCTCTTTCTGGCGAGCTGCGAACCCCGCGCCCCAACCCCATGGCAGACTCGCTGCCTTTCCCACACCGTCCACAACCCATGCTCACCGGCGACCTGCGCAACAAAGTCGATCAAGTCTGGAACGCCTTCTGGTCCGGCGGCATCGCCAACCCCATCGAAGTCATCGAGCAGATCACCTACCTGCTCTTCCTGCGCGCGCTCGACAGCGACCAGACGCGCGAAGACCACAAGGCCCTGCGCCTCAAAACCCAGCCCGTGCGGCTCTTCCCCGAAGGCGCCGACGCCAAGGGCCGCCCCTTTGACGACCTGCGTTGGTCGCGCTTCAAGCACATGGCCCCGGCCGACATGTACACCGTGCTCGGCGAACACGTCTTCCCCTTCCTGCGCGGCCTGCAAGCCTCGGGCGGCCCGGCGGCTGAAAGCGCCTTTGCCCACCACATGCAGGGCGCGCGCTTCACCATCCCCACGCCCGCGCTGCTCGCCAAGGTCGTCGACCTGCTCGACACCATTCCGCTCGACGAGCGCGACACCAAGGGCGACCTGTACGAATACATGCTCGGCAAGATCGCCGCCGCCGGGCAAAACGGCCAGTTCCGCACCCCGCGCCACATCATCGAGCTGATGGTGGCCCTGACCGCCCCCACACCGCAAGACACCATTTGCGACCCCGCCTCGGGCACCTGTGGCTTCCTCGTGGCTGCCGGTGAATACCTGCGTGCTACCCACCCCGACATGCTGCGCGTACCCGCACAGAACAAGCACTTTCACAGCGCCATGTTCCACGGCTACGACTTCGACAACACCATGCTGCGCATCGGCAGCATGAACATGCTGCTGCACGGCGTGGAGCACCCGGCCATTGAATACCGCGACTCGCTCTCGCAAGGCGCCGCCGGCGACGCCGAGGCCTACAGCCTCATCCTGGCCAACCCGCCCTTTGCCGGCAGCCTGGACCACGAGAGCACGGCCAAGGACCTGCAGGCCATCGTCAAGACCAGAAAGACCGAGCTGCTCTTTCTGGCCCTGTTCCTGCGCCTGCTCAAAACCGGCGGCCGGGCCGCCGTCATCGTGCCCGACGGCGTGCTGTTCGGCAGCAGCAAGGCCCACAAGGAGCTGCGCCGCAAGCTGGTGGAAGAGCAAAAGCTCGACGCCGTCATCAGCCTGCCCGGCGGCGTGTTCAAGCCCTACGCGGGCGTTTCCACCGCCATCCTGCTGTTCACCAAAACCATGAGCGGCGGCACCGACCACGTGTGGTTCTACGACTGCCAGGCCGACGGCTGGAGCCTGGACGACAAGCGCCAGCCGCTGCTCGATACAAGCCTTTTGGGCCTCCAGCCCTTTGTGGACGGTCGAAACCAGCTATCAAAAGCGGAGCACGTCAAAAACAACCTGCCCGACATCCTGGCGCGCTGGCGCTCCCTGCATTCACACCCTCTCCCTCCGGGAGAGGGCGGGGGTGAGGGCTCCCCCTCCCCCGAACTCAGCCGCCCCCGCACCGCGCAAAGCTTCTGCGTGCCCAAGGCCGACATCGAGGCCAATGGCTATGACCTGAGCATCAACCGCTACAAGGAGGTGGTGCACGAGGTGGTCGCGCACCGCCCGCCGGGCGAGATATTGGCCGAGCTGCGGGCGCTGGAGGAGGAGATTGCGCGGGGGATGGGGGTGTTGGAGGGGATGTTGAAGTGAGCTTTCCCACCGTACCCATGCGCTCATTGCTCGATGAGATGCATAAGCCCACCCTGCCCAATACCGAGGAAACACTCTGGGCACTCAACCTCGACCAAATCGAATCGCACAGTGGAAAAGTGCTTTCCAAACTCATGCTCAATCGCAATGAAGTTGGGCCATCCACCTATGTTTTCAATAAGGGGACGGTGCTGTATTCAAAGCTCCGTCCTTATCTCAACAAGGTCGTCATTGCTGAGGATGACGGTGTCGCAACGACTGAATTGATTCCACTGCGCTGCGATGAATCCAAGGTTTTTCCAAATTACCTTG
>JAFECU010000292.1 GCA_018242005.1 Pseudomonadota bacterium | reverse complement strand
GAGCGAGGAGGAGGCGATGTTTTTTGTCTTTGGCCCGGCAGGGCAGATCTACCGGGGCGGAGCCCATCAGTTGTCGCGGGTGCTGGCCGTGGGCGGAGTGCAGCGCATCCAGGCGCTGTCGGGGCAATTGCAAGCGCCGTCGCCAGAGGCCGGCTTGCCAGCGCATGCCCAGGCCCCCGAGGCCGGGGCGCCGCCCATGCGCCAACTTCAGGCGGCCTGGGCCTATGCACAGACCGGCAGGGTGAAACCCAAGACACGTCGCCCCCTGACCCAGGTCAGCGACGTGATGACGCGCGAGGTCTTCAGCCTGCCCATGGACATGCTCATCCAGGACGCCTGGCAGGCCCTGCGGCTGGAGCAGCTGTCGCAGGCGCCGGTGTTGAACGCCCGCGGCCAGGTGGTGGGGCTGCTGCGCCATGCGGACATGGCACCCGCCGAGCTGCTGCCCGATCTGGACGGCATCAAGCGCACGTTCGCGCAGGCGCGCGAGCCTGTCACCAAGGTCATGCTGAGCCCCGCCCCCACCGTGTCCGACGACACGGACCTGCGCCGCGTGGCCAAGGCGCTGCTGGAGACCGGACTGAGCGGCCTGCCGGTGACCGACGAAGCCGGCATGCTGCTGGGTTTCGTGGCGCGCTCGGACATTCTGCGCGCCCTGGTGGCCGATCCGCCCCTGGATCTGTGGAGCTGACGACGGCCCGCCAGCCGTCCATCAATCGACCATCAATCGACCATCAATCGCCCGTCACGCCCGGGTCGCCCTGAACCAGCGGCTCGCTGCTCACGCGGCTGGCCAGCACCTTGTCTATGGTCTTGCCATCCATGTCCACCACCTCGAACTGCCAGTTCTCCCACTGCACGGTGTCCGTCACATGGGGCAGCCTGCCGGTGAGCAGCATGACCATGCCGCTGAGCGTCTGGTAGCGCCCGCGGTCCTCGTCGGGTACCGTGGACAGCTGCAGGCGGTCCTTGAGTTCGGGCACGGGGATATGGCCGTCGAGCAGCCAACTGCCATCCTCGCGCTCCACGGCCCAGGAGTCATCGGGGTCCAGCGACTGGAATTCGCCGGTGATGGCCTCGATCAAGTCCTGCAGCGTGACGATGCCCTGCACCTCGCCGTATTCGTCGATGACGAAGGCCATGTGCACATCGGACTGGCGGAAGTTGTCCAGCAGCTCGCGGGCGTTGATGGTCTCGGGCACGTACAGCGCCTGCTGCAGCGGCTGCGCCGTCAGGTCGCGTGCGGACGGGTCGCGCACGGCGCGCGACAGCCATTGGCGGGCGCTGAGCACGCCCAGAATGTCCTCCATGCCACCGCGCACCACCGGAAAGCGCGCGTGATCCGATGCCTCAATGCAGCGCAGGTTGTCCTCAAACGGCGCCTCCAGGTCCAGGTACACCACGTCGGCGCGCGGCACCATGAGCGAGCCGATCTGCCGATCGTCCAGGCGAAAGACGTTGCGCACCATCTGATGCTCGTGCGACTCGATCACGCCGGCACTCGTGCCCTCGGCCAGCACGGCGTGGATCTCGTCCTCGGTCACGGCGCTGCCGTGTTGCTGCTTCACGCCCAGGGCGCGCAGCAGCCCTTCAGTGGAGATTGACAGCAGGCGCACGAAGGGCTTGGTGGCCAGGGCCAGCCAGTTAATGGGGCGCGCCACGACGCGCGCCAGGGCCTCGGGGTAGCTCTGGCCCAGGCGCTTGGGCACGAGCTCGCCCACGACGATGGAGAAATAGGTGATCAGCAGCACCACCAGGCCGGTGGCGAGGTAGCTTGCGTACTGCGCCTGCAGGCCCAGGCCGATCAGCCATTCGCCCAGGGGCTTGGCCAGGGCCGACTCGCCGACGATGCCGTTGAGCACGCCGATCGAGGTGATGCCGATCTGTATGGTGGAGAGAAAGCGCGTCGGGTCTTCGCCCAGCTTGGCCGCAGCGATGGCACCGCTATCGCCCTCATCGATCAGCTTCTGCAGGCGCGTCTTGCGCGCGGAGACCAGAGCCAGCTCTGACATGGCGAACACGCCATTGAGCAGGATGAGGGCGAACAGTATTGCTATTTCCATATGCAGGGAGCCCGGCGTGCTCCCACGGTGTGAATAAGCGGCGATTGTAAGAAGTACCGCATTCTGCAAGGCTTTGGTCGCCGCCAGCCGCGGCACGGCGCGCTCATGGGGCTTCCGGATCCGCCGTCGCGCCGAGCTTGAGGCCCTTGGGAAGCGGGAACTTCAGCGTCTCTTCAATACCACTCATCTTGCGCACCGACACAGCGCCCAGCTCCTTGATGCGCGCGATCACGGCCTGCACCAGCACCTCGGGCGCCGAGGCGCCGGCCGTCAGGCCCACGCGGGCGATGCCGTCGAACCACTCGTGGCGCAACTCGTCCGCGCCATCGACCATGTAGGCCCGGGTGCCCAGGCGCTCGGCCAGCTCGCGCAGGCGGTTGCTGTTGCTGCTCGTCGGGCTGCCAACCACGATCACCAGATCCACCTGCGGGCTGAGCAGCTTGACCGCATCCTGGCGGTTCTGCGTGGCGTAGCAGATGTCCTGCTGCTTGGGCTCGCGGATCTTGGGAAAGCGTGCGCGCACGGCGGCGGTGATCTCGGCCGCATCGTCCACGCTCAAGGTGGTCTGCGTGACCACGGCCAGCTTCTCGGTCTGCGCGGGCTGCACGCGCGCGACGTCGGCCACATCCTCGACGAGGTGGATGCCGTGATCGAGCTGACCCATCGTGCCCTCGACCTCGGGGTGGCCCTTGTGGCCGATCATGATGAACTCGTAGCCCTCCTTGGCCAGTTTCGCGACCTCGACATGCACCTTGGTCACCAGCGGGCAGGTGGCGTCAAAGATGGCGAAGCCGCGCGCACGCGCCTCGTCCTGCACGGCGCGGCTCACGCCGTGGGCCGAGAAGATCAGCGTGGCGCCGGGCGGCACATCGGCCAAGTCCTCGATGAAGATCGCGCCCTTGGCCTTGAGGTC
>JAFECU010000291.1 GCA_018242005.1 Pseudomonadota bacterium | reverse complement strand
CTCGGCGTAGGCAACCGCTGGGCCAACCGCCACACGGGCTCGGTCGAGGTCTACACGCGCGGCCGCAAGTTCGTGCATGTGGACATCGAGCCCACGCAGATAGGCCGCGTGTTCGCGCCCGATCTGGGCAGCGTCTCGGACGCGGGCGCCGCGCTGGCGCTGTTCGTCGAGGTGGCGCGTCAATGGAAGGCCGCGGGCTTGCTCAAGGACCGCGCGGCCTGGGTGGCCGAATGTCAGGGGCGCAAGAACAGCGTTGAGCAGCTGCGCAAGACCCACTACGACAACGTGCCCATGAAGCCGCAGCGCGTCTATCAGTGCATGAACCGCAACCTCGACCGCGACACCTGTTTTGTCTCCACCATAGGCCTGTCGCAGATCGCGGGCGCGCAGTTTCTGCATGTCTACAAGCCGCGCCACTGGATCAACTGCGGTCAGGCCGGCCCGCTGGGCTGGACGGTGCCAGCGGCCCTGGGCGTGCGCGTGGCCGACCCCAAGCGCCCCATCGTCGCGCTGTCGGGCGACTATGACTTTCAGTTCATGATCGAGGAGCTGGCCGTGGGCGCGCAGTTCAAGCTGCCCTACATCCACGTGCTGGTCAACAACAGCTATCTGGGCCTGATCCGCCAGGCGCAGCGCGCGTTCTCCATCGACTACTGCGTGCAGCTGGCCTTCGACAACATCAACATGGCCGAGGACGAGGCCGCGCGCGGCTACGGCGTGGACCATGTCAAGGTCGTCGAGGGCCTGGGCTGCAAGGCCATCCGCGTGCACCGCCCCGAAGACTTTGCGCCCGCCATGCGCCAGGCCGATGCCTGGATGGCCGAGTACCGCACGCCGGTGGTCATCGAGTGCATCCTCGAGCGCGTGACCAACATCTCCATGGGCACCGAGATCGACAACGTGATCGAGTTCGAGGAACTGGCCCACAGCAAGGCCGATGCACCGAGCGCGCTGGCCATGCTTGATTGATGGCGTTGGATTGGTTGCTGTTGAGGTGCAAACCGCCGTCATTCCCGCGCAAGCGGGAATCCATGACGGCGACGCATTGGCCGCCGGCATGCCAGCTGGATCCCCGCTTGCGCGTGGATGACAAGCCGGGTGGTCGGTGCGTGCCGTGGCCGCGTGAAACAACAGCCGCCGAGAGTCGAGTCGTGTTTTTCTTTATTGGAGTTTTGCCATGCCCCGTTTTTCCGCCAACCTCAGCATGCTGTTCACCGAGGTGCCGTTTCTCGATCGCTTCGAGCGCGCCGCCGCCGCCGGTTTTGAGGCCGTGGAGTTTCAGTTTCCCTACGCCCACACGGTGGCCGATATCAAGGAGCGTGCGGATGCCGCGGGCCTGAAGATCGTGCTGCACAACCTGCCCGCTGGCGACTGGGACGGGGGCGAGCGCGGCATTGCCTGCGACCCGGCGCGCGTCGATGAATTTCGCGCCGGTGTCGCCAGGGCCGTGAGCTATGCCACGGCCCTGGGCGTGCCGCAGCTCAACTGCCTGGCGGGCAGGGTGCCGGCCGGAGTCGATGCGGCGCAGGCGCACGCCACCTTTGTGAGCAATCTGCGCCACGCCGCGAGCGCCCTCAGCGCCGCGAACCTGCGCCTGCTGATCGAGCCCATCAATCCGTTCGACATTCCGGGCTTCTACCTGCACCGCACGGATCAGGCACTGTCCATCCTCGACGAGGTCGGCGCCGACAACGCCTTCGTGCAGTACGACATCTACCACGCCCAGCGCACCGAGGGCGAGATCGCGGGCACGCTGCAAAGGCATCTGGCGCGCATGGGCCATGTGCAGATCGCCGACAACCCCGGCCGCAACGAGCCGGGCACGGGCGAACTCAACTACCCCTTCCTGTTTGCGCACCTGGACCGCATCGGCTACGCGGGCTGGGTGGGCTGTGAATACAAGCCGGCCAGGGACACGGAATCCGGCCTGGTCTGGCTGGAGAAGTTTGCAGAAAAAAGGCTTGCAGCGACCGCCTGACAAGTGCTGATAGCTACATATTTTGAAGTAACAAATCCAAAGGAGACAAGACCATGAATGCATCGCCCCTCAAGCTCGGCTTCATCGGCCTGGGCATCATGGGCGCGCCCATGTGCGGCCATTTGATCGCGGCCGGCCACCAGCTCTTCGTGCACACGCGCGGCAAGGTGCCGGGCGCGATCGCCGAGAGCAGCGCCACCCAATGCACCACGGCGCGTGGCGTGGCCGAGCGCGCCGACATCGTCTTTCTGATGCTGCCCGACACGCCCGACGTGGAGAAGGTGCTGTTCGGCGAGGACGGCGTGGCCGCCGGCCTCAAGGGCGCGAGCGGCAAGGTGGTGGTGGACATGTCCTCGATCTCGCCCGTGGCCACCAAGGACTTTGCGCGGCGCATCGAGGCCGTGGGGGCGCGGTACCTCGACGCGCCGGTCTCGGGCGGCGAGGTGGGCGCGAGGAACGCCACGCTGTCCATCATGGTGGGCGGCCCCGAGGAGGTGTTCGCGCGCGTGCGGCCGCTGTTCGAAACCATGGGCAAGAACATCACGCTGGTGGGCGGCAACGGCGACGGCCAGACCGCCAAGGTGGCCAACCAGATCATCGTGGCGCTGAACATCGAGGCCGTGGCAGAGGCCCTGCTGTTCGCCTCGCGCGCCGGGGCCGACCCGGCCCGCGTGCGCGAGGCGCTGCTGGGCGGCTTTGCCTCGTCCAGGATCCTGGAGGTGCATGCCGAGCGCATGATCCGCCGCAGCTTCGAGCCGGGTTTTCGCATCGCGCTGCACCAGAAGGATCTGAACCTGGCCCTGTCCGCGGCCAGGGAGCTGGGTGTGGCCCTGCCCAACACGTCCACGGCGCAGCAGCTGTTCAGCACCTGCGTGGCCCACGGCGGCGCGGCCTGGGACCATTCGGGCATGGTGCGCGCGCTCGAAAAAATGGCGAACTTCGAGCTGGGCCAGAAGGCTCCGGCCTGAGGCTTTCGGCATGGAAAAAGGCCACACCCGGAGGGGCGTGGCCTTGTTTTCGGGAGGCTGCGCTCAATAGCCCAGCGTCTGCCCATCCGGGTTGCGCGGATCGGAGGCGCCGTAGAGCATGCCGTCCCTGATCTGAATGGTCTGCGTGCGGCCCATGCTGGGCTTGAGCGCCACGTTGTGGCCCCACTGTTTGAGCAGCGCCAGCGTGTCGGCGCTGAAGCCCTTTTCTATGCGCAGCTCGTCGGGCGTCCACTGGTGGTGAAAGCGTGGCGTGGCCGCGGCCTCGGCGGGGTTCATGCCGAAGTCGATGGTGTTGACCACCGTCTGCAGCACCGTGGTGATGATGCGCGCGCCGCCGGGGCTGCCGGTCACCAGCCAGGGCTTGCCGTCCTTGAGCACGATGGTCGGCGTCATGGACGACAGCGGGCGCTTGCCCGCGGCCACGGCGTTGGCGTCGCCGCCCACCAGGCCGTAGGCGTTGGCCACGCCGGGCTTGGCCGAGAAGTCGTCCATCTCGTTGTTGAGCATGATGCCCGTGCCCTTGGCGACGATGCCGCTGCCGAAGTTGGTGTTCAGCGTATAGGTCACGGCCACGGCGTTGCCCGCCTTGTCCACCACCGAGTAATGCGTGGTCTGGTCGCTCTCGTAGGGCTGGGGCTTGCCGGGCTTGATGTCCTTGGCCGCGCGCGCCTGGGTGGGGGCGATGGTGGCGGCCAGCTCGTCGGCGTAGCGCTTGCTCGTCAGGCCCTTGAGCGGCACCTTGACGAAGTCCGGGTCGCCCAGGTATTCGGCGCGGTCGGCGTAGGCCAGCTTCATGCTCTCGGCCATGTAGTGCACGCTTTTCGCGCTGTTGGCGCCCCACTGGTTCATGGGCCAGCGCTCCATCATGTTCAGAATCTGGATCAGGTGCGCGCCACCCGAGGACGGCGGCGGCATGGTCACGATCTGGTAGCCGCGGTAGCTGCCGCGCACCGGCTCGCGCTCGGCCACCTTGTAGTTCTTCAGGTCCTGCAGCGACAGGGCGTTTGCGTGCGGCGCCATCTCGGCGGCGATCTTCTGCGCGATCGCACCATCGTAGAAGGCCTTGGCGCCCTGTTCGCCGATCAGGCGCAGCGACTGCGCCAGGTCCTTCTGCACCAGCATGTCGCCCTGCTTGAGGGGCTGGCCGTCTTTCCAGAAGATGGCCTGGGTGGCGGGCCAGCGGCCCATGTTCTTCTGTTCCTGCTGCAGGATCTTGGCCAGGGTCTCGCTGACCGGAAAGCCCTTGTCGGCCAGCGCCGCGGCCGGCGCCACCACCTTGGCGAGCGGCATGGTGCCCCAGCGCTTGAGGGCATGCTCCATGCCGGCCACCGTGCCCGGCACGCCCACGGCGTAGTGGGTGTAGAGCGACTTGCCGTCTATCACCTTGCCCTGGGCATCCAGGTACATGTCACGCGTGGCCCTGGAGGGCGCGACCTCGCGGAAGTCCAGTGCCACACTTTTGCCCGTCCTGGCATCGTGCACCATCATGAAGCCGCCGCCGCCGATGTTGCCCGCGTTGGGCAGGGCCACGGCCAGCGCGAAGCCCATGGCCACGGCCGCATCCACGGCGTTGCCGCCGGCCTTGAGGATGTTCAGGCCGATCTGCGAGGCCAGTTCCTGCTCGCTCGCCACCATGCCGTGCTTGGCCGCCACGGGATGGAAGATGTCCATGTCGAAGTCGTAGGCCGCGGCGGCGGCCTGTGCCGCGCCTGTCTGTGCGGGCTGCGCCGTGGCGGCAGTCGGTGGCTGCGTGCTGCTGCATGCCACCAGGCTGGCCAGGGCGAGGGCAAGGCTGCCGGCGAGCAAGGTCGAACGAAATTGCATCGGTTTCTCCTGATGGTTGAGAGGTGGGCCGCAGGGTAAACGCCCGCTTGAATGCTGGCAAGCGCGTACAAAAGTTGTATACACTTTATTGCGGGCCATTTTTCCACCCAGACGGGCGCCGCCAACGATTCAGGAGATACCCATGGGCCTCAGCACCCACGTTCTAGACACCATGCATGGCTGCCCCGCGGCAGGCATGGCGATTGCGCTGTATGCGACCGCGGGCGATCAGGCCACGCTGATCAAGCGCCTGGTGCTCAACCACGACGGGCGCACCGACGCGCCTTTGTTCGACAACGCCAGCCTGCGCCCGGGCACCTACCGGCTGAGCTTCGACGTGGCTGCGTACTTCAAGGCCAAGGGTGTGGTGCTGCCCGAGCCCAATTTCCTGGGCTGCGTGAGCCTGGATTTCGGTATCGCCCATGCCGACGAGCACTACCACGTGCCGCTGCTGGTCAGCCCGTGGAGCTATTCGACGTACCGAGGATCGTGAATGCGCCCATTGCTGTGCCATTGAGGATGACAACCGGCACGGCCCAGGCCGGGCGCGAAGCGCCTCAGGGGGCTCAGAGTTGCCCCTCGGTCAGCGTATCGAGCTGGAAGTGCCCCGATTGATCCCACAGCCAGGTGTCCGTGTAGGTCACGCGCTGCATGCGTGCGGGAACGGGAAAGGGTGCCGCGGCGCGCACCGTGCGCTCGATCTCGGCCACGACCTCGGGCGCATGGCGTGGCGCGCGCATCCAGCGCAGCGAAGTCACGCGGCCGTTGCGGTCAATATCGACCTGCAGCACGCCGATGGCGTATAGCAGTGGCGGCAGCTTGCCTTGGTAGATGCGCGGCGCGTTCAGGCCGTAGAGATGGCGTGCCGCGTCCTGGCGGTAGTCGCGCGGCGTGGCGGCTGCCGAGCTGCTCGGCGCGGCGCCGGCTGCGTCCTGCGGCGTCGGCGCCTGCGGGCCCGACTTGCAGGCGGCGACGATGGCGGCCACCAGGGCCATCAGGCTGGCGGGCAGCCAGAAGGGGCGCCTGGCCGCTGCCTTGGGTTCGGGGGCGTCGGAGGATTGTTGTGCCATGAGGGGTGTCGCTATGCTGTGCCGATTGCGCCGCGTGCACGCACCGCGGCTGGGAGTGAAGACGAGTGGCGGTATTGGATTGTTTGTTGCAGCGCATCGAGGCCGCACCCGCGTGCCTGGTGACGGTGGAGTCTACCCAAGGCTCGGTGCCGCGCGAATCCGGCGCCTGGATGGCGCTGTTCGCGGCAGAGCAGGAGCCTCTGGGCACCATAGGCGGCGGTCATCTGGAACTCCAGGCCATGCAGGAGGCGCAGGAGCGCCTGGCCGATCACCTGGCTGGTCGGCCGGAGCGACCGGCCGTGGTGCGTCGGGCGCTTGGCCCCAGCCTGGGCCAGTGCTGCGGCGGCGTGGTGCACCTGCGCTTCGAGTGTGTGACGGCCGCCGACGCGCCTGCGCTGCGCAAGCGCCTGGCGCCTCGGATGCACCCCGTGGCGCTGTTTGGCGGCGGTCATGTGGGCCATGCGCTCGCGCGGGTGTTGGCGCCTCTGCCCTTTGCGCTGCATTGGATAGACAGCCGCGAGGGCGTGTTCCCGTCCCGGGTCGATGCCGACACCTTGTGCGAGCACTCCGACCCCGTGCAGGCCGCCGTGCCCACGCTTGCGCCGCAGTCCTGCGTGCTCATCATGAGCTTCAGCCATGCCGAGGACCTGGACATCGTCGCTGCCTGCCTGCTGCGCCAGCGTGAGAGGCGGGACCTGCCCTTCATTGGCCTGATAGGCAGCCGCACCAAGTGGGCCACCTTCTCGCACCGTCTGCAGGCGCGCGGGTTTTCCGAGCTGGAGCTCGCGCAGGTGACTTGTCCGATCGGGGTGCCGGGCATCACGGGCAAGGAACCCGAGGTGATCGCCGTCGCGGTGGCGGCGCAGTTACTGCAACGGGTGGAAGCAATTTGAAGTAATTTGGCGCAGTGCCCCCGGGAAATCCCCTGCGTGGGCAACTGCAGCAGGCCGCCGAAACTGCATACACTATGTGTCCACAAAGTTGGTCGCAGCGGTGTCCCGGTAGCTTCATGCCAAGGTGCGCGGCCCATTGTTTCCTGCTCAGAGCACCCGCAGTGGTGAGCAGCTTGTCTGTGGCCCTGCCGGCCACCGAGGTTGATGCCCCATGGAAAGCTACCTTCTGGACTGGTCCAATCTGCTGCTGCGCTGGCTGCATGTCATCACCGCCATCGCCTGGATAGGCTCGTCGTTCTACTTCGTGTTCCTCGATAGCAGCCTCACGCCGCCGGTAGATGAAAACCTCAAGCGCGACGGCGTCAGCGGTGAGCTCTGGGCCGTGCACGGCGGCGGGTTCTACCACCCGGTCAAGTACAACGTGTCGCCGCCGAAGCTGCCCGATCATCTGCACTGGTTCTATTGGGAGAGCTATACCACCTGGCTCAGCGGCTTTGCGCTGCTCACGGTGTCCTATCTGTGGAACGCGGGCATCTATCTGGTGAGTCCCTCCAACCCGCTGATGTCATCCTCCATGGCCATCGTGGCGGCCCTGGCCTTCCTGGTGGTGTTCTGGCTGCTCTACGACGGCATCTGCCGCGTCTTTGGACAAAATCAGAACGGCGATGCCATCGTGGGTGGCTTCGTGCTGGTGCTCGTGTGCATTGCGGCCTTCCTGGCCTGCCATATCTTTCCCGGCCAGGCGGCCTTTCTGCTCATGGGCGCCATGCTGGCCACGTCGATGAGCGCCAATGTGTTCTTCTGGATCATTCCCGGCCAGCGCAAGGTGGTGGCGGCCCTCAAGGCCGGACAGCCAGTAGACCCCCTGCATGGCAAGCGTGCCAAGCAGCGCAGCGTGCACAACACCTATTTCACGCTGCCCGTGCTGTTTGCCATGCTGTCCAACCACTATGGCTGGCTCTACAGCCACACGCAGAACTGGCTGGTGCTGATCCTCATGATGTTCGCCGGTGCTGCCATCCGCCAGTTCTTCGTCATGCGCCACGGCTTCAAGCTCGGCCGCAATGCCCATCCCTGGCCGTATGCGGCCGTGGGCGTGGTGGCGCTGCTCGGTGTGCTGGGCTGGCTCAAGCCCGCGCCGCAGGCTGAGGCGCTGGTGGGCGCCGCGCCGGCTGCCGTGGGCTTTGCGCAGGTGCATGCCATCATGCAAAAGCATTGCATGGTCTGCCACAGCGCGAACACCGTCGCGCAGAAGAACGTGAAGTTCGACACCCCTGAGGAGGTCAAGAGCCACGCCCAGCAGATCTACCAGCAGGTGGTGCAGCTGCGCAAGATGCCCTTTGGCAACCCTGGCGCCCTGTCAAGCGAGGAGGTCGATACCTTCAAGCGCTGGTATGAAGGCGGCGCGTCGGTTACGCCCTGAATCATTTTTCATGAAGAATTAGCCTTTTGCACTTATCCATAAAGCGCTGGTAGCTATGGTTTAAGGAGCGTTCGGGGCGGCTAGAATGCGCGTCAGGAGTCTTTACCCATGAGCATCAAGAGCGACAAGTGGATCCGGCGCATGGCCGAGCAGCACGGCATGATCGAGCCCTTCGAGCCCGGCCAGGTCCGCGAGGCCGACGGCAAGAAGATCATCAGCTACGGCACCAGCAGCTACGGCTACGACATACGCTGCGCGCGCGAATTCAAGGTCTTCACCAACATCCACAGCACGGTGGTGGATCCGAAGAACTTCGACGAAAAGAGCTTCGTCGATTTCGAGGGCGACCATTGCATCATCCCGCCCAACAGCTTTGCGCTGGCGCGTACCATGGAGTACTTCCGCATTCCGCGCGACGTGCTCACCGTGTGCCTGGGCAAGAGCACCTATGCGCGCTGCGGCATCATCGTCAACGTCACGCCCTTCGAGCCCGAGTGGGAGGGCTATGTGACGCTGGAGTTTTCCAACACCACGCCGCTGCCCGCCAAGATCTATGCGGGCGAGGGCTGCGCCCAGGTGCTGTTCTTCCAGGGTGACGAGGAATGCGCCGTGAGCTACAAGGACCGCAAGGGCAAGTACCAGGGCCAGCATGGCGTGACCCTGCCCAAGGCCTGACCGCCGGCCGGCGTACCATCTAACGCTGGCGCCCAATGCGCATTGGAGATACCCCATGAAGTGGGAAGGTAATCGCGAATCGGACAACGTCGAGGACCGCCGCGACGACGGTGGTGGTGGTGGCGGTGGCTTTGTCGGCGGCCGCACCATCGGCATAGGCACCGTGGTCGTGGCGCTGATCGGCTGGGGCGTGTTCGGCATCAACCCGCTCACCACGATAGGCCTGCTGTCGGGTGGCGGCGCGCCCCAGGTGCAGCAGCAACAGGCGCCGGCGCACCGGCCGCCGGGCAATGACCGTCAGGCGGCCTTTGTGTCCACCGTGCTGGCCTCGACCGAGGATGTCTGGGCACAGATCTTCCAGCAGGGCGGGGCGCGCTACCAGGACCCCAAGCTGGTGCTCTACCGCGGCACCACGCCCACGGCCTGTGGAACGGGGCAGAGCGCCATGGGGCCGTTCTACTGCCCGGGCGACCACAAGGTCTATCTGGACATGGATTTCTTCGACACCATGAGCCGCCAGCTCGGCGCACCCGGTGAATTCGCGCGCGCCTATGTCATCGCCCATGAGGTCGGGCACCATGTGCAGACCCTGCTGGGTACGACGGCCAAGGTGGACGGCATGCGCGGGCGCGTCAGCCAGCGCGACCAGAACGCGCTATCGGTGAGGCTGGAGCTGCAGGCCGACTGCTATGCGGGCATCTGGACCCACTACTCGCAGCAGGCCAAGCATTGGCTCGACCAGGGCGACATCGAGTCGGCCGTCAAAGCCGCCGAGCAGATCGGCGACGACACGCTGCAGCGCCGCCAAACCGGCACCGTGCGTCCCGACGCCTTCACCCATGGCTCCAGCGCGCAGCGCGTGCGCTGGTTCACCCAGGGCATGAAGACCGGCAATGTGCAGGCCTGCGACACGTTCAAGGCGCAGACCCTATAGGCGCCCGCAATACCCGGCACAGGTGCTGCGGGCTGATGGCAACTGCTCTGTAACAGGGCTGGCATAGCCCATGTTGCGCTGCAATGCGACAATAGCGGCTTGATGACACAACCCTACTCCACCCTAGCGCTGGCCGAACCGCTCAAGCGCGCCGTAGCCGAAATGGGCTACGAGACCATGACCCCGATCCAGGCCCAGGCGATCCCTGTGGTGCTGACCGGCCAGGACGTGATGGGCGCGGCACAGACCGGCACCGGCAAGACGGCGGCGTTCTCGCTGCCGCTCCTGCAGCGCCTGCTCAAGCACGAGAACAGCTCCGCCTCGCCCGCGCGCCACCCCGTGCGCGCCCTGGTGCTGCTGCCCACGCGCGAACTCGCCGACCAGGTGGCGCAGCAGGTCGCCCTGTACGCCAAGTACACCAAGCTGCGCAGCACCGTGGTCTTCGGCGGCATGGACATGAAGCCGCAGACGCTGGAGCTGAAAAAAGGCGTGGAGGTGCTCGTCGCCACGCCCGGCCGCCTGCTCGACCATATCGAGGCCAAGAACGCGGTGCTGAACCAGGTCGAGTACGTGGTGCTCGACGAGGCCGACCGCATGCTGGACATCGGCTTCCTGCCCGACCTGCAGCGCATCCTCTCCTACCTGCCCAAGAGCCGCACCACGCTGCTGTTCTCGGCCACGTTCTCGCCCGAGATCAAGCGCCTGGCCGGCAGCTATCTGCAGGACCCCGTCACCATCGAAGTGGCGCGCCCCAACGAGACCGCATCCACCGTCGAGCAGCGTTTCTTCAGCGTGCAGGACGATGACAAGCGCCGCGCCATCCGCAAGGTGCTGGCCGAGCGCGGGCTCAAGCAGGCCTTTGTCTTCGTCAACAGCAAGCTGGGCTGCGCACGCCTGGCGCGCAGCCTGGAGCGCGACGGCCTGAAGACCGCGGCCCTGCATGGCGACAAGAGCCAGGACGAGCGCCTCAAGGCCCTGGAGGCCTTCAAGAGCGGCGACGTGGACCTGCTGGTGTGCACCGACGTGGCGGCGCGCGGACTGGACATCAAGGACGTTCCGGCCGTGTTCAACCACGATGTGCCCTTCAACGCCGAGGACTACGTGCACCGCATCGGCCGCACGGGGCGCGCCGGCGCCTCGGGCCTGGCCGTCACGCTGGTCGGCAGTGGCGATGCGCGCCTGGTGGCCGACATCGAGAAACTGATCAAAAAGAAGATTGAGCTCGAACCCCTGGAACTGCAGGACGAGCGCCCGCGCGGCCGCTTCAACGACGGCCGCCGCACCTGGCGCGAGGAGGGCGAGGACGCGCCGCGCAGCAACCGCGAACGCGGCGGCTACCGCCACGCGCCGGGCGTGGCGCGCGACGCCTTCTTCGACAAGCCCTACGAGCCCAGCAGCGGCAGCGGCACGGCGAGCTGGGAGGTGGCGCCCAAGGCGGCCGTGGCGCGCGCCAGCATCTCCGCCAACATCAAGCCCAAGCGCAAGCTGGCGGCGCTGTTCAAGGCGCCGCAGGCCGCGGCCGAACCACAGCCGCAATAGGGGGCAGGACGCCTGGCAGGGCGGTCCTCGACAACGATAGAAGCGGCTAGAACGCTTGTGCAATAAGCACAGGCAGCTATCTTTTCAAGAGTTTCTCAGTGATGGCCATGGCCGGCGCTGCCGGCCAGTTGCGCGATCAGCGCCGCGTCGATGGCGCCAAACGCCAGTACCGTGCCGCCGCGTTGCGCGGCAAAGGACTGGGCCGCAGCACGTTCGGCAAAGGCCGGCAAATTGCCCGCGCGCATGGGGCCCCTGGCCGATGAGCCGTGCACATAGTAGGCGCCCAGGGCGTCAATCCAGCGCGACGGGCCAGGATCCGACGCATCGGTCACATAGTGCGCCACGATTTGTGCCGCACTGCGGCCGGGACTGTAGCGCGCCACATCCTGCAGGTACATGAACAGCGACAGCGGCGAATCGAAGAACTGCGCGTCGCCGTTGTCGAAGATGACCTGCGCCGCCCACTGCGGCGCGCGCGCCGGGAACATGCCGCAGACGGGGCAGCGCGCGTCGGCGGGCACGTTACGCGCCGCCGTGGGCGCGAGGCCCGAGGCCGGGTCGTAGCGCGTGGGTGGCGCCACGATGCAGACATCCGGTTCCGGCGCGGCCTGGGGCGCCAGCGCCCTGCGCATGGCCGGCAGGCTCCAGGGCGCGCTGACCGCGAGTGCCCCCATCCCCGCGAGCGCGCACAGGGCCAGCAGGCGCCTGTGGCGCTGCAGCGGCTCAAGCATGGGAGCGGCGGACATGTGCATGATGGCGCGGGCGCGGGGCCTACATGCGCGTGTCGTGCAGCGCGCCGCCGCTCAGGTCCACCATGTCGGGCTTGATGTCGCCAAAGCGCAGCACCTTGCCGCCGTACTCGCCGGTGAACTTGGTGGCGTCCTGCTCCTGGGCAAAGCTGGCAATCGTCGGGCCCATGGAGCCCTTGCGCTTGCTGCCGACGACGTAGACGGCGGTCTTGGCATCAATCCAGTGGCCTTTGGGTTCGTCCCAATTGGCCTGGCCCATGTCCTGCACGTAGACGGCGCGGATGGCGCGCACCTGCTCGCTGGCGAGCAGGGTATGGAACAGCTCCACCGTGTCGCAGAAGAAGGCCGGCTTGTCCTGGCCGGCGTAGAAGATCTGTGCCTTGGGGCCGGGGTAGTCGGCGAGCAGCATGCCGTCGAGCTCGCAGGAGGTGGAGCGGTCGATCTCCACGGGGACGAGTGATTGCTTCTCGGCGGCCTTGTCGCCGCAGCCCGCCAGCAGGCCGCCGGTGGAAAGCACCGCGAGGGTGGCCAGGCCCAGGGCGCGGCGACGGGTGATGCAGGAACAGGTCATGGCTTGAATCTCCAGTTGGCAAGAGCGAGCGGCAGCACGATCCAGGCGGCCATCACGCCGCCCATGGTCGTGGGGTTGCCAAGCGACGCAGGAACGACGCTGGCCAGGCCGTAGAGCGTGCGCACGTCGTCGAGCGAGAACACGTTGAGGATGCGGAACACGTCCGCCGGGTTGAACAGCAGCAGCCAGGCAAAGGAGTCGCCCGCGAACTGACCGCCTGTGGTCACCAAGAGGCCCAGCAGCAGCAGGTCGAACACCAGCACGAAGAAGAACCAGGCGGCAATGGCCAGGCCAGAGGCGCGCGTGCGCTCGCGCGCCAGCACCGAGATCAGCACCGCCAGGCTCAGAAAGGCCAGGCCCAGCAGCACCGAGCTGAGCATGAAGCCGCCGTAGTGGAACAGCGCGTTGGCGCTCATGTGGCGCCACAGCAGCACGGCCACCAGGCCGAAGCCGGCCACGGTGGAGAGCGTGAGCGCCAGCGCCAGGCCCAGGTACTTGCCCAGGAGCAGTTCGAGGCGCGTGATCGGCAGTGCCAGCAGCAGGTCGAGTGAGCCGCGCTCGCGTTCGCCGACGATGGCGTCAAAGCCCAGCAGCAGCGCGATCAGCGGTATCAGGTAGATGACCAGGCTGACCAGGCTGGCAATCGTGAACTCGATGGAGCGAAAGCCCACCTGGCCCTGCTGTGCGCCGCCGAAGTAGGCGATGACGAGGGAGAAGATGGTGAACACCAGCGCCACGGCCAGCACCCAGCGGTTGCGCATGCGGTCGCGGAATTCCTTGGCGGCGACGGTGAGGATGGGGGTCAGTTCCATAACGTGCTCTATGCAGAAAGGCCGAAGAACATGTCTTCGAGCGAGGGCTCGTGCAGGCGCAGGTCGCGCACGCGCGCGCCCAGCGGGGCCAGCGCGGCGAGCACGGCCATCTTTTGCTCGCGCGGGCATTGCAGGTGCAGGCCGCTGGGGGTCTGGGAGGGTTTGACGCCGATGGCCATGTGAAGCGCATGCAGTGCGTCGTGGCAGTCTGCGGGGGCCATGTCCACCTCAACGACGAGCGGCAGGCCGGTGCGCTCGCGCAGTTCCTGCACGCTGCCCACGGCCTGCACCTGGCCCGAGGCCAGAATCGCCAGGCGATCGACGCGCTCCTGCAACTCGGCCAGGATATGCGAGGTGATGATGATGGTCACGCCCTGGTCCTGCAGGCCGCGCAGCGTCGCGTAGAAGTCGCGTATCGCCTGGGGGTCCAGGCCGTTGGTGGGCTCGTCGAGGAACAGCACGCGCGGCTTGCCCAGCAGCGCCTGCGCAAAGCCCAGGCGTTGGCGCATGCCCTTGGAGTATTCGCGCACCGGGCGCCTGCCGGCGTGCGAGAGCCCCACCTTGTCCAGCATGGTCGGGCATTCCGCGAGCGGCGCACCTTTCAGGCGCGCAAAGAAGTGCAGCGTCTCCAGGCCGTCGAGGTTGTCGTAGAGCACCACGTTTTCGGGCAGGTAGCCGAGCTGGCGGCGCGCGGCGCGAAAATGCCGCCCGCCCACGGGTGTGCCGGCCACAAGGATGCTGCCGGAAGTGGGCGCCAGCAGGCCCAGCATCATCTTGAACAGCGTGCTCTTGCCCGCGCCGTTGTGGCCTATCAGACCAAAAATCTCGCCCGGGGGAATATCCAGGTCAACACCATCGACGGCGTGCAGCGCGCCGAAGTGCTTGTGCACGCCGCGCAGGGAGATGGCCCGTTGTTCTTCACTGGCCAGGGAAATGCTTGCCACGCCATTGACTCCAGTCTTGGTGGTAGGGGCGCATGCGTGGGTGGGGATCGACCACCGAGGGCACGCGCAATACGGGAAACTGCTGGCCCACCAGGCGCAGGGCCTGCACGGCAGGGCTGGCCAGCAGCAGTTTGATGGCCGGGTGGCGCCAGGTCAGGCGGTCCACCATGTCGTTGGCCTCGTACTGCACATCGCCTACGCCGTCGCCGTTGCGGTCCCAGCCCAGGTAGTTGCTCCAGTAGTTGCCGCGTTTCTGGCCCCAGACCTCGTCGCGCGCGCCCACGTAGCGTACCTGCTCGCGGTTGCCGATGAAGTCGTTGCCCTCGACCTCGTTGCGCGTGGAGCCGGCCGACAGGTGCACACCCACGGTGTTGTCCACCACCAGGTTGTCGTTCAGCTTGATGTACTCCACGTCGTAGATGAAGAAGCCGCGGTTGTTGCCGGCGACCACGTTGCCCTCGATCACCGAGTCCTGCAGCGTGCGCAGCATGATGCCGTGGTCGGAATTGCCCCAGGCGCGGTTGTTGCGAACCTCCTGGTTGCGCACCTCCATCAGCGCCAGGCCACCACGGTTGTAGAAGGTGTCGTTGTCCTCCCACAGGTTGTAGTAGGAGTTCATGTAATGCGTGCCGTAGCGGCTGTGGTGCAGCTTGTTGCCCTTGAAAACGGCGTGGTGCGAGACGTCCACGTACAACGCATCGCGCACGAAGCTGATGTTGTTGTTGAGGATCTTCGCGCCTTTGGTGTTGTACAGCTGAACCCCGTTGCCACGCTGGGACGATGCGTAGTCGCGCTTGCCGGTGATGGTGTTGTGCTCGATGAGCACGTCGTTGGCCTTTTCTATCCACAGGCCGAACAGGTTGTAGCTCAGGTCGCAGCGGCGCACGATGGCTCGGTGCGCACCGGGGTAGAGATAGATGCCGGCGTTCTGGTCCTTGAGGTCGTCGCCGGAGTCGCTGACGATCAGGCCGTCTATGACCACGTCGGGGGCGGTCACGCGGATCGTGTCGCCGTGGTTGCCGCCGCTCACTGTGGGACGGTCCAGGCCGCGCAGGGTCAGGGGCTTGTCGATCAGCAGGTTGGCGCGGTAATGGCCGCGCGCCACCTCGATCACGTCGCCCGCCCGGGCCTTGGACACGGCGGCGGCCAGATCGTCGCCGGGGTGCACGCTGAGCGTGGCTGCCTGGCAGGCCCCGGCGACGAAGAGCGCCAGGGCCACACCCAAGTGGGGCAGAGAGGTCATGCGATCAGCCAACCCAGGGTCTTGAGCACCAGGAACAGCGCGGCCCCAATCATCAGGTTCTTGAATCCCACGTAACTCATCATGTCCATCACGCCGGCGACGCGATACTGGTCGCGCCACCAAGGGCCATCCTTCACATAACGCCGACCGGACAGGCGGATCAACACCTCGTAGACGCTCCAGCCAAACCACCAGCCGATGATAGCGCCCGAGGACAGGTGGCCCATGGCCGTCTGCACCCAGGCGATGGTGGCGGCCACGGCCAGCGCCAGTCCGGCGATCTGCAGCGCCTTCTGGCTGCGCCAGCCCTCGCGGCTCCAGGGCCAGAGGTGGTCGCGCAGCTCCAGCCACAGCCATTCGAGCAGGCCCACGTCCTCCTTGTGCGCGGGCAGGGTGCGGTCCGTGGGCATGCGCGGATCCACGCCGTCCTTGGCCTTGGGGCTGATCTGGTCCTCGACCTTGGCCGGGTGGATGGGGATGAAGTAGCCGTTCTTGCCTATGGGCGTGATCTCCAGGCCGTCCTTCTCGCGGCGCTTGCGCTCCTTGGCCAGGGGCGGGCAGCCCTTGGTGTCGGTGTAGAGAATCATGCAATCGAGGCAGTGCAGGCATTCGCGGTGGTCGATGCGGCCGTCGGCGTCAATCGCCTGCGAGCCGCAGCCCACGGCGCAGGCCTTGCAACTGTTGCAATCCTGCTTGCGCTTCAGGCCAAACCAGCGGAAGGTGCTGGGCATGGCGAGCGACGCACCCAGCGGGCAGATGTACTTGCAGTAGGGCCGCTCGATGAAGATCGACACGCCCAGGATGGCGGCCACGAACAGGCCGTAGGGCCAGGCACGGTTCATCACGCCGACCAGGAAGGTGGTCTTGAAGGGCTCGACCTCGGCCAGCTTTTCCGCCAGGCCCATGGAGAACATGGACACGGTGAGCAGGAAGAAGAACACCGCGTACTTGACCCACTTCAGGCGGTCATGCCATTTCTGCGGCAGCGCGGTCTGGAAGCGCTTGAGGCCAATCGCCTCGGCAATCTTGAAGATGCCTTCCTGCAGCGATCCAAACGGGCACATCCAGCCGCAGAACAGCCCGCGCCCGAATACGAACACGGTGATGATGATGAAGATCCAGAACAGGAAGATGAACGGATCGGACAGGAACAGCGACCAGGTCCACTGGAACAGCAGCGAGTGGAACCAGGTCAGCACCTGAGTGATGGAGGGCTGGGCCATGTAGCCAAACCCCACCCAGAAGATGCTGATGGCCCAGAACGTGTACTTGAAGCCGTTGACCGGCCATTTGTTCTTGTGCGTGGACAGGCGCGTGAGCTTCTCGCGGAACGCATAGACCACGGCCACCGCCGTCAACAGCAGGCCGAACAGGCCAATGGGAAGGGCCTGCGTCTTCCAGATGCGCACCCAGGGGGCAGCGGGCTCCTCGACATGGGGGCGACCGCCTTCCAGGGTGCTGGCGGGCAGCCAGTATTTGGATTCGAACACCGCGAAGCTGCGGTGGCCCGTGGCACGGTCCACGCGGTTGCCCAGGAAAGCCAGCTTCCAGGGGTAGGCGGCCGAGAACGAAGGCGAGCGGATGATGAAGATTGCCGACTCGGTGTAGCTCGGCGCGCCGGCCGCCTCCAGGCCATAGAGGTTCATCGAATCGAGGTCACGGAAGGTGAAGGAATCCGCGCCCTGCTTGACCTGCACGCGGTCGAAAATGCCGCCGCGCACGAAGCCCGAGCCCTTGAACGATTCCTGGCCCGCGGTCTTGATGACGAACAACGCGTTCTCTCCGTCCTTCAGGCGCGCGCGCAGGCTGTCGAAGGCATTGTTGCCCAGCAGGCTGCGACCCACGTCGGGCTGGTTCAGGTCGCCAAACCACAGGTCGATGAAGGGCTCGGGGCCGCGCGGCAGGCCGACCTGCTCGGGTTTGACGAGCAGCTGCTGCACCGCGCCCATCTTCACGAGCTGGGCCCAGTCGTACTTCTGGCCCGTGCTGACGAACTTGGCCGGCTCGCGCACCGTGGGCGCGATGATGCCGGTCTGGCGCGCCACGGCCGCGCCCGAGGTCATGACCACCTGGTTCTGCGCGACGACGGTGACGGTGGCGCCGGAGATGGCATCGACGCCGGTGATGTTCTCGTCGGGGCGCGAGGGACCGACCTCGATGGTGTCGGTCACCGACTTGCCGATGTACTGGTTGTTGAAGTTGATCAGGGCCGATTCGGGAATTCCCAGGAGCAGGATGGGCTCGGAATGCTTGAGCACCTTGAGGCCCACGAAATGCCCCTCCTTGTCCATGCCGATGAGCGTGACCACCGGCTTGCCGGAGTAGGCGGGCGTGTCGGTGATGTCGGTGGACAGCATGACGTAGCCCAGCAGCTTCTTCTGCGCCGAGTCGTTGTCATAGGCCTCGACATAGGGCGGTTGGCCCTTGCGCACCGAGAAATGCTTGGCACCCGGAAACACCTCGGTGCAAGGCAGCAGCGAGCACATGTCGGGCGTGCTTGCCAGATTGGCCGGCAGTTCCGCCTCATAGGCGCCGGCGTGGGCCGCGGGCGGCGCCAGCAGTGCCAGCGCCATGAACAGGACGGAAAGAAAGGCGAGAAGCCGTTGACCCAGGGGAATCATCACACTATCCAATCAATAGCAGGCGCCGCGCGCGGGCGCAGCGCCTGCTGCAGGGGCCGTCAGGCCTCGACGATCATGCGCGTACGCATCTCAAGGTGCAGCGCATGGCAGAACGTGGAGCAATAGGCCCAGAACACGCCCGGCTTGTCGGCGATGAAGGTCACCGACTTGGTCTCCAGCGGGTTGATGACAAACTGGATGTTGTACTTGGGCAGCGCGAAGCCGTGCGTCAGGTCTTCGATCTTGTCCAGGTTGGTCAGGATCAGCGTGACCTCGTCACCCTTCTTCACCGTGAACTCGCGCAGGCTGAAGGCCGGCGCCTGCGAGGTGAGCTTGACGGTGACCTTCTTGCCATTGCGGAACACGCCGGAGTCCTTGGCGTCCTTGACCGCCAGCGGGAACTCGTCCAGGTCATAGACCTGCTTGGGCTTGATGATGTCGCGCTTGAAGATGATGAAGTCATGCGGTTCGCCGCGCACCGGGTGGTCGGCCAGCAGCACCATCTTCTCGCCCGAGATGTCGATGAGCTGTTCGTTCTCGGGGTGCAGCGGGCCCACGGGCAGGAAGCGGTCCTTGGAGGACTTGCAGCCCACGGCCAGGATCTTGCCGTCGGCAGCCTTGGTCTCGGATTGCGAGGCGTTGATGTGGCCGGGCTGGTAATGCACGTCGATGCGGTCCACCACGTACTTGGCGTTCTTGTCGCCCTTGTGGAAGGCAATGGCCTTGTCCACGTTCCACTTGACGATCTGGCTGTCCAGGAACAGCGTGGTGTAGGCGTTGCCGCGGCCGTCAAACGCCGTGTGCAAGGGGCCCAGGCCGACCTCGACCTCGGCGACGATGGCGTCGTCGAGCTTCTCCATCTTGCCATCGAACCAGTCGAGCACCTTGGTCAGTTCAATGGTGGTGGTGGTGGGCGAGAGCTTGCCAGCGCATATGAAGTACTTGCCATCGGGCGAGGCGTTCACGCCGTGCGGGTTCTTGGGCACCGACACATAGGCCACCAGGGCGGTCTTGGCGTCCTTGTTGGCGTCGCGCGTGCCGTCCACCACGGGCACCTTGTTGCCGTAGGTCTTGAACTTGCCGGCCTTCACGGCCTCTTCAATGCGCGCCACGTTGAAGAACAGGCAGGCGTCGCGCTCGGCAGACATCATGTCCTCGTAGTGCACGCCGTTTTCGGTGTTGTATTGGTTGGTGGCGGCGAGCTTGCCGTCGTAGGAGGTGGCCACCAGGTCGCAATTGCCGTCGATCAGCACCTGCCAGCGCACGTCCATGGTCTCGGCGTCCACGCAGGTGAACAGCGAGCGGTACTTCTCGGGATTGTTGACGTCCTTGCCCTCGTTGGGCAGGGGAATGCCGAACTCGCCGCCGCAGAACACTCGCGTGGTGTAGTTGATCGCCGGGTCCACGGGGTCGGCCTTGTCGGGGAAGATGCCGTGGAAGCCCTGCACGTTGGGCAGGTCGGTGATCTTGTCGCAGACGAAGTAGTCGAGCCGGATGCGAGCGATGCGGGCGTTGATCTTGTCGTTCACCCAGGCGTAGCGGCCGTCGTAGTTGCCATCCTTGTACGAGGCGTGCAGGTGGTGCGTGTCGGCCACGTTGTAACGCAGGTGGCCGTCGGGCCTGGTGCCCATGACGGCCTTGGATTCGTTGGTGATGCCCCAGCCTACGAGCGCGTCGGGCACGAAGCAGGGAACGCGGTGGATCTCACGGCCCGAGGGCAGGCCCAGCACGCGCACGTCGCCGTTGTGGCCGCCGCTCCACAGGCCGTAGTAGGTGTCGAGCTCGCCGGGCTTGAGGTGTACGTTGATGCTGCCGGTGGCGGCTGCTGCTGCGGGGGCCGGCGCGGCGGCCGGGGTGTTCGATGCCGCAGGGGCGGCGGCGGGCTTGTCGTTGCACGCGGCAACGCCCACCGTCAGGCCCGCCAGCGCGGCGGTGTTGATGAAGCGGCGCCGGCCCATGCCGACGGTTTCGCTGCCCAGGTCTGGTTTCTTGCTCATGAGGTCCTCTTTCAGGTGTGTTAAACGGAAAACGATGGTGGGCCGCGCGCCGGCGGTGGCGTGGCCATGGGAACCATGGCAAACACCTGCGGCGGCGCAGCAGGTGCCGCGTGAACGAGCGGCAGGGTCGATTCGGTTGTGGTGGAGGGCTGGGGCGGTGCGCTGCCCAGCAGGCACAGCGGGCAGTCCATGCCCAGGGTGTCGAGTACGGCGTTGCCGCTGCTGCCATGCACCACCAGGGTGGTGCCATGGCCCGCCGAGCACACTACTTCCAAGCCGTGCGGCTGCACCACGGGGGCGGCCAGCGTGGCACCCAGGCTGAAGACGAACCACGCCACGATCCACCAGCGCAGGCGATCCGGGGATCGCAGGCTGTCCATGAAGGCAGTACGGGTTCTGGTGTTCATTGCATATGCCTCACCCTTGTGGCGACGGCATATAAATGTTCACTTCAAATGATTCTTTGGATGTTGATTTACATCAACCAAGCGATTCTGGAAACTACCAAACTGGCGACCATGCCAGAGGGCAGGCGCGTCGCATGGTGCGCACGCCGCGATGCCCCTGACGTTGGACGTCCGAGCACAAGAAAGGCTTCTCCCATGAACAAGGTATCCCTCACGCTGGCCCTGGCCGCTGCGACCCTGGCCCTTGCCGCCTGCGGCAAGAACGAGGCACCGGCATCTGCGCCGGCGCCCGCGCCTGCGCCTGCCGCGCAGGCTCCTGCTCCCGCGCCTGCCGCACCGGCCGCGGAAAACACCGTGGGCAAGAGCGTCTACGGCAAGACCTGCGCCATGTGCCACGCCGCCGGCGTGGCCGGTGCGCCCAAGCCCGGCGACAAGGCCGACTGGGGCCCGCGCATCGCCCAGGGCAAGGACACGCTGTACAAACACGCCATCGAGGGCTTCACCGGTGCCAAGGGCCAGATGCCGGCGCGCGGCGGCAACACGGCCCTCAGCGATGACGAGGTCAAGGCCGCCGTGGACTTCATGGCCGACCAGTCGATGTAATGCATGAGGAGCCGGCCATGAACAACGGATGGCAAGGCGGGCGCCTGTCGCGCCGGCGCCTGGCACTGGCGCTGCCCCTGCTGGGCGCCGCGGCCTGGGGCCTGCCGGGCATGGCGCGGGCCGCGGGGCCGCAGCGCGCAAGCCGCAACCTCATGGGCACGCGCGTGGACATCGTCGCCGACGGTGCCGATGCCCGCCCGCTGCAGGCCGCAATCGGCCTGGCCTTCGAGGAAATGCAGCGGCTGGAAGCCTTGCTGAGCCGCTACCGGGAGGACAGCGTGGTGCGACGCATAGGCCTGGCGGCCGGGCGCCACCCGGTGGCCGTGAGCCCCGAGGTCATGGCCGTGCTCGTGAACGCCCGGCGCGTCTGGCGCGAGAGCGAGGGCGCCTTCGACCCCACGGTCGGTGCGCTGTCGGGCTGGCATTTCGAGCCTGGCCAGCAGTCCATGCCCGCGCCGGCCGAGATTTCCGCCGAACTTCGCCATGTGGGTGCGCGCCAGCTGCGCCTCGATGAGCGGGCTGGCACGGCCTACCTGGCCGAGCCCGGCATGCTGCTCGACCTGGGCGGCATCGCCAAGCTGCCCATCCTGGCGGCGGGCCTGCGCGTGCTCGAACGCGAGGGCGTGGCCAACGCCCTCATCAACGGTGGAGGCGACGTCCTGGCCCGCGGTCGCCTGCAGGGCCGGCCCTGGCGCGTCGGCGTACGCGACCCGCGGGCGCCCGAGAAGCTGCTGGGCGCCGTCGAGGTCGAGGGCTTTGGCCTGGTCGCGTCCTCGGGCGACTACGAGCGCGGCTTTGTCTACCAAGGACGCCACCTGCACCATGTGCTGGATCCGCACACCGGCTGGCCCACCACCGGCGTGCATGGCGTGGCCCTGCTGGCGCGCGACGTGCAGGCCGTCAACGGCTGGGGTGCGGCGCTCATGGTGCAGGGCATGGCGGCCGTGCCGGCCTGGAGTGCGCGCCACCCCGGCGTTGCCGTGCTGGCCGCAGGTGCCGATGGCGCGCTGTGGCAGTCGAGCGGCATGATGCAGGCACTGAAACCGATAGCCGCCTAAATCAAGGCTCATGTAGCGATTTCCGTTGAAGAGCCCCCGCTTCGTCATCCCCGCGTCAGCGGGGATCCTCGGCGGCGACGAGTCAATGGCCCGGGTAGCGCCCGGCCCCCCGCTGCCGCGGAGATGGCGGGCTGAGCGTCCATCGCGTGCCCTGGGCGGACGAATCAATGGAGGTCGCTATTTGAGTCGTTCGCTTTGTATCGGCGGGTTTCGGGTTTTTTGCCCAAAACTGCCGTCATCAATGCGCAAGCAGCTTCTGTTTATATGGCGCGTCACCCTCCGGGTCGCTGCTCCTGCGTGCATTGCACCTTGCACTGCTCGCGCTCGGCGAGCGTGGCGCCGAAGCGCACCGCCGTCAGGCAGCCGCCCCAGACGCAGCCCGTGTCCAGACCCAGTATGTCGGGCCGCTCGAACCAGCCCAGCGTGGACCAATGGCCAAAGGCGATCAGCGTGCCCTGCGTGCGCCGGTTCGGTGCGTCAAACCAGGGCAGCAGCCCGGCGGGCGCCTGCGCCGCGCTTTCGGTGCTGTCGAAATCCATGCGCCCCTCGGGCGTGCAAAAGCGCAGCCGCGTGAGCGCGTTGACGATGATGCGCAGGCGATCGGGCCCCTGCAGGCCTGTGTTCCATTGATCGGGGCTGTTGCCATACATCTGCTGCAAAAAGCCGCACAGCGCGGGGCCGCGCAACTGGGCCTCGACCTCGGCCGCATGGGCCAGCACATCGTCCTCCGACCATTGCGGCAGCACGCCGGCATGCACCAGCAACAGATCCTCGCCGCCGTGGCGCAGGCGCCGCGCCAGCGGCTGCTGGCGTAGCCAGTCGAGCATGGCGTCGCGGTCGCCGGCCTGCAGGACGCCCTGCAGCGTGTCCCGGCGCGAGGGCACGCGCGCGCCATGGGCGGCGGCCAGCAGATGCAGGTCGTGGTTGCCCAGCAGCGCGCGCAGGCTGTCGCCCAACCCCATGCAGCGGCGCAGCACGGCGGCCGAATCGGGGCCGCGGTTGACCAGGTC
The DNA here is from genome assembly GCA_018242005.1 of Pseudomonadota bacterium. Taxonomy (GTDB): domain Bacteria; phylum Pseudomonadota; class Gammaproteobacteria; order Burkholderiales; family Burkholderiaceae_C; genus Alicycliphilus. Next base: position 40,704 of record JAFECU010000291.1, on the reverse strand, counting down.
GCCCAGCAGATAAACCGTGTCGCGGCTGGGAGAGAAGCCGATCTCGCAAAGCAGCCGCTCGAAGGCCGTGTCGCAACCCTGGATGTCCCCCACGCAATAAAGTGCCATGTCGTTTCGTTGGATGCCAATGCAGGCGCCGATTGTCGCGCCGGTTTCATTGCCCGTATGCCTTGCCGGAACATGGCCGGGCCTGGAAATGATGGTTTCCGCGTGGGTTAGTAACTGGTTGAATCAAGGCGGCAGGCAGTGACGGTTACGGATCGGCAGGCGTCATAAAGTGTGGTGCGGTCGGACGCTGCCTCGTGTATGGACCCTGGTGCCTGGCAGGCTTGAATGGCCTTGGGGTTTGCAATGCCTTTACATAAAACAGCAGAAAGTCATGACGCCTCTGCAAATGTTTCCCTATAATCGGCGCCGGTAATTAATTATCAACCCTCTCCATATACCGCCATGACTGCAAGCTACAAAGAACTTTTGAAGCAGCGCGAAGCCCTTGAACAACAGATCGCCGAGGCCAAGAGCCGTGAAATGGCCGTTGCCGTTTCCCAGGTGCGCGAATTGATTGCCGCGTTTGGTTTGACGCAGCAGGATGTATTTCCCGTGGGCCGTTCCGCGCGGGCTGGTGGGGCTACCGGCGTCAAGGTGGCGCCCAAATATCGCGACCCCGCGACCGGCCAGACTTGGACGGGCCGTGGCAAACCGCCGAAGTGGATTCAAAACCTGGACCGCGAGAAGTTTGCCATTTAAACCCGGCGTGAATGGTCCGCATTGCGGGCCATCTCAAATCGGTTGAGCCAGGCCGCGCGGTTTGCGCTCACTAACAACCCGCCTCTCGGCGGGTTTTTTGTTGGAGCCAGATCGCAATATGCGCTCAGGGCGCGGCGCATTCGGCACGGAGCCTCCCGTGGTATCGGCGGCCGGCAATCCCGCAGGCCGTGCCAATACCGGAAATTCCGGGTTTGTGCTCCGGGTGGCACCCCGGTGCTGTCGCCGTGGGTATTGCGCTGGCGCATTGGCGTTACGGCGGGCTGCTGCCAGAATGGGCTGTCGTTGTCTTCTACCGGAGTTACCGTATGGCTGCATCCACTACCCCAGCTCACGCCTTTGCCTCCACGCTCAAGACCTTCACCACGGCCTCCGGCAAGCAGGGCAAGTTCTTCTCGCTGCCGGCGCTGGCGCACAAATATCCGGGCGTGAACCGCCTGCCGGTGTCGATACGCATCGTGCTCGAGTCCGTGCTGCGCAATTGCGATGGGCGCAAGGTCACGGCCGAGCATGTGGCGCAGTTGGCGAACTGGAGCCCCAAGGCGCCGCGCAAGGATGAGATTCCATTCGTGGTCTCGCGCGTGGTGCTGCAGGACTTCACGGGCGTGCCGCTGCTGGCTGACCTGGCCGCCATGCGCAGTGTGACCGGTCGCCTGGGCCGCGACCCGAAGAAGGTCGAGCCCCTGGTGCCCGTGGACCTGGTGGTGGACCACTCCATCATGGTGGACCACTACGGCAGCAAGCAGGCCCTGGGCTTGAACATGAAGCTCGAATTCCAGCGCAACCGCGAGCGCTACGAGTTCATGAAATGGGGCATGCAGGCCTTTGACACCTTCGGCGTCGTGCCCCCGGGCTTCGGCATCGTGCACCAGGTGAACCTTGAATACCTGGCGCGCGGCGTGCACCAGGGGGGCGACGGCGTCTACTACCCCGACAGCCTGGTGGGCACCGACAGCCACACGACCATGATCAACGGCATTGGCGTGGTGGGCTGGGGCGTGGGCGGCATTGAGGCCGAGGCGGCCATGCTGGGCCAGCCCGTGTACTTCCTCACGCCCGACGTGGTGGGCATGGAGCTCACGGGCAGGCTGCGCGAGGGCGTCACGGCCACCGATCTGGTGCTCACGGTGACCGAGCTGCTGCGCAAGTCCAAGGTGGTGGGCAAGTTCGTCGAGTTCTTTGGCGAGGGCACACGCACACTGTCGGTGCCCGACCGCGCCACCATCGGCAATATGTCGCCCGAGTACGGCGCCACCATGGGTTTCTTCACGGTCGATGAAAAAACCATTGACTACCTGCGTGGCACGGGCCGCAGCGAGCCCGAGATCGAGGCTCTGGAGGCCTACTTCAAGGCTCAGGGGCTGTTCGGCATCTCGCGCGCCGGCGACATCGACTATTCCCAGGTTGTGCATCTGGATCTGGGCGACGTCACGCCCAGCCTGGCCGGCCCCAAGCGGCCGCAGGACCGCATCGACCTGGGTCAGGTCAAGCAGCAGTTCACCAGCCTGTTCTCCAAGCCGGCGGAGGAAGCGGGCTTCAATCTGCCGGCGGGGCGGCTGCATGAGCGCTATCCCCTGCCAAGCCACCACCAGGCCGCCCCGGCCGTGCCCGACGAGCGCCAGGCCGTCGAAGGGGCGCCACGTTCCGAGGCCGAGATGGTGCACAACAAGCCGCGCCTGGAGGTTCAGCACATCGACGCCCCCATGCACCATGCGCCCAGGGGTTCGCACCCCACGGTGGGCAGCGGCGACGTGTTGATCGCGGCCATCACCAGCTGCACCAATACCTCCAACCCCAGCGTGCTGCTGGCCGCGGGCCTGCTGGCCAAGAAGGCCGTGGAGGCGGGCCTCAAGGTACAGCCGCATATCAAGACCTCGCTGGCTCCGGGCTCGCGCATCGTCACCGAATACCTGACCGAGACCGGACTGCTGCCCTACCTCGAAAAGCTCGGCTTTGCCGTCGCCGGCTATGGCTGCACGACCTGCATAGGCAACGCCGGCGACCTGACGGCCGAGCTCAACGAGGCCATTACCAAGAACAACCTCGTCTGCGCGGCCGTGCTTTCGGGCAACCGCAACTTCGAGGCGCGCATCCACCCCAACCTGAAGGCCAACTTCCTGGCCAGCCCGCCGCTGGTCGTGGCCTATGCGATTGCCGGCACCATGCTGCGCGACCTGATGACCGAGCCCGTCGGTCAGGGCACGAACGGGCGCGACGTGTTCCTCGGTGACATCTGGCCCAGCAGCGACGAGGTGCACGCCCTCATGCAATACGCCATGAACGGCAAGGCCTTCCGCGAGAATTACGCCAAGGTCAAGACCGAGCCCGGCGCGCTGTGGGACCAGATCCACGGCGTGAGCGGCGACGTCTACGCCTGGCCCGACAGCACCTACATCGCCGAGCCGCCGTTCTTTAGCGACTTCACCCTGGACGGGGAGGCCGCAGGCGGGCAGGGCGCTGGCGTGGCCGTACGCGGCGCGCGCATCATGGCGCTGTTTGGCGACTCCATCACCACCGACCATATCTCGCCGGCTGGCTCCATCAAGGAGAGTTCGCCCGCAGGCCAGTGGCTGCTCGAGCATGGCGTGGCCAAGCCCGACTTCAACAGCTACGGCGCGCGCCGTGGCAACCATGAGGTGATGATGCGCGGCACCTTTGCCAACGTGCGCATCAAGAACCTGATGATCCCGCCGTCGGCCGACGGCTCGCGCGAGGAGGGCGGCGTCACCCTCTACCAGGGCGAGGGCGCCCAGCACGGCAGGAAGCTGCCCATCTTCGATGCCGCCATGCAGTACATGGCGAGCAAGACACCAACCGTGATCTTTGCCGGCGAGGAATACGGCACTGGCTCCAGCCGCGACTGGGCGGCCAAGGGCACGCAACTGCTGGGCATCAAGGCGGTGATCGCTAAGAGCTTCGAGCGCATCCACCGCTCCAACCTCGTTGGCATGGGCGTGCTGCCACTGCAGCTGCGCGGCGGTGATTCGTGGGAGAGCCTGGGCCTCAAGGGCGACGAGCGCATCGACGTGGTGCCAGACGCCGCGCTCACGCCGCAGAGCCAGGCGCAGATCGTGATCCACCGCGCCGATGGCTCCAAGCGCGAGGTGGCGGTGACGCTGCGCATAGACACGCCCATCGAAGTGGACTATTACCGCGCCGGCGGCATCCTGCCCTACGTGCTGCGCCAGCTGCTGGCGGCCTGAAGGCCGCCAGATGGTTCTGCCATGAGCGTTGAGCGTCCGGCCTGAGCCACCGACCCTCGACGCAGAGCCGACAATCGGGACATGCAGAAACAAGTCTTGATTGCCGGCGGTGGCATAGGAGGCCTGGCCGCGGCGCTGGGCAGCGCGCGCGCCGGCTGGGAGGTGCGGCTGTTCGAGCGTGCGGCCGAATTCGGCGAGGTGGGGGCGGGCGTGCAGATCGGCCCCAACGTGGTGCGCCGCCTGCAGGCCTGGGGCCTGCAGCGTGCGCTGCAGGCGGTGGCGGCCTTTCCCGAGCGGCTGCAGGTGCGCAGCGCCCTTACCGGCGTCGAGCTAGGCGCGTTGCGCCTGGGTGCCAGGGCCATAGAGCGCTATGGCGCGGCCTACGCCACCATTCACCGGGCCGACCTGCACGGCCTGCTGCTGACGGCGGTGCGCGAGCAGCCCCTGGTGCACCTGAACCTGGCGCACACCGTGCAGACACATGTGGACCAGGGCGGTGCCGTCCTTGCACGCGTGGACTGCGGCGACGGCCGGAGCCTGGAGGTGGAGGGCGACGCCCTGATAGGCGCCGACGGCCTGCGCAGCGGCACGCGCGCGCGGCTGCTGGGCGAGGCGCCCACGCGCGTCTCTGGCCACTTGGCCTATCGTGCCGTGCTGCGCCAGGCCCAGTTGCCGCGGGCCCTGCGTTCGGGTTCCGTCACGGTCTGGCTGGGCCCGCGCCTGCATGTGGTGCAGTACCCGCTGCGCCGCGGCGAGTTGCTCAACGTGGTGGCCATACGCCATGGCCGGCCGCCGGCCGATCTCGATGCCTGGGACCATGGCGCCAACGCAGCGGAGCTGGAGGCGGCGCTGGCCGGTACCTGCCGCCCGCTGCAGGACCTGGTCCGCGCCGTGCCCCAGGTCGGAGACGGCTGGCGCCTTTGGCCGCTGCTTGACCGCCCGCCCGTCGCCGGCCCGCGGGAGATGGCCTGCGGCCTGGTGGCGCTGCTGGGCGACGCCGCCCACCCCATGAGGCCCTACCTGGCCCAGGGAGCGGGCATGGCCATCGAGGATGCAGCCGAACTGCAGCGCGCCCTGGCCATGCACGACCTGGAGGTGCCGCTGCGCCTGGCCCGCTACGCGCTCAACCGCTGGCAGCGCAACGCGCGCGTGCAGGAACGCTCGCGCCGCAACGGCCGCATCTTCCACGCCACGGGCCCCATGCGCTGGGGGCGCGACCTGGCCCTGCGCCTGCTCGGCGAGCGTCTGCTGGACGTGCCATGGCTCTACCGCGGCGACGGTTCCAGTGCCAGCTCACTTTGACAGGGGTAGCTTGGTAACTATTGTTTTTGTAGCTTGTGCCGTTTGACTGGTAACGGCTACAGGCCTGTTCGGCCTCGGTCAGCCAGCGGCGGCGGACCTGGCACCAGCCGGAACGCGCCCGCCCCCAGCACCAGCAATGCGGCGATGCAGCCCATCACCGCCACGAATGGATCCAGGCCCAGCCCCGGAGCCAGCGAGGCCACCAGGCCCGTGAACCACTGCATGGCGGCCACGCCCAGGAACATGGCCATGGTGAACACCGCCATGGCCCGGCCCGTGAGGGCCGCCGGGTAGGCCGCGCGCACATCGGCATACTGCAGCACGATGAACCCCGACAGCGCGCCCACCAGCAGCATGCATGCCACGTCCAGCCAGGCCGCGTGCAGCAGCGCCATGGCGACGAACGGCAGCGCCAGCAGCAGCGTGCAGGCCATGATCCAGCGCCGCCTGGTGGCGGGGCCCGGATCCATTCGGCCGAACAGCATGGGACCGAGCAGCGCCACCACCGACAGCGCCAGCGCCACGTTGCCGCTTTGCACCAGCGAGAAACCGTGGCGCGCGATCAGCATGGGCCCGAGCCACAGTCCGCGCAGAGAAATCAGGGCCGCGTAACTGACGGAGCCCAGCGCCACGATGCCCCAGGTGTGGGGCAACAGGAACAGTGCGGCAAAGCGCCGCACCGCCTCGCCCACCGATTCGCGCGGCGCGTCATGTGCCGGGCCCGGTCCAGGCTCGTGCACGGCGCGCCACATCCACAGCCAGGCCAGCGCCGCCAGCAGCGCCAGCACCCAGAAGCCCGCGCGCCACGACCACAGCTGCACCAGCCAGGCCAGCGGCGTGCCCGTGAACAGCATGCCCAGCGTGCCCAGCGCCATGGCCATGCCCGACATGGCGGCAAAGCGCTGCGGCGCGAAATGACGTGCGATGAACACCGTGCACACGAGAAACGCCGGTGCGCAGCCCACACCGATCAGCGCCTGCCCCACGATCAGCAGGCCGAAGCCCGGCGCCAGCGCCGACAAAATCGCGCCCGTGATGCACAGCGGAAACGCCACCAGGATGGTGCGGCGCACGCCGTACAGGTCGATGCCGATGCCCATGAACAGCTGCATGGCGCCAAACGTGAAGTGAAAGGTGGCCGCGAACAGCCCCAGGGCCTGGGGCGAGAGCGCAAAGTCGGCCTGCAGCGGCGCGGCCAGGATGGCGGCCACGGTGCGAAAGGCCGAGCTGAGCGCAAAGCCCGAGGTCAGCGCCACCAGCATCAGCAGGGCCTGGCGCGATGGAATGGACGGGGCCGATGGGGCGGTGGATGGGGCGGTGGGTGGGCGTCTGCTGGCGTCGGGCATGGGTGGCAAGCCTACACCGGCAATCACATGGATTTGAACAGCGGTGCGTAGAGCCGGCTCACGGCCAGGCGCTCGGGCCGCTCGCGCAGTTGCAGCTGCAGGCGCCCGGCCTCGTCGCGCCAGGCGCTTTCGATGGCGCTGGCGCGCACCACGGTGCCGCGGTGCACCTGCCAGAACACGGCGGGGTCCAGCTGGGCCAGCAGTTCCTTGAGCGGGGTGCGGATCAGGTATTCCTGCCGCGCCGTGAGCACGCGCAGGTATTTGTCGGCGGCCTCGAAGTACAGCACCTCCTGAATCGGCACCATGTGGATCTGGTTGCCGCTGCTGGCCTGGATCACGGTGAGCGGTGCGGCGGCGGTTGGCCGTCCCAAGCCGGGCGCCTGCACCAGCTGGCGCAGCTGCTCCAGCGCCTGCTCCAGCACCTGCGGCGCCGCCGGCGCGCCGCGCTGCTGCAGGGTCTGCTGCAGCTTGGCCACGGACTTGCGCAGCCGCTCGGGCTGAACGGGCTTGAGCAGGTAGTCCACGGCCTGGGCCTCGAAGGCCTGCACGGCGTACTGGTCGTAGGCGGTGACAAAAACCAGCGCCGGAAAGGGCGTGCCGTCGGGCCAGGCGTCGGCCAGCTCCACGGCCGCCTCCAGGCCGCTTTGGCCCGGCATGCGGATGTCGAAGAACAGCACCTCGGGCGTGAGGCGCAGCGCCTCGCTGACGGCCGACAGCCCGTCGCCCACGCTGGCGGCAATCTGCAGTTCGGGCCAGGCCAGCTGCAACTCATGCTGCAGGGCGGCGGCCAGCAGCGGCTCATCCTCGGCGATCAGGGCTGTCGTCATGGGTTTTCAAGGGAAAAGTGACTGTAGCGCTTGTACCACCTTCGCTCGCAGCTATCAATTCAAGAGTTGCCGTGGCGCCGTACAGCGTGGCCAGACGCTCGCGCACCTGCTGCAGGCCAAAGCGGGTGCCGGCCGTCGCGGCGGCGGCGCCGGGGCCGGCGCCCGTGTCGCGCACACACAGCTGCAGGCGTGGGCCCTGACCGGCGTCCGGCAGCAGCCGCGCCTGCACCGTCAGGCTGCCGCCAGCCACCTGCGGCTCCAGGCCATGGGTGATGGCGTTTTCCACCAGTGGCTGCAGCAAAAGCGGCGGCACCGGCAGAGCGCCCAGCGCGTCGGGCAGGTCCAGCCGGTACTGCAGGCGCGCGCCCATGCGCACGGTCATCAGCGCCAGGTAGTCGGCCAGGCGCGCGAACTCGTCGGCCAGCGGGTGCTCGATGCTGCGCGACGCGGCCAGCGTGGCCCGCAGGTAGGCGATGAGCCGGTCGAGCATCAGCTGCGCGCGCGCCGGATCGCTGGCGATCAGCACGCGCAGGTTGGCCAGGGTGTTGAACAGCATGTGCGGCTCAAGCTGGGACTCCAGCAGCCTGAGCCGCGCCTCGGTGGCCTGGCCATGCGCCTCGGCCATGCGCGCCTGCAGCCAGGCGCTTTTGCCGCGGGAATGGAAGTAATAGGTGCCGGCCGTACCCGCGAGCAGCGTGATGCCCATGGAAATGCGCAGCTCAGTACTGCCCGAGTGCCAGGTCGAGAGCCCCGTGCACCAGTCCGCCAGCAGCGTGCCCAGCACAAAGCCGAGCGCAATGCCCCCGGCGGGCAAGGCAATGCCGCGCCAGCCCTCGGGCCAGCCCGTGCCGGCGCTTGCCGCAAACAGGTGGCGGCCGACGTCGATGAACGCCCAGGTCAGCACGCCTATGCACAGCGAATAGGTGAGCGGCACGCTGTAGGCCTGCTCGGGCCGGAAGGCGTAGAGGATGGCCGAGACCGCCAGGCAGAAGGCGATGGTCTGCAGCAGATGCCGCAGCATGTCGATCCAGACGATGCGCATGGCGTGCGCGCTTCAGTGGCGATTGCGCTCGCGCAGCAGCCGCTCGCGTTCGCGCTGCACCATGCGCTCGCGCAGGCCGCTGCCCGTGCCCAGCACGAAGACTGACACGCCATGCAGCGCCAGCCCCAGTCCCCAGCCCAGCAGCGGGAACGGCGACCAGGCCCGCTGGCCCCAGCCGTGGCGCGACAGGGCGAACAGCGCCAGGTTGACGAGCAGGTAAACCAGGGCGTGCAGGTACCAGCCCAGTTTGGCGCCAGCGCGTTTGCGCGCCTGCCGGTCGATGTCGTCGTCGGAGATCATGGGGTCATTCTATGGACGGTGTGGCTATACGGACTCGCGGACATCGCGGCAATTGCGGGGCCTGCGTCCGGCGCTCGCCAGGCGCCACAGCCGCACGGCACGCGCCATGAAGAGGCCGTTGATCAGACCGTAGAGCGCGGCGATCTCCAGCGCGAAAGTCGTGTCGTGCACAAGCTTGGGCTGCAGTGCGAGCTCCACGCCGACAAGGTACTTGGTGAAAAAGATGCCCATGATGAGCACCAGGGGCGCCGCACTGCCGGGCAGGTGGAAGCTGCGCGAGACCGCGTCGTACCGGGCACCCGCAGGGGGCCGCGGCCGCAGCGCCAGGCTTGCCGCCGTGAGCAGGGCCGCGGCGGCGATCCAGGCCAGGAAGACGCCGCCGGCCTGGCCCGCCGCGCCGAAGCCGGACGCGAGCCCATAGGCCGACAGCCCTGCCATCGCGACCGGCATGAGCATGACCCGCGCCGCGCGCACCTGGCGCTGCGCGAGCTGGGCCATGCCAAGCCAGAGCAGGGCCGCGAGCAGGCCCCAGACCCAGGAAGGTGTTTTCTGGACAATGGTCACCAGCGCCTGGGGCTGGTGGATGGCGAGTGTCAGCAGCATGGCGGACTCCTGTGGCTGGTGAGTGAGGGACGGGAGATGCGGTTCAAAGCCAGCCGAGCTGCATGGCCAGCCAGTGGCCCAGCAGTCGGCTGGGCAGCAGCGTGAAGAAGCCCGCGACCACGCAGGCGCCCAGGTACAGGCGCTGCATGGTCCGGCGGTGGCCGGCGATGTTGCCGCGCAGCAGGTGGCGAAAGGCCAGGTACAGCATGGCGAACGTGAGCGGAATCAGCAGGTGGATGGGGCCGAAGCCGCCCCAGTGCGGGCCCTGGGTGCCATGGATGAAAAGGGCAGAGATGGCCGCCGCCACCATCAGCGTGACCCAGGCGTAGCCCGCGGCGCGGTGCAGGCGCGGGCGCTGGGCGCCGGCGCGCCGTGCCCACAGCGCCACAGGGCCGATGACCGTGGCGGCAAGCGCCGCGCTGGCGTGTATGGCAATCAGGGGTGTGAGTTCGGTCATGGCGGACTCCGGTGCGGCGATGGCTGCACTGTGCGCCGTCGGGCCCGCGTGTGCGAGCGCCTTGCGACGAACGGGCCTGCCGCGGCGCGAATGGCGGCCATGGTGCCGTGAACGGCGGTCCAGGCAATGCGGCAGCGGCCGCGGTGGGCGCCGATAATCCGCGCTTTGCTTATTTCGTCAGGATTTTTGCGTGGACACTCTCTTGCTGCTCAAGGCCGCCATCATGGGCGTGGTCGAAGGGCTGATCGAATTTCTCCCCATCTCCTCCACTGGCCACCTGATCCTCGCGGGCTCGCTGCTGGGCTTTGACGACGCCAAGGCCAAGGTGTTCGATATCGCGATCCAGACCGGCGCCATCTTTGCCGTCATCCTGGTGTACTGGCAGCGCATACGCGACACCCTGGTGCAGCTTCCGACCCAGCGCCAAGCGCAGCGCTTTGCGCTCAATGTGCTGATCGGCTTCCTGCCCGCCGTGGTGCTCGGCCTGCTGCTGGGCAAGGCCATCAAGGCACATCTGTTCACGCCCACGGTGGTGGCGTCCACCTTCATCCTCGGCGGCTTCATCATCCTGTGGGCCGAGCGGCGCCAGCAGGGCGCCGTGCGCGTCCAGTCGGTGGACGAGATGGGGCCGCTCGATGCCTTGAAGGTGGGGCTGGTGCAGTGCCTGGCCATGATTCCAGGCACGAGCCGCAGTGGCGCCACCATCATCGGCGGCATGCTGCTGGGCCTGTCGCGCAAGGCGGCGACCGACTACTCGTTCTTCCTGGCCATCCCGACGCTGATCGGCGCCGGCGTCTACAGCCTGTACAAGGAACGCGCGCTGCTGTCCATGGCCGACATGCCGCTGTTCGCCGTGGGTCTGGTGTTCTCGTTCATCAGCGCCTGGCTGTGCGTGCGCTGGCTGCTGCGCTACATCAGCACGCACAGCTTCACGCCGTTTGCCTACTACCGCATCGTCTTTGGCCTGCTGGTGCTGGCCACGGCCTGGACGGGTGTGGTGACCTGGGCCGATTGACCAGGATTCAGGCCGCCAGCCGTCCCAGGTTGAGCAGCGCCGCCTCTATGGCCGCGGCAGTGGCCTGGGGCTGCTCCATGGGGAAGAGGTGGCTGCCGTCGAGCATCATGACGCGGCCCTGGGTGATGCGCTTTGTCATGGTCATGCCGATTTGGCGCATCTCCACCGAGTCGCGCCCGCCGATGAAGGCTGCCGGGCATTGAAGCGGGTGGGCCTGCAAGAGCCGCCCCAGGTTGTGCGGCAAGGTGTTGTAGATCTGGGTTTCTATGGCGCGGTCGAAGCGCAGCACGCGCCTGCCGTCCTGCTCGTGCAGGCCGTGGTCCACATAGTCCTGCAGCACGCGTGGGTCCCATCGGGCAAAGGCCTGCTTGCGGCGGAAATGCTCCAGCGCCTCCTCGGTGCTGTCCCAGCTGTTTCTGCGCGCGCGGCTGATGCGGCCGGGCGAGACCGCACCCACCACCTGCGCCTGCTTGGCCACGCCCAGGGCGCCGGCGCGCCAGCCGCCGATCAGCGGCGAGTCGATGAGCAGCACGCCGCGTGCGAGCTCCGGGTGGCGCGCGGCGGCCATGACGCTCAGAAAGCCGCCCAGCGAGTGGCCCACCAGGTACGCCGGCTCGCCCGTGCGCTGCTGCTCTTCGGCGGCGAAGTCGGCCAGCTGCTGCACCAGGTGCGGCCAGTTGTTGCTGACCGGGTAGCGCTCGTCGTGGCCGAAGCGCTCGACGGCGCTGACGCTAAAGCCACGCTCGCGCAGGTGGTCGAACAGCAGGCGGTAGGTGCCGGCGGGAAAGCTGTTGGCGTGGGAGAAGATGATGGAAGCCATAGTGCTGGGGGCTGGTGTGGCGGCGCCGATCTTCGCATGGGCCGTGGGTGGTCCTCACGTCAAATACCGCTGCATGCAAGCCGCCAATCGGCGGCTCGGCAACCACGCACGGTGTCGCAACGGTTGGGTCGTCGATAGGAAAGGCTCAAGCAGCGATTTCTGATGATGAGTTAAACGCCGTCATCCCCGTGAAGGCGCGGAGCCACAGCAACAACGAATCAACGGCGTCGGATCCCCGTCTTCGCGGGGATGACGGGCTGCGCGTAGATTGCGTGCCCTGGAGGGACGAATCAATGGGTATCGCTACTTGAGCCCTAGGAAATATGTCGCTGCCAGCGTCCTGTCAGCGGTCAATCCTGCTGCTTTTGTCGCATCAGGGCGTGGTCAGCCGCTTGAGCTGGTAGAGCGCATCCAGCGCCTCGCGCGGGCTCAAGGCGTCGGGATTGATCTGCGCCAGGGCCGATTCCACGGGGTTCACTGCCTGCATCTCGGGCGCGGGCGGCGGCGCGAACAGGTCCACCTGCAGATCGTCCTCGCCCGCGCGCTCCTCCAGGGCGGCGAGCGTGTGGCGCGCGTGGTTGAGCACGGCGGCGGGCACGCCCGCCAGCTTGGCGACCTGTATGCCATAGCTGCGGCTGGCCGGGCCGGGCTGAATCTCGTGCAAAAACACGATGTCGTGGCCCGATTCGGTGGCACCCACATGCACGTTGACGGCGTGCGCGTGGCGCGCGGCCAGCTCGGTGAGCTCGAAGTAATGCGTGGCAAACAGCGTGAACGCCTTCGTGCGGTCGTGCAGGTGCGTGGCAATGCCGCTGGCGAGCGCCAGGCCGTCGAAGGTGCTGGTGCCGCGGCCGATCTCGTCCATCAGCACCAGGCTGTGGGACGTGGCGCCGTGCAGGATTTGCGCGGCCTCGGTCATCTCCAGCATGAAGGTCGATTGCGCGTTGGCCAGGTCGTCGGCCGCGCCGATGCGCGTGTGGATGGCGTCGATCGGCCCCAGGCGGCAGCTGGCGGCCGGCACATGGCTGCCCATGCTGGCCAGCAGCACGATCAGCGCCACCTGGCGCATATAGGTCGATTTGCCGCCCATGTTGGGGCCGGTGATGATCTGCATGCGCGTGTTGGCGTTCAGGCGCGTGTGGTTGGGGATGAAGGCTCCGTTCGACGTTTCGGCCAGCCGGTTCTCCACCACCGGGTGGCGCCCGGCTTCTATCTCTATGCAGGGGTGATCGACGAACTGCGGCGCGCACCAGTTCAGCGTGAGGGCGCGCTCGGCCAGGCAGCACAGCACGTCCAGCTGGGCCAGCGCCTGGGCCAGGCGCGTGAGTTGCGGCACATGGGCCTGCAGCCTGTCCAGCAGCTGCTCGTACAGCCATTTCTCGCGCGAGAGCCCCCGCTCCTGGGCCGAGAGGGCCTTGTCCTCGAAGCGTTTGAGTTCGGGCGTGATGAAACGCTCGGCGTTCTTGAGTGTCTGGCGCCGACGGTAGTCATCGGGTACCTTGTCCACATGGCTGCTCGTGACCTCGATGTAGAAGCCGTGCACCTTGTTGAACTGCACGCGCAGGTTGGGGATGCCGGTGCGCGCCTTCTCGCGCGTCTCCAGGTCGAGCAGGAAGTCGTCGCAGTTGTTCTGTATCGCGCGCAGCTCGTCGAGCTCGGCGTCGAAGCCCGGCGCGATCACGCCGCCGTCGCGCACCAGGGCGGCGGGCTCTTCCAGCAGGGCGGTGCGCAGCAGTTCGGTGGCGGCCTGGGGCGGCTGCAACTGGCCAAATATTTGAGCCAAAAATGGCTCCGGCGCTTTGCTGTTAAGCGACAGTAGCTCTGCTTTTTGTAGTGTCTTGCCGAGCGCCACGAGCTCGCGCGGGCGCACCTGGCGCAGCGCGATGCGCGCCGTGATGCGCTCCACGTCGCTCACGCCCTTGAGGGCGTCGCGCAGCAGCTGCCACGGCCCCTGGCCGCTGCCGGCGCCGCGCAGGGCCTGGGTTGCGGCCAGGCGCTGGCGCGCATCGCTGCGGTCGCGTTGGGGTTCGAGCAGCCAGGTCTTGAGCAATCGACTGCCCATGCCGGTCATGCAGGTGTCGAGCAGCGACAGCAGCGTGGGCCCGTCCTCGCCGCGCAGCGTCTTGACCAGTTCCAGATTGCGCCGCGTGGCCAGCGGCAGGTGGATGAGCGCATCGCTTTTCTGCACGCGCACGCTGTACACATGGGAGAGGGCGCGGCCCTGGGTGTGCTCGGCGTACTGCAGCAGCGCCGCGGCCGCGGCGTGGGCGTCAGCCAGACCCTCGGCGTTCCAGGCCTGCAGGCTGGCCGCGCCCAGGTGTTCGAGCAGCTTGCGCTCGCCCAAAGCGCCGTCAAACTGCCAGTCGGGCCGCAGGCTCATGGGGCAGGTGAACGCACCGCCCTGGCGCAGCTGCTGCAACTGCTCCTCAAAGCGCTGCGTGATGCCGGCGCTGTAGATCAGCTCGCTGGGCGCGATGCGCGAAAGCCAAGTGCCCAGGTCGGCGTGAGTGCACTCGGCCAGCTGCACCACGCCCTGGGTCACGGACAACCAGGCCAGGCCGCAGCGCGCGCGCTTGCCCTGGTGCACGGCCAGCAGCACGGATTCGCTCTTGTCGGACAGCAGCTCGCTGTCCGTCAACGTGCCGGGCGTGACCACGCGCACCACCTTGCGCTCCACCGGCCCCTTGGCCGCGCCCACCTCGCCCACCTGCTCGGCAATGGCCACCGACTCGCCCAGCCGTATCAGCCGGCCCAGGTAGTTCTCCAGCGCATGAAAGGGCACGCCGGCCATGGTCACGGGCTGGCCGGCCGACTGGCCGCGCTGCGTGAGCGTGATGTCCAGCAGCCGCGCGGCCTTCTCGGCGTCGGCGTAGAACAGCTCGTAGAAGTCGCCCATGCGGTAGAGCAGCAGCGTGTCGGGGTGCTGGGCCTTGAGTTGCAGGTACTGCGCCATCATGGGCGTGTGCTGCGAGAAATCGGCCTCGTCAGGCCGCGATGTAGGCGCGGGGTTCCCGGTCATCTGCGTGCATGTTCCTTGGGTAGCGGTGGGGCCGGCGCTGGGAGGAGCGCCGGGGGGGCTGTTCAGGCTGGCTGCGGGCCGGCGCGTCCGTCTTCCACCACGAAGCGGGCCAGAGTGTACGCGTCGCTCGTGCGCTCCAGCGGGTTGGTGATGGCGCGCAGCTGGGTGGTCCAGAGGGTCGGCGTGATGTCGCACAGGCCGTAGCCGCGTTCGTCGCAGCGCGCCAGCAGCACATGGGGGTTGTTGCGGCGGATGGCGTCCACCTTGTCCTGCGTGGTGCCGGCGCGCGAGGTGATGGAGGTGCCGCAGAACTCGCTGGCCAGGATGGGCGGCGCGGCGCTGCCCTCGGTGGCTGCCAGTACGTTGCAGACATAGTTCTGGTGGATGTCGCCGCCCAGCAGTACCGTGTTGCGCGGCGGCTGCTGGGCGAGCGCTTGCAGCAGGCGCTGGCGTGCTGCGGGGTAGCCGTCCCAGCTGTCGGTGGATTGCAGGCCCGAAGGGTAGTGGCGCGGCGCAAACAGGGTCTGCTGCGCCAGCACGCTCCAGCGTGCGCTTTCATTGCGCGCATCCTGTGCCAACCCTGCCTGCAACCATTTTTCCTGCTGCCAGCCAAGAAAGCTGCGCTGCGGGTCAGCGAGTTCGGGGCAGCGGTCGGGGCGTACCGCGCCGGCCGAGCCGCTGTCCGGCCTGCGGCAGGCCTGCACGCTGCGGTACTGACGCGCGTCCAGCACATGCAGCCGGGCCAGGCGACCCCAGGCCAGGCGCCGGTAAATCCTCAGGCCCTGGAAGCTCGACGACACCAGGGTCGATGCGCGCAATGGCATATGCTCATAGAAGGCCTGCCAGGCGGCCGCGCGTAGCACCAGCCAATCTGCCGCGTCACCACGGCCGTGGGCGCCCACGTAGTCGTTCATGACCTCGTGGTCGTCCCAGGTCACGACCCAGGGCGCGCAGGCGTGGGCGGCCTGCAGGTCGGGGTCGCTCTTGTGCAGCGCGTAGCGTGCGCGGTAGTCGGCCAGGTTGCGCGGCAGGTGCAGGCTGTGGACGCGCGCCAGGCCGTTGGCGTCTTTGGGACTGGCGTATTCGTAGATGTAGTCGCCCAGGAACAGCACCAGGTCGGGCTCGTCCGTGCGGGCGTGGCGCCAGGCGGCGTAGTAGCCGTGCTCCCAGCGTTGGCACGAGGCATAGACCAGGCGCAGGCGCGGTTCCAGCGCATCGGGCGCAGGGGCGGTGCGCGTGCGGCCCATGGTGCTTACGGCGTCGCCGAGCATGAAGCGGTAGTGGTACCAGCGGTCGGGTTGCAGGCCGCTCACCTCGACATGCACGCTGTGCGCCAGGTCCGGCAGGGCGGTGGCGTTGCCGCGCTGCACG
Source organism: Pseudomonadota bacterium (assembly GCA_018242005.1). Taxonomy (GTDB): domain Bacteria; phylum Pseudomonadota; class Gammaproteobacteria; order Burkholderiales; family Burkholderiaceae_C; genus Alicycliphilus. The sequence continues at coordinate 24,634 of JAFECU010000291.1, read as the reverse complement.
ATGCGGCGGAACTGTGCGTCGTCCGCCACCTCCCAGCGCACCGTGATCGGGCCCGCCCAGGGCGCGCCGGCATCGGCGGGGTCGGCTGGAAGCAGGCGGGTCCAGAGCACCACGCCGTCGGGCAGAGGTTCGCCGCTGGCCACGCCCAGTCCAAAGGGATCATGCCGCAAGGGTTGCTGGGCCCAGGCCCCGCGTGGCAGCTGGGTGGCCAGGGCCGCCCAGCCCGCCTGCTGCAAAAATCGGCGGCGGTCTTGGGCTTGGAGCGGCGTGGGCATGGGAACGCGGTCGGGGTGCGCCGCAAATTATGCGGCGACCACGCGGTTCTTGCCGGAGCGCTTGGCCAGGTACATGCCCTGGTCGGCGCGGCGGATGGCGTCGGCGCTGTCCTGCTCGCCCGCCACCTGGGCCACGCCGGCGCTGAAGGTGATGAGCAGGCGCTCCTGTTCCTTGAGAAAGTAGCGCGTGGTCAGCTCGCGCTGCAGGCGCTCCATGGCCTTCACGCCATCGGCCAGATCGGTGTCGGGCAGGATGAGCACGAATTCCTCGCCGCCGTGGCGCGCCAGCTGGTCCTGGGGGCGCATGACCTCGCGCGTGACCTGGACCAGGTGCATCAGCGCCTCGTCGCCAACGGCATGGCCCAGGCGGTCGTTGATGGACTTGAAGTTGTCGATGTCGAGCAGCGCCACGCACAACGGCGCGTCCTGGCGTCGCGCGCGCGCAATCTCGCGTTCCATGACCTCGTCCAATCCCTTGCGGTTCAGAGCTCCGGTCAGCGGGTCGTGGCGCGCCAGGGCGCTGGCGTGGTCCAGGTCTCGGCGCAGCTGGTTGATCTCGGCGTGCGTGATTTCGGCGCGCTCGCGCAGCTCCTGCAGCTCGCCGCGGGTCACGCGGCTGCTGTGCGCCATGGCCCGGGTGGCGGCCATGACCTCTTCGAGAAGCGGTGTGATGTCCTGCAGCTGCGTTGCCTGGCCTATGCGTTCGGCGCAGCTTTCCATTGTCTCGTTGTAGCTGCTGCTCGACACATCCATCTGGGCCAGACGCTCGATGAAGGTGGCCAGCAGCTCGCGCATTTGGGTTTGCGCCTGCAGCGAACGGTCCTTGGCCTCGGATTGCTTGAAGATCACGTCCCGGAGGCGCTTCTGCACATCGTCGAGCCGGCGCAGCGTCAAGGGTGGCGTGGACGCGGCCAGCAGCGCCTTGGCCTGGCCATGCAGCCAGGGCTCGTCCATGCTCAGGGCGGCAATGTTCTCGAACACCAGGCGCAGCAGCGTGAGCAGGCCCTGGCGTATGGCGGCCTGATCCTCTGCCGCGAAGGACAGGCGGTAGCCGAAGTCATTCAGCAGACGCTCGGCCGCGGCCACGGAGGGCTCGGGCGCGCGCAGGAACGTGCACAGCTCGGTGGCCAGCTCATGCACGCGCGGATCATCTTCGCCCAGGGCCGGAAGGCTGTGGCTCACGAGCCGGGCCAGGTTCTGCGCCAGCGTGGCTGGCAGGTGGGTGATGCAGGTCCTTACGGGCGGCGGCGTGGCGGCCGGCGCCAGGCCCAGGTTGGCATAGCCCACGAACACGTTTTGCAACATGGACCAGTCCTGCTGGGCAACGGCGTCTTCCAATAGGCCCAGCAGGCGCTTCTGCCCTGGCGTCTGCCCGGGTATGACGCGCAGGATCTGGCGCAGCTGGGCGGTGGGAAATGGCGGTATGGAGCGCTTGCCCGAGACCTCTTCGTAAAGGCTCTGGTAGTTGTCGGGGGTGGGGGGCAGGCGGCGCGTGGCCAGCAACTTGAGGGTTTCACGCGCGATTTCGGAAGGGTTTTTGACAGAATCCATCTGCATGCCAGGCAGGAAGATGCAAATAGTGCGAAGTGTGACAGAGCACAACTTGCTTGAATAGCTGACGCATGCATGTTCCGAGTCGGGGCTTTGGTTGCTGTGTAACCAATGCGACAGCCGTGGCCTTCTACAATGCGTTGCATTCAGTCACCGTGACCATGAAAATCCTCATTTCCAACGATGATGGCTACCAGGCGCCGGGCATCGTGGCGCTGCATGACGCACTCAAGGCCATTGCCGACGTCGAGGTGGTGGCGCCCGAGCACAACAACAGCGCCAAATCCAATGCCCTGACGCTGAATGCGCCGCTGTACGTGCACCGCGCGGCCAATGGCTTTCGCTATGTGAACGGTACGCCGGCCGATTGCGTGCATATCGCGCTCACCGGCTTGCTGGGCTACCGCCCCGACCTGGTCGTCTCGGGCATCAACAATGGCGCCAACATGGGCGACGACACTATTTACTCGGGCACCGTGGGCGCGGCCATGGAGGGCTATCTGTTCGGCATTCCGTCCATGGCCATTTCCCAGGTGGACAAGGGCTGGGGCGAGCTTGACGCCGCGGCGCGCAAGGGGCGCGAGATCGTCGAGCAGATGCAGCAGCAGCGGCTGGTGGGCCAGGCGCCGTGGTTGCTGAACATCAACATTCCCAACATGCCGTTTGATGCGCTGCGCCCGCTGCGGCTATGCCGCCTGGGGCGGCGACATGCGGCCGAGCGCGTCATCGAGCAGCAAAGCCCGCGCGGTGAGCTGATGTACTGGATCGGCGGTGCCGGCCCGGCCAAGGACGCAAGCGAGGGTACGGACTTTTACGCCACGGCCCACGGCCATGTGTCCATGACGCCGTTGAAGGTGGACCTGACCGACCACGACGGCCTGGGCTACTGGGCGCAGACCGCCGCGCGCCTGGTGCCGCAGCGCGTGCAGGGCGGGGGCGGCTAATGCAGCGCCGGCCCGGCTTTCCCGCGCGCATCGACTGGCAAAAAGATGCGGCGCCGGCCCCAGCGGCCACGCCGACGCGAATCCGGCACGAGGCGCCGCCGGCCGCACCCCAGGGTGTGGGGCTGGACTCGGCCGCGGTGCGCGCGCGCATGGTGCAGCGCCTGGCGGCAGGCGGCATCGCCGCGGCGCCGGTGCTGCAGGCCATGGGAGGCGTGGAGCGGCACCGCTTCGTCGATACCGCCCTGGCCAACCAGGCCTACGAGGACACCAGCCTGCCCATAGGCCTGGGCCAGACCATTTCCAAGCCCAGCGTGGTGGCGCGCATGACCGAGCTGCTGCTGGGTGCACCCTGCGCCCAGGCCCACGGCCTGGGCAGGGTTCTGGAGATCGGCACCGGCTGCGGCTACCAGGCGGCCGTGCTGGCCAGGCTGGCGCGAGAGGTGTACACCATAGAGCGCCTGCGTGCGTTGCATGAGAAGGCGCGAGAGAATCTGCGCCCATTGCGCCTGGCCAATGTCCACCTGATCCTGGGTGACGGCATGCTTGGCTATGTTGGCGGCGCACCCTACGCGGGCATCATTTCTGCGGCCGGAGGCGAGAGCCTGCCGCTGCAGTGGTGCGAGCAGTTGGCCCAGGGCGGGCGCCTGGTGGCGCCCATGGCCGGTGCCGACGGGCGCCAGATGTTGCTGGTGGTTGACAAAACGGTGCAGGGCTTGAAGCAAAGCGTGCTCGAGGCCGTGCACTTCGTCCCCCTAAAATCGGGGGTCGTCTGAAGGAATATTGCTTATGTTGGTATCGCGTGGTCTTGTGGCTTTGGGGGTTGTCGTGCTGGCGGGCGGATTGCTGGCCGGCTGCAACGCCCCTGTGAACAGGGCGCCAGTGGTCGATCGCGGCACGTTTGCCAATGGCGGTGCGGCTGCGGCGACGGCAGCCCCTGAGGTCAAGCCCCTGCCGGGTGCCGAAAATGCAGGCAAGCCGGGTTACTACACCGTCAAGCCCGGGGACACCCTGATTCGCATCGGCCTGGAAAACGGGCAGAGCTGGAAGGATATTGCGCGCTGGAATAATCTGGAAAACGCCAACCTCATCGAGGTGGGCCAGGTCCTGCGTGTGGCTCCGCCCGGCGCGGTGGCGGTGGCAGCCGACACGGGTGTGGTGACGCGCCCGGTCACCTCGTCGCCGCTGGCGTCTTCGTCGGCGGCTAGCGCGCCCAAGGTGGGCACGGCGTCCGCTCCCGCCACCGCAGCATCCTCCAGCGCATCGGCGGCTGCTGCGGCGGCGCCGGCCGCCTCATCGCCGGCCGTGGTGGCATCGGCGGCCGCGCCTGCGCCGGCACCCGTTCCGGTCGCCGCCGCGGGCCCCGACGACATGCACTTCATCTGGCCGTCGTCGGGGGCCTTGCTGGCCGGCTTCGACGAAGCGCGCAACAAGGGCTACGACATCGCGGGCAAGGCCGGCGACCCGGTGCTGGCCGCCGCCGATGGCCGCGTGGTGTATGCCGGCGCGGGCCTGCGCGGCTATGGCAACCTGGTGATCCTCAAGCACAACAACACCTTCCTCACGGCCTATGCGCACAACCAGACGCTGCTCGTGAAGGAGGACCAGAACGTGCGCCGCGGCCAGAAGATTGCGGAAATGGGCAGCACCGATGCCGACCGCGTGAAGCTGCATTTTGAAATCCGCCGCCAGGGCAAGCCGGTCGATCCCGCGCGCTACCTGCCTGCACGTTGAGCACGCGAGTGGTCGGCGATGGGCTGCCGTGGCCCGACGAGGACGCCGACGCGCAAGCCCTGGGCGAGTCCCTCGCCAGCGAACCGGGGGCCTCGGAATGCGAGTCGCGTGCGGTGACGGTGTCCGCCGCGCTGCACCAGGTGCGCCTGGACAAGGCCCTGGCCGAGCTGGTGCCGGAGTTTTCGCGCAGCTACCTGCAGCAGCTGCTGGCGCAGGGCGACGTGCTTCTGAACGGCCAAAGCGCGCTCAAGCCGGCGCAGAAGGTTCGAGCCGGCGACCAGGTGGTGGTGCAGATGCACCCCACGCAGCAAAGCCAGGCCTTCAAGCCCGAACAAATGCCACTCGACGTGGTCCATGAGGATGAGTATCTGCTCGTCGTCAACAAGCCCGCGGGCCTGGTGGTGCATCCGGCGCCGGGCAACTGGAGCGGCACACTGCTCAATGCCCTGCTCGGACGTGATGCTCAGGCCCTGCAGGTGCCCCGCGCCGGCATCGTGCACCGGCTGGATAAGGACACGAGCGGCCTCATGGTGGTGGCGCGCAGCCGCACGGCCATGGACGCGCTCGTGCGCATGATTGCGGCGCGCGAGGTCAGCCGCCAGTATCTGGCCCTGGCCTGGGGTGCGTGGGTTGGCCCGGCGCGGCGCAGCGTGCAGGCGCCCATAGGACGCGACCCGCGCAACCGTTTGCGCATGGCGGTGGTGGACCTTGCCCGGCATGCGGGCAAGGAGGCGCGCACCGATTTCGAGCTGCTGGCGGGTTGCGACGAGGTGTGCCTGGTGCGCTGCACGCTGCACACGGGCCGCACGCACCAGATTCGCGTGCACATGGCGTCCATGCGTCACCCCCTGGTGGCCGACGCCCTGTATGGCGGCGCCGCCGCCGGCCCCATGCAGCGCCAGGCGCTGCACGCCTTCCGCCTGGCTTTTACCCACCCTGTGACCGGCGAGGCCATGGAATTCCATGCCCAGCCGCCTGAGGACCTGCTCCAGGCCCTTGATTTCTGGGGCTTGCGCTACAATTAACGCGAACGGCTGCTCTGCCGTAGGCATTCGGGCTTCATGCGGTGGGTGCCATGCCGGCCCGGGAGGGCTGCGGTGCCAGGCGCCGCCATCTTCGCGGCGCAGATAAGAACATTCTCCAACCCCAGGTATATGCCCCGCGATGGTGCGAGGCCACCCTTATTGGAACTGTTGGACCATGAATTCGGTGGAAGCCAAACGGGTTCTCGAAACCGCACTGATCTGCGCCCTCCAGCCAGTGACGGTGCGCGAGCTGCGTACCTTGTTCGACGATGCGCTGGGCGCCGATACGGTCAAGGAGCTGCTCCTGGAGTTGCAGCAGGACTGGGCGCTGCGCGGCGTCGAGCTGGTGCAGGTGGCGACGGGCTGGCGCTTTCAAAGTCGTCCCGAGATGCGCGAATACCTCGATCGCCTGCACCCGGAGAAACCGCCGCGTTACACGCGCGCCACCCTGGAGACTCTGGCCATCATTGCCTACCGCCAGCCGGTGACGCGCGGCGACATCGAGGAGATTCGCGGTGTCACGGTCAACAGCCTGATCATCAAGCAGCTGGAGGAACGTGGCTGGGTCGAGGTGATTGGCTACCGTGAAACGGTGGGGCGCCCGGCCTTGCTGGCCACCACGCGGCAGTTCCTGGATGACCTGGGGCTGCAGGCGCTGAACCAGCTGCCCATGCTGGAGGAGCCCGGCGTGCAGACCCATATGCTGGAGGCGCTCGCTGGCGCGGCAGACATGCCGCAAGCGGACGAGGCAGGTGAGGACGGCGTAGCCGCTGTGCAGGAAATGACAGACGCATCTGCCCTGGCGGCGGCTGCGACCCAAGAAGACGGCGACGACGGCGTCGCAGGAAGTTGACATGAACGATTCAAACAAGGATCTCGCGCCCGACGAGGCGCAGACCGTCGCCCAGTCGCCCAAGACGCACCGGCCGCGCACGCGCAAGCCCGCCGGGAAGGTGGTGGCCGAGCAGCCTGAGGCCATGGCGCCGCCCCAGGAACTCCTGGAGCCGGCCGATGTGTCCGCGCCGCCGCCCGCCGAGGCGGCGCAGCCGCCGCAGCGCCCCGAGCGACGCGATGGCGCGCGCCAGCAGGGCCGCCGCGCTGAAGGCTACCGCTTTGCCGACGTGGTGTCGGGCCAGCTCGACCAGGATGAGGGCGACGCCGCCGTGGTGTTGCCCAAGCGGGTGCTGCTGCCCCAGCCCGAAAGTCCCAAGCTGCACAAGGTGCTGGCCCAGGCGGGCATGGGGTCGCGGCTGGAGATGGAGCAACTGATTCTCGAAGGGCGCATCTCCGTCAACAACGAACCCGCCCATATCGGCCAGCGCGTACAGTTTGGCGACCAGATCAAGGTCAATGGCAAGCCGATTCGCTTTCGCATCGCGCCGCCACCGGCGCGCGTGATCGCCTACCATAAGCCGGTCGGCGAGGTCGTCACGCATGACGACCCGCAGAACCGCCCCACAGTGTTTCGCAAACTGCCGCGCCTGCAACAAGGCAAATGGCAGTCGGTGGGGCGCCTGGATCTGAATACCGAGGGCCTGCTGCTGTTCACCAGCTCCGGGGAGCTGGCCAACAAGCTCATGCATCCGCGCTTCGGCCTGGAGCGCGAGTACGCGGTGCGCGTGCTGGGCGCCCTGAGCGCCGAGGAGCGCCAGCGCCTGCTCGAAGGCGTGTCGCTCGACGACGGCATGGCCGCCTTCGGTTCCATCGAGGATGGCGGCGGGGAGGGCGCCAATTGCTGGTACCGTGTCACGATCTCCGAAGGGCGCAATCGCGAGGTGCGGCGCATGTTCGAGGCCGTGGGCCATGCCGTGAGCCGGCTGATCCGCATCCGCTACGGTGCCATGATGCTGCCGCGCGGCCTCAAGCGAGGCGCCTGGCTGGAGCTCGACGAGCATGACATCCGCGCCCTGATGCAGGCGGCAGGCGTCCCGGCTGATGCGGAGGCTGCCCCACGTGCCGGAGGCCGGGGAGGCAATGGCCGCCGTGGCGAGCGCAAGCCCATGGGCTCGAAGATGCAGGGCAGCAACGGCCGGAACAAGGGCGCGGGGAGCTCAGGACGTTCGTCGGGCAGCTCTCAGCCCGACCCCATGAAGACCTCTCTGGGCTACATCGGCGCCGACAGCTTTTCGCGCCACCGCCAGCAGCAGCAGCGTGGCGGCGGTTCGCGCCGAGGAGGCGGCGGCCGCTAGGAGTGTGGGCGCCTTCTGCCGGCCACGCACCCAGGGGATTGGTGAAAAGTTAGAATGCACGGTTTTGCCCGAGAGGCAAAAAAATTGCCGCGACACTCGCTTTCAACACCTACTCTCTAGGAAAACCGACATGGCTATCGAACGTACCCTCTCCATCATCAAACCCGACGCCGTCGCCAAGAACGTGATCGGCCAGATCTACGCCCGCTTCGAGGCTGCCGGCCTGAAGATCGCCGCCGCCCGCATGATCCACCTGTCGCGCGCCGAGGCCGAGCAGTTCTACGGCGTGCACAAGGAGCGCCCCTTCTTCAAGGACCTGGTGGACTTCATGATCTCCGGTCCGGTCATGGTGCAGGTGCTGGAGGGCGAGAACGCCGTCCTGAAGAACCGTGAACTGATGGGTGCAACCGACCCCAAGAAGGCCGACGCTGGCACCATCCGCGCCGACTTCGCCGACAGCATTGACGCCAACGCCGTGCACGGCTCCGACGCCGCCGAGACCGCCCAGGTCGAAGTCGCTTTCTTCTTCCCCGGCCTGAACGTCTACGCGCGCTGATGCAGTGGCTCCGTGCGCAGGGCGGGGCCGAGACCGGCCCCGGCGCGCGCGGGGTGCATCGCGTGGGCGTGGACAGGCGTTAACGTTATGACCACGAACCTTCTGGACCTGGACCTCGATGCCTTGGCCGCCTTTTGCGAGCGGCTGGGGGAAAAGCGTTTCCGGGCCACGCAACTATTCCGCTGGATACACCAGCGGGGTGCGAGCGACTTCGACCAGATGAGCGATCTGGCGAAGTCGCTGCGCGAAAAGCTCAAGGGCTGCGCCCAGGTGACGGGCCTTTCAGCCATCAGCGAGCATGTCTCGGCGGACGGCACGGTGAAGTGGCTGTTCGACGTGGGCGGCGGAAATGCGGTCGAGACCGTCTTCATCCCAGAGGACGACCGAGGCACGTTGTGCATCTCTTCGCAGGCAGGCTGCGCCGTGGGCTGCCGATTCTGCTCCACGGGGCACCAGGGTTTCAGCCGCAACCTGACCGCGGGCGAGATCATCGCCCAGCTCTGGCATGCCGAGCATGTGCTGCGCCAGCGTCGCGGCGATGGCGAGCGCGTGATCTCCAACGTCGTGATGATGGGCATGGGTGAGCCGCTGCAGAACTATTCTGCCCTGGTGCCGGCGCTTCGCATCATGCTCGACGACCATGGCTATGGCCTGTCGCGCCGCCGCGTCACGGTGTCCACCTCTGGGGTGGTGCCCATGATGGACCGGCTGGGCCAGGACTGCCCTGTGGCGCTGGCCGTGTCCCTGCACGCGCCCAATGACGCCCTGCGTGACAACCTGGTGCCGCTCAACCGCAAATATCCCTTGCAGGAACTGCTGGCGGCCTGCCGGCGCTACCTGGAACATGCGCCGCGCGACTTCATCACCTTTGAATACTGCATGCTCGACGGCGTGAACGACCAGCCCGAGCATGCGCGCGAGTTGATAGCGCTGGTGCACCGCAAGGCGGCGGACGGCGGCGTGTCCTGCAAGTTCAACCTGATTCCGTTCAACCCGTTTCCCGCCTCAGGCCTGCGCCGCTCGCCTGCGGCCGCGGTAACGGCCTTTGCGCAGCTGCTGTCGGACGCCGGCATCGTCACCACGGTGCGCAAGACGCGCGGCGACGACATCGACGCGGCCTGCGGCCAGCTGGCCGGCGATGTCAAGGACCGCACTCGGGTCGGTGAACGCATGGCCAGGCTGCGCACCATTTCGATCAAACCCATCGTCTGATGGCTCACGGCGAAGAGAGGCAATACATGACGGAGTGGCGTTCGGATCTTGGTTGGGCGGGGCGTTGGCTGGCGGCCGCCGGTGTGGTGGTGGGGGTGTTGGCCGGTGTGGCCGGCTGTGCCCATCAGGCTGCGGCCGACCCAGGGGCGACCGAGCCCACGGCCGGCGTCGGCGAGACCGATGTGCGCCGGCGCGCACGCATCCGCCTGGAGCTGGCCGCCAACTACATGCAGATGGGCCAGTCCACGGTGGCACTCGAAGAGGTGCGCCAGGCCCTGGCCACCGACCCCAGCTACGCCGATGCCTATCACCTGCGTGGCCTGGTGTACATGGGCATGGGCGACCTGGCCCTGGCCGAAGATAGCTTCAAGCGCGCCCAGTCCATGAAGCCCGCCGATCCGGACATCATGCACAACTATGGCTGGCTGCTGTGCCAGCGCCAGCAATACGAGCAGGCCAACCAGCTGTTCGAGCGCGCCCTGGCCACGCCCGGCTATGCCGCGCGCGGCAAGACGCTGATGTCGCAGGGCCTTTGCTATCAGCGCGCCGGCCGCTCGGCCGAGGCCGAGCTGACCCTGCTGCGTGCCTATGAGCTCGATCCCGGAAATCCGGTGGTCGGCTACCAGCTGGCTTCTGTCATGTTGTCGCGGGGCGAGGACAAGCGGGCGCAGTTCTACATTCGCCGCGTCAACAATGGCGACTTCGCCAATGCGCAGTCGCTGTGGCTGGGCATCAAGGTGGAGCGTGCACTGGGCGACACGGTCGCCGTGCGTCAGTTGGGCGAGCAGCTGCACAAGCGCTTCCCCGACGCCAAGGAAACATCGGCATTCGACAGGGGGGCATTCAATGAGTGAGTCGATGGCGACAGAGGGCGACGACGATTTGGCACAGGACGGTGCGGCGCCGGCAAGCGGCGTGACGGCAGGTTCGCTGCTCAGGCAATTGCGTGAATCGGCTGGCGTGCACATCGACGCCCTGGCCGGCGCCCTCAAGGTGCCTGTGGCCAAGCTGCAGGCACTGGAGGCGAATCAGCCCGATGCCTTTCCCGATGCCGTGTTCATGCGGGCCCTGGCGTCGAGCGTGTGCCGGGCGTTGAAGGCCGATGCCGCTCCCGTGCTGGCGCTGCTGCCTCAGGGCGCACCGGCCCATCTGCCGCCGGACAAGAGCATCAATGCCTCGTTCAAGGACCCGGTGCGCCGCGGAGGCAAGGGGGGCTCGCTGGAGCAGCCCCGCTCGCGCCTGATAGGCGTTGCCGTGGTGGCCTTGCTGGCGGCCGCGCTGGCCATGGCATTCCTGCCCTTTGGCGCGGACGAAAAACACGAGGAAGCCGCACCGGCTGTGGAGCAGCCCAGGCCGGTGGCGCCACCGCATGAGGCACAGGAGCCAGGCAATGCCGCAGGCGCGCAGCACAGCCTGGCCATGGCGCAGGAGCTGCCGGAGCCGGCAGCAGCCGCACCCGCGCAGGCCGAGTCTGCGCAGACCGAGTCCGCTCAGTCCCAGGCGCCCGCGGCCGAGGGCCCGCTCGTCATTCGCGCAAGGGCGCAGTCCTGGGTGCAGGTGCGCGACGGCGCCGGCCGCGTGGTGCTGCAGAAGGCGCTGGATGCCGGCGAGAGCTATTCTGCCGAGGGCTCGCCGCCATGGCATGTGGTGATAGGCAGGGCCGACGCGACCGAGGTCGTGGTGCGCGGCCAGCCCATGGACATGAAGGCCATTGCGCGCAACAACGTCGCGCGTTTCGAGGTGAAGTGAATGAACATGTCTGACACAGCGGCCCCCATTGCCATGGCCGCGCCCCAGGCGCGCCGCTCGCGCCAGGCGCGCATCGTCTGGGGCAGCCGCGTGGTCACGGTGGGGGGCGACGCGCCGGTGCGCGTGCAGTCCATGACCAATACCGATACGGTGGATGCGATTGGCACCGCCATCCAGGTCAAGGAGCTGGCCCAGGCGGGCTCGGAGTTCGTGCGCATCACGGTGAACACGCCCGAGGCGGCCGCCGCCGTGCCCTACATCCGCGAGCAGCTCGACCGCATGGGGCAGGATGTGCCCCTGGTGGGCGACTTCCACTACAACGGCCACCGCCTGCTGACCGAATTTCCGGACTGCGCCCAGGCGCTGTCCAAGTACCGCATCAACCCTGGCAACGTCGGCAAGGGCGACAAGCGCGACAGGCAGTTCGGCCAGATGATCGAGGCGGCCATGCGCTGGGACAAGGCCGTGCGCATCGGCGTCAACTGGGGCAGCCTGGACCAGGAGCTGCTGGCCCAGTTGATGGACGCCAATGGCCGGCGCAGTGCGCCCTGGGACGCGCGCCAGGTTATGTACGAGGCGCTGATCACGTCGGCCATCGAATCGGCGCGCCGCGCCGAGGCCATGGGGTTGAGCGGTGACCAGATCATTCTGTCGTGCAAGGTCAGCGGCGTGCAGGACCTGATCGCGGTCTACCGAGAACTCGCCCGGCGCTGCGACTACGCGCTGCACCTGGGCCTGACCGAGGCCGGCATGGGCACCAAGGGCATCGTGGCCTCGACCACGGCGCTGTCCATCCTGCTGCAGGAGGGCATTGGCGACACCATCCGCGTGTCGCTCACGCCCCAGCCCGGCGAGGCGCGCACGCAAGAGGTCGTCGTGGCCTCCGAGATATTGCAGTCGCTGGGCATGCGCGCCTTCGTGCCCAGCGTGACGGCCTGCCCCGGCTGCGGGCGCACCACGAGCACCACCTTCCAGGAGCTGGCCAAGCAGATCGACGACTACCTGCGCGCGCAGATGCCCGTGTGGCGCAAGCAATACCCGGGCGTGGAAAGGCTCAAGGTGGCCGTTATGGGGTGCATCGTCAACGGCCCGGGCGAGAGCAAGCACGCCGACATCGGCATCAGCCTGCCCGGCACCGGCGAGGCACCCGCGGCGCCCGTGTTCATCGACGGGGAGAAGGCCATGACGCTGCGCGGTGAGCACATTGCGCAGGAATTCCAGACCATCGTCGAGAACTACATCGCCCGGCGCTTCGGCGATGCGCGCGAAGTGGTTCTATGAAAAAAGTAGCTGTCAACGCTTGATGGATAAGCGCTGCAGGCCAAATTCATTCAAATAAAAGACTCACACAAGATGCAGAAGCTGCTTGCCATCAAAGGCATGAACGACATCCTGCCGCCCGACTCGGCGCGCTGGGAATGGCTGGAGGGCGTGGTGCGCTCGCTGATGGCGCGCTACGCCTACCGCAACATCCGCACCCCCATCGTCGAACCCACGCCGCTGTTCGTGCGCGGCCTGGGCGAGGTGACCGACATCGTCGAGAAGGAGATGTACTCCTTCGAGGACCGGCTCAACGGCGAGCAGCTCACGCTGCGCCCCGAGGCCACGGCCGGCGTGGTGCGCGCCGTGGTCGAGCACACCATGCTCTACGACGGTGGCAAGCGCCTGTACTACATGGGCCCCATGTTCCGCCACGAGCGGCCGCAGCGCGGGCGCTACCGCCAGTTCCACCAGATCGGGGCCGAGGCCCTGGGTTTTGGCGGGCCTGAGGTCGATGCCGAGATCATCCTGCTGGCCCATGCGCTGTGGGCTGTGCTGGGCCTGAAAAACGTGCGCCTGGAGCTCAACAGCCTGGGCCAGCCCGATGAGCGCCGCGCCCACCGCGCCGCCCTGATCGCCTACCTGGAGCAGCACCAGGACGTGATGGACGAAGAGGCCAGGCGCCGCATGTACACCAACCCGCTGCGCGTGCTGGACACCAAGAACCCCGCCATGCAGGACATGGTGAACGCCGCGCCGCGGCTCATCGACTTCCTGGGCGAGGCCTCGCTCAGGCACTTTGACACGGTCAAGGCCATCCTGGACGCCAACGGCGTGGCCTGGAGCCTGAACCCGCGCCTGGTGCGCGGCATGGACTACTACAACCTCACGGTGTTCGAGTTCATCACCGACCAGCTCGGCTCGCAGGGCACGATCTGCGGCGGCGGCCGCTACGACTACCTGATCGAGCAGATTGGCGGCAAGAGCGCCCCCGCCGTGGGCTGGGCCCTGGGCGTGGAGCGCGTGCTGGAGCTCATCAAGGAGCAGGAGACGCAGGCGCAGGGGCTTGCTGCCGATGCCTACGCCATCGTGCCCGAGGCAACGGCGCTGCCCCAGGTCATGCAGACCCTGCAGCAGCTGCGCAGCCTGGGCGTAGCGGTGCAGATGCACGCGCCGGCGCAGTCGAGCGAGGGCATGGGCAGCATGAAGTCGCAGTTCAAGAAGGCGGACGCCAGCGGCGCGCGCTTTGCCCTGATCTTTGGCGCCGACGAACTCGCGCGCGGCGCCGTCACCGTCAAGCCGCTGCGCGACAGCGGCGAGCAGACCGAGCGCCCGCTGGCCACCCTGGCCGACTGGGCGGCCAGCCTACAATCGCCGCGCTGAACGGAAAACCACAACATGGCAAACAATTTCGACCTGCAAGAACAAGAACAGCTCGAGGAGCTCAAGCATTTCTGGAAAAACTGGGGCACGCCCATCACCTGGGTGCTGACCCTCATCCTGGGTGGCTTTGCCGCCTGGAACGGCTATCAGATGTGGCAGAGCCGCCAGGCCCAGCAGGCCACGGCATTGGAAGAGGTGGTGGAGATGGCAGGACGAACGGGCGACCTGCCGCGCGTGGAGCAGGCCTTTGGCGACTTGAAGTCCGGCTACGGCGGCACCATCCAGGCCGGCCAGGCCGGCCTGCTGGCGGCGAAGGCCCTGGCAGATGCCGACAAATGGGATGCCGCCAAGGGCGTGCTGACCTGGGTGGCGGACAAGGCTTCCGACGAGGGCTATGCGGCGCTGGCCCGGCTGCGCCTGGCGGGCGTGCTCATCGAGGAAAAATCCTACGACGATGCGCTGGCCCAGCTGTCGCAGCGGTTTCCACCCGAGTTTGCCGGCGCCGTTGCCGATCGCAAGGGCGACGTGCTGGCGCTGCAGGGCAAGAAGCAGGAGGCCATTGCCGAATACCAGAGCGCCTACCAGGCCTTTGGTGACGGCGTCGAATACCGGCGCCTGGTGGAAGCCAAGCTCAACGCACTTGGCGCGCAGGTCCAGACCGTCGCCGCTGCCGGGGCAGGGGGTGCGCAGTGAGTGCGGCACGCAAGAGCTGCCGGGCCCTGCTGGGGGCGCTGGCGCTGGCCGGCCTTCTGGGCGTGGGGGGCTGTTCGCTCTGGGGCGGTTCGTCCAAGCCCAAGCCGGCCGATCTTGGCCCCAACGTGCCCGTGCTTGGCGTGCGCCAGGCCTGGACGGCCCGCATCGGCGCCGCGGACGGCCTGGTGCTCGACGCGCATGTCAACGGCAGCGTGCTCACGCTGGCCTCCGGCAACGGCGAGGTCGCGGCGATCGACGCCCGCACGGGCGGTGATGTCTGGCGTACCCAGCTGAACCTGCCCCTGGCCTCGGGAGTGGGCAGTGACGGCCGCTGGAGTGCCGTGGTGTCCAGGAGCGGTCAGGTCATCGTTCTTGATGGCGGGCGCGAGGTCTGGCGCAAGCCCCTGTCGGCGCAGGCGTATACGGCGCCGCTGGTGGCGGGGCTGCGCGTCTTCGTGCTGGCCGCAGACCGGTCGATCACCGCCTTCGATGCCGCCACGGGTTACCAGTTGTGGCGCCAGCAACGCCCGGGCGAGCCGTTGATCCTGCGCGAGGGCGGGGTGCTGATGGCCGTGGGCGACACCCTGGTGGCCGGCCTGTCTGGGCGCCTGGTGGGCTTCAACCCCGACAATGGCGTGGTGCGCTGGGAGGCCCCCCTCGCCAGCCCGCGTGGCACCAACGACGTCGAGCGTCTGGTGGAGATCGTGGGCCGCACCAGCCGCGTTGGTGACAACCTGTGTGCGCGCGCCTTCCAGGCGGCCGTGGGCTGCATCGATGCCGGGCGTGGCGCCGTCCTGTGGACACAGCCGGCCAGCGGCAGCGAGGGTATCGATGGCGACGCCGACATGCTGTTCGGCACCGAGAGCAATGGCACGGTCGTCGCGTGGCAGCGTGCCAACGGCGCGCGCGCCTGGACGTCCGAGCGGCTGCAGTTCCGCAAGCTCACGGCGCCTCTGCTTCTGGGCCGCTCGGTGGTCATTGGCGACGACACCGGGCTGGTGCACCTGCTGTCGCGCACCGACGCGGCGCCGCTCAACCGGCTGACAACCGACGGCTCGGGCATTGCAGCCGCGCCCGTGGCGGCCGGCGATACGCTGGTGGTGGTCACGCGCAAGGGCGCCGTCTACGGCTTTCGCCCCGACTGATTGATAGGTATAGGAAGCTGGGATGAAACCGGTCATCGCCCTGGTGGGGCGGCCCAACGTGGGTAAATCCACCCTGTTCAACCGCCTGACCAAGTCACGCGATGCCATCGTGGCCGACTTTGCCGGCCTCACGCGCGACCGCCACTATGGCAACGGCCGCCAGGGCAGGCACGAATACATCGTCATCGACACCGGGGGCTTCGAGCCCGATGCGTCAAGCGGCATCTACCGCGAGATGGCCAAGCAGACCCAGCAGGCGGTGGCCGAGGCCGATGTGGTGATCTTCGTCGTGGACGTGCGTGGCGGCCTGTCGGCGCAGGACCATGACATCGCCAAGTATCTGCGCCGCCTGGGCAAGCCCTGCGTGCTGGCTGGCAATAAGGCCGAGGGAATGCAGGACAGCGCCCATTTGGTCGAGTTCTACGAGTTGGGCCTGGGCGAGGTGCACCCTGTCTCGGCCGCGCATGGACAGGGCGTGCGCAGCCTGGTGGAACTGGCGCTCGAATCCCTGGCCCTGCCGGAGATGGAGGAGGGCGATGTCGCGGCCGAGGCCAACGTCATCCGTCTGGCCGTGGCGGGACGCCCCAACGTGGGCAAGTCCACGCTGATCAACACCTGGCTCGGCGAGGAACGCCTGGTGGCCTTCGACCTGCCGGGTACGACCCGCGATGCCATCTCCGTGCCATTCGAGCGCAACGGACAGAAGTTCGAGCTCATCGATACCGCGGGCCTGCGCCGCCGCGGCAAGGTGTTCGAGGCCATCGAGAAGTTCTCCGTCGTCAAAACCCTGCAGGCCATCGAGTCAGCCAATGTGGTGTTGCTGCTGCTCGATGCCACCCAGGGCGTGACCGACCAGGATGCGCATATCGCGGGCTACATTCTGGAGAGCGGCCGTGCCGTGGTTATCGCGGTGAACAAATGGGACGCGGTGGACGACTATGGTCGCCAGCAACTGGAGCGCTCGATCGAGACGCGGCTGTCTTTCCTCAAGTTTGCCCCGCTGCATTTCATCTCGGCCATCAAGCGCCAGGGCATAGGGCCGCTGTGGGCCTCCATCGCGCAGGCCTACAAGTCGGCCAATCGCAAGATGCCCACGCCGGTGCTGACGCGCCTGCTGCAGGAGGCTGTGCAGTTCCAGACCCCCAAGCGCTCCGGCATGCACCGCCCCAAGCTGCGCTATGCGCACCAGGGCGGCATGAACCCGCCGGTGATCGTGATCCACGGCAACTCGCTCGAGCATGTAACCGATGCCTACAAGCGCTTTCTGGAGGGCAGATTCCGCAAGGAATTCGACCTCGTCGGCACGCCGCTGCGCATAGAGCTCAAGACCTCCAGCAACCCCTACGCGGATAAGCGCGACTCCTGAGCCCCTAAGCCGCTAAAGGCGCCACGACTGTGGTAAGGTGCCGCTTTACAACAACATTCTTGAACACGGAGAATATCGTGAGCAATAAAGGTCAACTTCTTCAAGATCCCTTCCTGAACGTGCTGCGTCGTGAGCATGTGCCGGTGTCCATCTACCTGGTCAACGGGATCAAACTGCAGGGCCAGATCGAATCCTTCGATCAATATGTGGTGCTTCTGCGCAATACCGTGACGCAGATGGTGTACAAGCACGCCATCTCCACGATCGTGCCTGGGCGCGCCGTTAACTTCACGACGGCGGAAAGCGCCGACGGGGACAATCAGTAAACCCACACCGCAGCCTGGGGCTGCGCCGGGGCGCAAGCGCTTCCCATGCAACGGCCAGCAGCCTTGAGTTCCAACCCATCATCCGATAGCTCTTTCACGCCGGTCCTCCTGGTCGGCGTGGATTTCGGCCTGCCGCATTTCGACACCGAACTGCAGGAACTGGGCCTGCTCGCCGATTCGGCGGGCCTGAAGCCTGTGGCGCGGCTGACCTGCAAGCGCAAGGCGCCTGACGCCGCTCTGTTCGTGGGTAGTGGCAAGGCCGACGAGATACTGACCCTCGCGCAAATGCATGGCGCCAAGGAGGTGTTGTTCGACCAGGCCCTGAGCCCGGCTCAGCAGCGCAACCTTGAGCGTCATCTGCAGCTGCCGGTCAATGACCGGACCCTGCTCATCCTGGAGATTTTTGCCCAGCGCGCGCGAAGCCACGAAGGCAAGCTGCAGGTGGAGCTGGCGCGGCTGCAGTATGTGGCCACGCGCTTGGTGCGCCGCTGGACCCACCTGGAACGCCAGATGGGCGGTATCGGCGGGCGCGGCGGCCCCGGCGAAAAGCAGATCGAGCTGGATCGCCGCATGATTGACGATGCGATCAGGCGCACCAAAGAGCGGCTGCAGAAAGTCAAGAAGCAGCGCGCTACGCAGCGCCGACAGCGCGAGCGCCGCGACACCTTCAACATCTCGCTGGTCGGCTATACCAATGCCGGCAAGTCCACGCTGTTCAACGCACTGGTCAAGGCGCGAGCCTATGCCGCCGATCAGTTGTTCGCCACGCTCGATACCACCACGCGCCAGCTCTACCTGGGCGAGGCCGCGGGCTCGGTGTCACTGTCCGATACCGTGGGTTTTATCCGTGACCTGCCCCATGGCCTGGTCGATGCCTTCCAGGCCACGCTTCAAGAGGCGGTGGATGCCGACCTGCTGCTGCATGTGGTTGATGCCGCCAACCCCGGCTACCCTGAGCAGATCGCCCAGGTGCAGCTGGTGCTGGCCGAGATCGGTGCCGCGGAGGTTCCGCAGCTGCTTGTCTTCAACAAGATGGATGCCATGACTGATGAGACTAGGCCCGCCAGGCTGCAGGATCTGTACGAGCTCGACGGGCGCCAGGTGCCACGCATCTTCGTGAGCGCGCGCAAGGGGGAGGGCGTCGCGGCGTTGCGCGAGCAACTTGCACACATGGTCGAGGCGACCGCGGCACCCGGCATTACCCTTGGAAAAGCTGCTGAATAGCCGGGCCTGCCGGGCTGATTGGGCACAATGCCGTATGTAACAGGTGTATAGAGAACAAGAGAACTAGCGCATGAATCTTCTAAACCGCGCCTCCCGCTGGGCGTTGCTGCCCGGGCGCATTCGGGGGATGTTCAATCTCAACGACCCGCGCTGGGGCCGTGGGGACGACAAGGGCGAGGGCAACCAGGGCCAGGAGCCGGAGCGTCCCTTGAACGACCAGCCTCAGGGTGGCCGCGGGCGTGGGCAGGGTTCATCCGGCCAACCGCCCGATCTCGACGAACTCTGGCAGGACCTGAACCGCAAGCTCGGCGGGCTTTTCGGTGGGCGCAATGGTGGCGGCCGCGGACCGACGCCGGGCGGCGGAGGTGGTGGATTTCAACCCGACATGAAGAATGCCGGCGTGGGCGTGGGCCTGATCGCCGTGATTGCCGTCCTGATCTGGCTGGGTACTGGCTTTTTCATCGTGCAGGAAGGCCAACAGGCCGTGATCACCCAGTTCGGCAAATACAAGGGCACGGTCAATGCAGGCTTTAACTGGCGCCTGCCCTATCCCATCCAGCGCCATGAACTGGTCTACGTGTCCCAGATCCGCTCGGTGGACGTGGGGCGCGACACCATCATCAAGAGCACCGGCCTGCGCGAGTCTGCCATGCTGACTGAGGACGAGAACATCGTCGAGATCAAGTTTGCCGTGCAATACCGCCTAAATGACGCACGCGCATGGCTGTTCGAGAGCCGCAACCCGGCCGATGCCGTGGTGCAGGTGGCCGAAACGGCGGTGCGCGAGGTCGTCGGCAAGATGAAGATGGACACGGCCCTGGCCGAGGAGCGCGATCAGATCGCGCCGCGCGTGCGCAATCTGATGCAGACTATCCTGGACCGCTACAAGATTGGCGTGGAGGTGGTCGGCATCAATCTGCAGCAGGGGGGCGTGCGCCCGCCCGAGCAGGTGCAGGCGGCCTTCGACGATGTGCTCAAGGCTGGCCAGGAGCGCGAGCGCGCCAAGAACGAGGCCCAGGCCTATGCCAACGACGTGGTGCCACGGGCCGCGGGCGCGGCATCACGGCTTGGGGAAGAGGCGGCTGCCTACAAGGCGCGCATTGTGGCTCAGGCCCAGGGTGATACGCAGCGTTTCAGCGACATCCTGACCGAATACCAGAAGGCGCCGCAGGTCACGCGCGACCGCATGTACATCGAGACCATGCAGCAGATCTACGGCAGCGTCACCAAGGTCCTCGTAGAGTCGCGCCAGGGCTCGAACCTGTTGTACTTGCCGCTCGACAAGATCATGCAGAGCGTGGCTCAGCAGCCACCCGGGCCAACCCTTGAGGTGCCCCCCACAACCGGCCCCAGCAGTGCGCCGCCGGCAACCTCCCCCTCATTTCCCAGCGACGCCCGCTCGCGCGACGCCAGCCGCTCGCGTGAGCGCGAGCCCCGATAGGAGATCTGCGTGAACAGAATTGGATTCATTGTTTCGACGCTTCTGGTGCTGCTGGCGCTAGCGAGCTCCATGATGTTCGTGGTGGATCAGCGCCAGTTCGGCGTGGTCTATGCCCTGGGCCAGATCAAGGACGTCATCACCGAGCCGGGCCTGTATTTCAAGCTGCCGCCTCCGTTCCAGAACGTGCGCTACATCGACAAACGGCTGCTGACACTGGACAGCTCGGACACCGAGTCCATGCTGACAGCCGAAAAGCAACGCGTGGTGATCGACTGGTATGTTCGCTGGCGCATCAGCGATCCGTCGGAGTACATCCGCAATGTGGGGCTCGACGAGAGCGCCGGCGCGCTTCAGCTCAATCGCGTGGTGCGCAACGCGTTCCAGGAAGAGGTCAACCGCCGCACCGTCAAGGAACTGCTTTCGGCCAAGCGCGATGCGCTCATGTCCGACGTCAAGCGCGAGGTGCTGGAGGCGGTGCGCGGCGCCAAGCCCTGGGGTGTGGACGTGGTAGACGTGCGCATCACGCGCGTGGACTATGTCGAGGCCATCACCGAGTCCGTTTATCGGCGCATGGAGGCCGAGCGAAAGCGCGTGGCCAACGAGTTGCGCTCCACCGGCGCCGCCGAAGGCGAGAAGATTCGTGCTGATGCCGATCGCCAGCGCGAGGTCATCATCGCCAATGCCTACCGCGACGCGCAGAAGGTCAAGGGCGAGGGCGATGCCGAAGCCTCGCGTCAATATGCCCAGGCTTTTGGTCGCGACCCGCAGTTTGCCCAGTTCTACCGCAGCCTGGAAGCCTACAAGGCCAGCTTCAATCGCAAGAGCGACCTGGTGGTGCTCGATCCATCCACGACCGAGTTCTTCAAGGTTTTCCGTGGCGCGGCGCCTGGTGCAACCGCTGGGGCGGCCGCAGTGCCAGCGGGCGTGACACCTCGCAAGCACTGAGCGGACAGAGACCGGGCAGAAAAACCCATGGATTGGGCTGGCGGCTTTTGGCTCGCGCTGGGCCTGATTCTGGTAATTGAGGGGCTGCTCCCGTTTGTATCGCCTGCACTCTGGCGGCGCATGTTCACGCAGATACTGCAGCTGCGTGACGGGCAAATCCGCTTCTGCGCGCTGCTGAGTCTCCTCGCGGGTGGACTGGTGCTGCTGCTGTTGTAGCTGCCACGCTCTCCGGCGCGGAGGCTTGTCGCTCGAGCCGGTAGAATCTCCTTTTTAACAGCCCACCCCTCCCCATGTCAGCCTGGGTCCTGCCGGATCACATTGCCGATGTCTTGCCCTCCGAGGCGCGGCACATCGAAGAACTTCGCCGCGGGCTGCTGGATACGGCCCGCAGTTATGGCTACGAGCTGGTCATGCCGCCGCTGCTGGAGCATCTGGACTCGCTGCTGACCGGCACCGGAGAGGCGCTGGACCTGCAGACCTTCAAGCTGGTGGACCAGCTCTCTGGCCGCTCACTGGGCCTGCGTGCCGACACCACGCAGCAGGTGGCGCGCATCGACGCCCATTTGCTTAACCGCCGCGGCGTGACGCGGCTGTGTTACTGCGGCCCAGTGCTGCACACGCGGCCGGATCGCCCCCACGCCACGCGCGAGCCGCTGCAGTTTGGCGCCGAAATCTACGGCCACCCAGGCATAGAGGCCGACATCGAGGCAGTGCTGCTGTCTCTGGAATGCCTGCGCAGCGCAAAAGTGCAGGATGTCAGCGTGGATCTTGCTGACGTACGCATCGTGCGCAGCCTGCTCGCCGGCCTGCCGGTAGGCCTGCAGCAGCTGGCCCGGGTGCATGCGGCGCTGGCTGCCAAGGACGCAAGCGAACTATCTTCGCTGGCGCGCGACTTCCCGATCAGGGCGCGCGAAGGTCTGCTGGCCCTGCTGCAGCTGTATGGCGACGCCACCGTGCTCGATGAGGCTGAAACAGCGCTGAAATCCATATCTGGCGTGCCTCAGGTGCTATCGGATTTGAGGGCTATAGCGGCGCGCGTCGAGAGCGCGCGGGTCACCTTCGACCTGGCTGATCTGCGCGGCTATGCCTATTACAGTGGCGCACGCTTTGCGGTTTATGCCCAGGGCGCGAGCGACGCGCTGGTGCGTGGCGGCCGCTATGACGAAGTGGGTGCAGTGTTTGGCCGCAACCGCCCGGCGGCG
Organism: Pseudomonadota bacterium; assembly: GCA_018242005.1. Classification (GTDB taxonomy): domain Bacteria; phylum Pseudomonadota; class Gammaproteobacteria; order Burkholderiales; family Burkholderiaceae_C; genus Alicycliphilus. The sequence goes on along the minus strand of JAFECU010000291.1, from coordinate 2,417 downwards.
GGCTTCAGCATGGACGTCAAGCAGCTGGTCGGCGTGGTCTCTCCGCGTCCGCTCAAGGCCGCGATTCGTGCACCCTGGGGCGAGGCGCCGGATGTCAACGCGGCCATCGCCACCCTTCGCCAGCAGGGCGAGACGGTGGTCTGCATGCTGCCGGGCCATGGCAGCGAGGTCGATGAGTTCCGCTGCGACCGTGAACTGGTCTGCGCGGATGGGCGCTGGCTCGTCCGCAGCCTTTGAATTTCTTCAGCATTTGAATCGGGTTTGACATGAAAGCAAGCAAGGGTCGTAACGTTGTCGTGGTCGGCACCCAGTGGGGTGATGAGGGCAAGGGCAAGCTGGTGGACTGGCTGACCGAAAGCGCCCAGGGCGTGGTGCGCTTCCAGGGCGGACACAATGCCGGCCACACGCTGGTCATCAACGGTGTCAAGACGGCTCTGCACCTGATCCCCAGCGGCATCATGCGCCCCGGCGTGAAGTGCTACATCGGCAACGGCGTGGTGCTGTCGTCGGCCAAGCTCTTCGAGGAAATCGAGGGGCTGGAGAAGGCCGGCGTTGAAGTGCGCTCGCGCCTGCGCGTGTCCGAGGCCTGCCCGTTGATCCTGCCCTTCCATGTCGCACTCGACGTGGCCCGCGAGGCGGCACGCGAGCATGGTGGCGTGGAAAAAATCGGAACCACGGGCCGTGGCATTGGGCCGGCCTACGAGGACAAGATTGCGCGCCGCGCGCTGCGCGTGCAGGACCTGAAACACCCCGAGCGTTTTGCCACCAAGCTGCGTGAACTGCTGGCTCTGCACAACCACGTACTGGCGACCTTCCTGGGTTCGGGCAGCTTTGCGTTCGGCGAAGCCCTCAAACCCTACATGAAGGATGGGCAGGTGCAATTTGAGCCGGTGTTTGCCGAAGCCATGCGCCATGCCGAACTGCTCAAGCCCATGATGGCCGACGTGTCGCGCGAACTCAACGAGGCCCACGCGGCCGGCGCCAACCTGCTCTTCGAGGGGGCGCAGGGCACGCTGCTGGACGTGGACCACGGCACCTATCCCTATGTGACGTCGAGCAATTGCGTGGCGGGCAACGCCGCTGCGGGATCGGGCGTTGGCCCGGGCCTGTTGCACTATATCCTGGGCATCACCAAGGCCTATTGCACGCGCGTAGGCGGAGGCCCGTTCCCTACCGAACTGGAGTGGGAAAAGCCGGGTACGCCGGGCTATCACATGAGCACAGTGGGGGCGGAAAAGGGTGTGACCACGGGCCGCAGCCGCCGCTGCGGCTGGTTTGATGCGGCCCTGCTCAAGCGCAGTGCACAGGTGAACGGCCTGTCGGGACTGTGCATCACCAAGCTTGACGTGCTCGACGGCCTGCAGGAACTGTGGCTGTGCGTGGGCTACGAACTCGATGGCGAGCGCGTGGATTTGCTGCCCATGGGCGCCGACGACATTGCCCGCTGCCAGCCCATCTACGAAAAGCTCGCGGGTTGGACGCAGTCCACGGTCGGCGTCACGCGGTATGACGACCTACCGGTGAATGCGCGCCGCTATCTCGAGCGCATCGAGCAGGTGACGGGCGTTCCGATTGCCATGATCTCCACCAGTCCCGACCGCGAACACACCATCCTGATGCACAACCCTTATGCGGCGTAAGACTACTCAGGGAAATCTGAAGAAGACGTTTATGCATAAATCCCCGTTAACTATCAATTGAGGAGTGGCGCATGCTGACAGAAGACGGAAAGCATCTGTACGTGAGCTATGACGAATACCATGGACTCATTGAAAAGCTGGCATTGAAGGTGCATCAATCCGGGTGGGAGTTCGACACCATCCTGTGCCTGGCGCGGGGCGGGCTGCGTCCTGGCGACATCTTGAGCCGCATTTTTGACAAACCCCTGGCGATCATGTCCACCAGCTCGTACCGGGCAGAGGCGGGCACCGTGCAGGGACATCTGGACCTCGCGCGCTTCATCACCACACCCAAGGGCGAGATTGCCGGTCGCGTGCTGCTCGTGGATGACCTGGCCGATTCAGGTCATACGCTCAACGCCGTGGTCCGCATGCTCAAGAGCAACTACCAACCCATCACCGAGCTGCGCAGCGCCGTGATCTGGACCAAGGGACTGTCGGCCTTTACCCCGGACTACTCTGTGGAGTTTCTGCCGACCAACCCATGGATCCATCAACCCTTCGAGGGCTACGACAGCCTGACGCCGGACAAGCTGATACAGAAGTGGCGTTGGTGAGCCTGGCCTTTTTCAAGAAAAGTTAAAAATTCGCCGGGCGTACCGAATTCCCGAGCTATACTAGCGGGCTCGCTGCAGCGAAAGTCACTTCCCCAAGGAGTTGAAGGCTGCAGCGGCGGGAGAGATAAAAATTTCCCACCTTGAGTTGCAAGAGGGTTAAAAACCGATGTATGATTCAAGG
>JAFECU010000290.1 GCA_018242005.1 Pseudomonadota bacterium | reverse complement strand
CCGCCGGACTCATTAACCAACAATTTCATTTGGGTGATTGTGGTGCTTGCATTTGCCATCGTCATGCTGGGCTCGGCTTATGTACTGGCATCAACGGTCACCGTGAAGGTCGAGTCTGGGGCTACGTATATTACGAAAGGCGAAACGATATTGACGGTGTTTACCACCGTCGTCGCATTTCTGGCCGGCCTGTTGTCGCCTAGCCCCCTGAAGCGATAGACCGCGCGCTGCGCAGGCTGCCCAGGCCCAGCCAGACCAGGCACAGCGCCGCAAACGCCCCGCCGGCCCAGAAGGTGGCGGCCGGCCCCAGCTTGTCCCACACCAGCCCGGCAATCACGCTGGCGGCCAGCATGGCCAGGCCGCTGGCCAGGTTGAACACGCCATAGGCTGTGCCGCGCAGGTCGGCCGGCGTGGCGTGCGCCACCATGCTGGCCAGCAGGCCCTGCGTCATGCCCATGTGTATGCCCCACACGGCCACGCCCGCGATCACCATGCCCCAATGCTGGGCCGTCGCCAGCAGGGCGTCGGCCACGATCAGCACCACCAGGCCCCAGGCCAGCAGCTGCCTGTGGCCCACGCGATCGGACAGCCAGCCGAACGGATAGGCCGCCGCCGCGTAGACCAGGTTCATCGCCACCATGACCAGCGGCACCAGGGCGATGGCAATGCCAAGCTCCTGCGCCCGCAGCACCAGGAAGGCCTCGCTGAAGCGCGCCAGCGTAAACAGGGCGCCCGCGGCCACCACCCACCAGTAGGCGGCGCCCAGGCGGCGCATGTTCCTGCGCTGAATCGGGTTGCTGCGCGGCGCGCCCTCGTGACGCTCGGGCTCGTGCACGCCCAGCGCCAACACGGCCACGGCCAGCAGGCCAGGCACCACGCCGACCCAGAACACGGCACGAAAGTTGTCGGCCCACAGCAGCATCAGGACCACGGCCAGCAGCGGGCCAACGAAGGCACCCACCGTATCGAGCGACTGACGCAGGCCAAAGGCGGCGCCGCGGATCTCAGGCGGGGTGATGTCGGCCACCAGGGCGTCGCGCGGTGCACCGCGAATGCCCTTGCCAACGCGGTCGATGAGGCGGGCCGCCACGACCAGGCCCGCGCCCGAGGCGATGGCGAACAGCGGCTTGGTGAAGGCGCCCAGGGCATAGCCCAGCAATGCCAGGCCCTTGCGCCTGCCGACATAGTCGCTGAGCGCGCCCGAGAACACCTTGACGATCAGCGCCGTGGCCTCGGCCAGTCCCTCGATGACCCCCACCGCGAGGACCGACATGCCCAGTGTTCCCACCATGAACATGGGCAGCAGGCTGTGAATCATCTCGGAGGAGATGTCCATCAGCATGCTGACGACGCCCAGCATCCAGACGGCGGCGGGAATGCGCGGGCGCGCGGCGGGCTGTGATGGTTGCATGGTGGAGGACTCCGGCAGGTCTCGGCGCGGGGCAGCGTCACGCCTCATGGCGCAGCCAAGATCTTACGGGCGCGCCGGCTCCATGCTGCCATCCCCCGATCCGCCCTGCGTGGCGGAGCCCGGTTCGGCCTCGGGCGCCTGGTTGACCCACACGGGCGGCTCCGCCGGCGCGCTGGCACGCGGCGTGACCTCCTGCAGGGGCACGAGCGGCGCCTCGATGATCTCCGGGCGCTCCTCGGGCGCCGGGGCGCTGGCAGCGGGCGCAGGCGCGCCCGCGCGCGCCGGCTCGGGCTGGGGCGCGGGCGGCGCCGGCGCCGGGCCGGCCTGCTCGCCCGTCGGCCTGCCGAACAAGTCGTAGACCCAGTTGCGCAGCGTGCCCGTGGCCGTGGCGATCCAGGAGCTTTCCTCTTCGTCGATGAAGCGCTCGCGCGCGTCGATGATCTTGCCACGCAGGGCCTGGCGGAACACGTCGCCCACCATGGGAAGCGCGCTGTGCGCGCCCTGCCCCCAGTAGTCGCTGCGCAGCGTGATGCGCCCGTCATTGAAGCCGGCCCAGGCGCCGGCGACCAGCTGCGGGTGCATGAGGATGAACCAGCCGTCCGTGTTGTCCTGCGTGGTGCCGGTCTTGCCCGCCACGTCGGCCGTGATGCCGAAGCGCCCGCGTATGGCCGCACCCGTGCCTTTGTCGATGACGCCGCGCATGGCGTCGCGTAGCTCCTGCGCGGCCGTGAGGCTCAGGGCGCGCTCGGGCGCCGCGCTCTTGAATTCTTCGAGCAGCTTGCCGTTCTTGTCTTCGATGCGAGCAATCACCTGGGGCGCCGTGTAGCGCCCGCCACTGGCGATGGTGCCGTAGGCAGCCACCATTTCCTTCAAGGTGACCGAGCTGGTGCCCAGCGCCAGCGCGGGCACGGCCTCGAGCTTGGATTCGCGCACGCCCATGGCGCGCGCGAGCTGCACCACGCGCTCGGGTCCCACCTGCTGCATGAGCTGGGCGGTGATGGTGTTCTTGGAGTACGCCAGGCCGTCGCGCAGCATCATGGGTTGCTCGCTGGGCGGCGTGCGGCCGTCCGTGGGGCGCCAGACCTGCTTGCCGCCCAGGGGGATTTCAACGGCGGTGTCCATGAGTTCGTCCGTGGGCAGCATGCCCTTGGCAAAGGCGGCGCCATAGACGAAGGGCTTGAAGGTGGAGCCTGGCTGGCGCCGCGCGGCCTGCACATGATCGAAGGGGTCGGCGCCATAGTCACGGCTGCCCACCCAGGCCAGCACCGCGCCATTCCTCGGGTCCAGCGCCATGAAGCCGGCCTGCACCCGGGTCTTGGCCTCGCGCAGCCGGCGCAGGAAGTCGCCATCGCCGAGCAGCCTTTTCAACACATCCTCGGGCGCACCTCCCGCGGCCACGGCCTTGTCGTATTGCGAGGACTCACGCACCAGCTGCTGCACCAGCGGATTCTTGGCGCTCCAGACGCCGCGCGGCGACCAGGCGGCATCCGCCACACCCTGCAGTTGCCGGCCCTGGCGCTGCACCGCCTGGTTTGCGATTTCCTGCAGCCGGCTGTCAATGGTGGTGCGCACCACCAGCCCGTCGCTATACAGGCTGTAGCCATTGCGGTCGGCCCAGTCGATGAGCTGACGCCTGAGCTGCTGCGCCAGGTGAGGCGCGAGGCCCGCCACCTCGTTCTGGCGCTCGAAGCGTATGCGCAGGGGGCGCTTGATGAGCCTGTCGTACTCGACCGCCGGGAGCTTGCCGCGCTTCTTCATCTGCGCCAGCACCGTGTTGCGCCTCTCCTGAGCGCGCTCGGGGTTGAGCACGGGGTTGTAGTAGGCCGTGCCCTTGAGCATGCCGATCAGCGTGGCGCTCTCCAGCACGTTGAGTTTGTCGGCCGATTTGTCGAAGTAGGTGCGCGCCGCCATCTCTATGCCATAGGCGTTGTAGAGAAAGGGGACGGTGTTCAGGTAGGTCTCCAGGATTTCGTCCTTGGAGTACAGCGCCTCGATCTTGAGCGCCGTGATGGCCTCCTTGAGCTTGCGCGTGAGCGTGGGCGCGCGGCCTATGTCCTCGGGGTAGAGGTTGCGCGCCAGCTGCTGGGTGATGGTGGAGCCGCCCTGGCGGTCGCCGCCCGCCGTGCGCAGCAGGGCCGAGGCCGTGCGCCGCCAATCGAGGCCAAAGTGGTCGTAGAAGCGGTGATCCTCGGTGGCGATCAGCGCATCGACCACGGGCCTGGCGATGGTGGACAGCGGCACCCATTCGCGGTTCACCCAGCGGTATTCGGCCAGCAGCCGCCCGTCAGCGGCCACCAGTTGCGCGGGCTGGTCGGTCTTGGCCTTGCGGATGTCGCTGATGGCGGGCGTGAACGGAATCAGCAGCAGCACGTACACAAAGCCGGCCAGCGCCAGGGCGGCCAACAGCCACAGCAGGCCGTGGAGCGAGGCCCAGCGCTCGGGCCGGCGCGCAAATTGCGCGAGCCGCGGCCACAGCAGGGCCCAGCGCGCACGCAGGGAAGCAGAAACACTCATGGATGATTGCAAAAAAGCCTGCAACGCTTATGAATCAAGCGCTGCAAGCTATGAATTCAGAAGTTATACCCCCGGAACGCCATCGCACCGGGGCCCATTGGCGGCGCCGTGGAGGCGCGCTGGAAAGACCTGCTTTATACCGCCAATCATTTAAAATCAATGGCTTACAGGTTTTTCCAAACATCCAGGCCGGATTCAGCCCATGAAATGGCGCAACTGCGGCAGGCTGGTCCGCGCGGCGCGGCGGCCCTCCTCGATGGCGTCCTTGGCGCGGTGGTAGTCCAGCTGACCCACATGCGCCAGGCGCGGCGCAATCACCACCTCGGGCGGGTCGCCGGCCATGCGGCTCCTGGTGATGCGCATCTGCATGATGTTCACGCTGGTCATCATCACGTCCAGCAATGACGGCTGCTTGGGCACGGGCGTCTTGCCACCCGAGCCGGCCCAGAACCTCAGCCGGCGCGCCCACTCGCCGTTGCGCACCGGTTCAGGCTCGGGCAGTGGCTCCACGCCGTCGGAGGCATCGCCTTCGGGCGTGCGCACTACGGCCAGCGGGTGCATGTGGCGCTGCATGATGTCGGCGTTCAGATCCACGCCGATGACGATGTCCGCTCCCATGGCGCGTGCCAGCGATGTGGGCACGGGATTGACCAGGCCCCCATCGACCAGCAGTCGCCCGTCCGCCTGCACCACCGGCGTGAAGAGCCCTGGCAGCGCGATGGAGGCGCGCACGGCGTCGGCGATCGAGCCTTCGCGCAGCCAGACCTCGGCGCCCGAATGCAGGTCGGTGGCGACGGCGGCAAACGGCAGGGGCGAGGACTCGATGTCAAAGTCGGCGAAGTTGCGGCGCCAGAAGGCGATGAGCTTCTCGCCCTTGAGCATGCCGCCCGCAATATTGAAGTCCATGAAGCCGAACACCTCGCGCAGGCCCAGGCCCTGCACCCAATCGGCAAAGCGGTCGAGTTCGCCCGCCGCATAGGCCGCGCCCACCAGCGCGCCTATGGACGAACCGCAGACCAGGTCCAGCCGCACGCCCTCGTCACGCAGCACCTGAATCACGCCAATATGCGCCCAGCCGCGTGCCGAGCCGCTGCCCAGTGCCAGGCCGACCCGAGGGGCGCGACGTGCGAGCGCCATGGCTACCTGTCCCCCCGCAGCAACCCATGCATGCCGGCCTCGTCGAGCACCGGCACGCCCAACTCCCGCGCCTTGTCGAGTTTGCTGCCGGCCTCGGCGCCGGCGATGACGCAGTAGGTCTTCCTGCTGACCGAGCCCGCCACCTTGGCGCCTGCAGCCTCCAGCAGGGCCTTGGCCGCATCACGGGACAAGTTGGGCAGGGTGCCGGTCAGCACCACGGTCTTGCCAGCCAGCGGCTGGGCGGCAGGCTCGGCAGGCGCGCCCTCCTCCCAGGTCAGGCCGCAGGCGCGCAGCTGCTGCACGACCTCGCGGTTGTGCGGCTGGGCGAAGAAGGTGTGGATGGATTCGGCCACGACGGGGCCCACGTCCGAGACCTGCAGCAGCTGCTCCACGCCGGCGTCCATGATGGCGTCGAGTGCCCCGAAATGCCGTGCCAGATCCTTGGCCGTGGCCTCGCCCACCTGGCGAATGCCCAGGCCGTAGAGAAAGCGCGCGAGCGTGGTGTGCTTGGACTTTTCCAGCTCATCGAGCAGGTTCCGGGCGGACTTTTCCCCCATGCGTTCCAAACCCGCCAGCCGGGCCAGATCCAGCCGGTACAGGTCGGCCAGGCTGTGCACCACGCCCCCGTCGATGAGCTGATCGACGAGCTTCTCGCCCAGGCCCTCGACGTCGAGCGCGCGCCTCTGGGCAAAGTGCAGCATGGCCTGCTTGCGCTGTGCCGGGCAGAACAGGCCGCCAGAGCAGCGATGGTTCATCTCGCCGGGCTCGCGCACCACGCTGCTGCCGCACACCGGGCAGGCGCGCGGCATGCGGAAGTTGGCCACATAGGGCCGGCGCGCAAGCGGCCGGCCCGCGTCATCGGTGGCCGCGGGCACGCAGCCCACGACCTCGGGGATCACGTCGCCCGCGCGGCGCACGATGACCGTGTCGCCCACGCGCACGCTCTTCTTGCGGATCTCGAACAGGTTATGCAGCGTGGCGTTGGTGACGGTGACGCCGCCCACGAACACCGGTGCCAGGCGCGCCACGGGCGTGAGTTTGCCGGTGCGCCCGACCTGCACGTCGATGGCCTCGCAGCGGGTCATCATCTCCTGCGCCGGGTATTTGTGCGCCACGGCCCAGCGCGGCTCGCGCGTCTTGAAGCCCAGCTGGCGCTGCAGCGCCAGGCGGTTGACCTTGTAGACCACACCGTCGATGTCGTAGGGGAGCGCGTCGCGCTCGGCGCCCAGGCGCTGGTGGAACGCTACCAATTCAGAAGCACCTTGCGCAATGCAGACCTGCGGTGCAACCGGAAAACCCCATGATTTGAGCCGCTGCAGCAGCGCGTAATGGGTGCCGAAATCCGGCCCGCCTGCGTCGGCGGGCGTGACCTCGCCCAGGCCGTAGGCGAAGAAGGACAGCGGGCGCTGCGCCGTGATGCCCGAATCGAGCTGGCGCACGGCGCCGGCCGCAGCGTTGCGCGGGTTGACGAAGGTCTTCTCGCCCTTCTCGCGCTGGCGTTCGTTGAGCGCCTCGAAGTCCGCGCGGCGCATGTAGACCTCGCCGCGCACCTCGAGCACGGGCGGCACATCGGCCGGCAGCACCAGCGGTATCTGGCGGATGGTGCGGATGTTGTGCGTCACGTCCTCGCCCACCTCGCCGTCGCCGCGTGTGGCGGCCTGCACCAGTCTGCCGCCCTCGTAGCGCAGGCTCATGGCCAGGCCGTCGAACTTGGGTTCGGCCACGTACTCCACGGCCGGGTCGGCATCCGACAGGCCCAGCTCGCGGCGCACGCGGGCGTCAAAGCCTTGAGCGCCGCTGGCCTCGGTGTCCGTCTCGGTCTGGATGCTGAGCATGGGCACGGCATGGCGCACGCTCGCCAGGCCCTCCATCACCGCGCCGATCACGCGCTGCGTGGGCGAGTCGGGCGTGACGAGCTCGGGGTAGGCGCCTTCGAGCGCCTGCAGCTGCTGGAACACGCGGTCGTACTCGGCGTCGGGCACGCTGGGCGCGTCCTGCACGTAGTACTCGTGCGCCCATTGGTTGAGCTGGTCGCGCAGCGCTTCAATTTTTGAAGCTACCAGCGCAGGCACCTTGGGCGCTGGATTCGAAAAAAGGTCGGATTGACCGGACATCTCGCTCAGCTGAACAGCCGCCGCGCCAGCACGGAGCCGGCGGACAGCTCGCGCTCGTCGAGCTTGTCGTAGAGCTGCTCCAGATCGGCGGCGATGGGCTCCATGGTCATGGCGGGCAGGGGCGTGCCGTTCTGGTCGCAGAGCACGCCGTCCATGGCCTCGCCCAGAGTGGCGGCCACCTCGCGCAGGCGCGCAAAGGGCTGCTCGGCGCGGTGCACCTGGGCAACGTCCAGGCTCAGCAGGACGTCGCGCACGGCGGACTGCTCGGGGTCGTCGGACATGGCGGCCTGGGCGTCGTAGATCAGCGTCAGCAGGGGCGGCAGGCCGGCGCCGCTGGCCGGCAGCACCAGGCGCCCGGGTATGGCGCCGGCCACGAAACCCGAACGCGCGGCGTTCTGCTGCACGTAGCCGGGGCTCCACGCGGCCTGGCGCGCGCGCAGCACGAAGGTCAGCTGCGCATCATGGTCATTGGCAAACTGGTCGAGCTCGCGGGCACGCGCCACCTCGTGCAGCATGTCGGGGAAGTCCGGCGTGGCGTTGATCGCGTCGGCAAAGGCCTGGGCCTTCATGACGAACTCGGAATATTCGATCTCGTTGAGCGCACCCACGCGGTTGGCCAGCTGCACCCCGGCCTGGAACTGCTGGTAGCGCTGGCCCGGCTGGGGCGTTTCCCACTGCTGGCGCGCCTCGTTGTAGCCCTCGACCGCAAAGGGTTTGCTGCCCGCGCGCCGCGTGGGCGGCATGGCGGCCAGGGCGGCGTCGCCCGAGACCGCTTGCTCGGCCGCAATCGGGGCGATCACGTCGATGAGCGGATCGAGCCCGCCGCGGCGCTCGGTGGGCGGCACGGGCAGCTGAAGCGAATCGCCGGCATCCACGGCGTGGCCCTCGAAATGGGGTTCGGTGGCTGCCGCCGTGGCGCTGCCAAGCCCGGCGCCGTCAAAGACCGGCTCCTGGCGGACGGCGGGCTCCTGCGCAACGTCGCCCTCGCGCGGGCTGGCGCGCTTGGGCATGTTGCGCCGGGTGACCCAGCTGTTGTAGGCAATGATGAGGAGCAGCACGAGGCCGCCGGCGATGATGAGTCCGAGTTGAAAGTTGCTCATGATGAATTGCTTCAGGCCTCCGCCATCGACAGGGCGGACTCCATGTCCACCGCCACGATGCGCGAGACGCCCTGCTCCTGCATGGTCACGCCGATCAGTTGCTCGGCCATTTCCATGGCGATCTTGTTGTGGCTGATGAACAGAAACTGCGTGCCGCGCGCCATGCTGCTGACCAGCCTGGCATAGCGCTCGGTGTTGGCGTCATCGAGCGGCGCGTCCACCTCGTCGAGCAGGCAGAACGGCGCGGGGTTCAGCTGGAAGATGGCGAACACCAGGGCGATGGCCGTGAGCGCCTTCTCGCCGCCCGAGAGCAGGTGGATGGTCTGGTTCTTCTTGCCCGGCGGCTGGGCCATGACCTGCACGCCGGAGTCGAGAATCTCGTCGCCCGTCATGATGAGCCGCGCCTGGCCGCCGCCGAACAGCTCGGGGAACATGCGGCCGAAATGCCCGTTGACGGTGTCGAAGGTGCCCGACAGCAGGGTGCGCGTCTCGCCGTCGATCTTGCGGATCGCGTCCTCCAGCGTGGTCATGGCGAGCTGCAGGTCCTCGGTCTGCGCGTCGAGGAAGGTCTTGCGCTCGCGCGCCAGCGTGAGCTCGTCGAGTGCCGCCAGGTTCACCGCGCCCAGGGCCGTGATCTCGCGCTGCAGGCGGTCGATCTCGCCCTGCAGGCCGTTCAGGCGCACGCCGCCCTCCTCGATGGAGCGGGCCACGGCTTCCAGGTCGGCCGCGGCGTCCTGCAGCAGCTGGCTGTACTGCTCCAGGCCCAGGCGCGCGGCCTGCTCCTTGAGCTGGAATTCGGTGATGCGCGCGCGCAGCGGCTCGAGCTGGCGCTCGTACTGCATGCGCCGCTCGTCGCCGGCGCGCAGCCGGGCCGTGAGCTCGTCGTACTGGCTGCGCTGGGCGCCGAGTTCCTTTTCGCGCTCCATCTTCAGGTCAAGCGCCTGCTGCAGCCCGCCCTGGGCGGCGGCGTCGGACAGGCGCGCGAGCTCGTCCTGTGCGCGCTGGCGCTCGTCGTGCAGCGTGCGCGCCTGGCTGGCCGCCGTGTCCACGGTGCGCGAGAGCTCGGCGCGGCGTGCCTGCAGGCTGCGGTGCGAGAACTGGGCCTCCTGCACGCGGCGCTCGAGCTGGCGCTGCTGCTCGCGGCATTCGGCAAGGCGCCGCTCGGCCTCGATCACGCGATCGCCCAGCTGGGCATGGCGTTCCTGGCTGTCGGCCAGCTGCATGTCGAGCTCTTCAAAGCGCGCCTCGGAGGCCACGCGGCGTTCCTGCAGATCCGACAGCTGGGCCTCGACCTCGGCCAGGTCGGCGTCGATCTGCGCGCTGCGCGCGCGGGCCTGCTCGGCCAGCTGGGTCAGGCGCAGCGTCTCCACCTGCACGGCATGAAAGCGCGCCTGGGTCTCGCCGGCCTCGCGCCGCGCGGCCACCAGGCGCTGCGACGCGTCGGCATACTGGCTTTCGGCACGCACCAGGGCCGTGCGCGCCTCCTCGGCAATCAGCGCCTGGGCGCGCAGCTCCTTTTCCAGATGTTCGATCTCCTGCGCGCGGGCCAGCAGGCCGGACTGCTCGGAGTCCTGCGCATAAAAACTCAGGCTGTGGGCGGTGACCGCATGGCCGCCGGTGACATATATGGCCTCGCCCGGCTGAAGCCGGGCGCGCCGCTCCAGCGCCTCTTCGAGCGACTGCGCGGTGTAGCAGCCCTGCAGCCAGTCCACGAGCACGGCACGCAGGCCCGCGCTCTCCACGCGCAGCAGGTCCGACAGGCGCGGCTGGGCGCTGGCGGCTGCGGGCTGGGCGTCGGCAGGGGCGCTGTAGAAGGCCAGGCGCGCGGGCGGTGCATCGGCGCCGCCCGCGCCGAGAAAGCCGCGCACCATGTCCAGCCGGCCCACGGGCAGCGCCGCCAGGCGCTCGCGCAGGGCCGATTCGAGCGCGCTTTCCCAGCCGGGTTCGACATGGATGCGGCTCCACAGGCCCTGCAGGCCGTCGAGCCCATGCTTGGCCAGCCAGGGCTGGAGCTTGCCATCGACCTTGAGCTTTTCCTGCAGCGCCTTGAGCGCCTCGAGCCGCGCCGACAGGTCGGTCTGGCGCGCCGCCTCGGCGTTCACGGCCTGCTGGCGCGTGCGCCGCTCTTCGTCCAGCTGCGGCACGCTGTCCTGCAGCTCGGCCTGGCGGGCGTCGGCCATCTGGGCGACCTCCTCGGCCTCGGCAAGCTGCTCGCGCAGCTGCTCCAGGCGCGACTCGTCGGGCGCGGACAGGGCATTCCTGTCACCACGCAGGCGCTCGTGGCGCGCTTCGAACTGGCGGCTTTGCTGGTCCAGGCTGCGCTGCTCGGCGGCCAGCACCTGGATCTGCTGCTGCACCTGCACCACGGCGGCGCGCTGCTGCTCGCTGCGCTGCTGGCTCTGGCGCAGCGCGTCCTCGAGGTCGGGCAGCTGCAGGGCCTGCTCTTCGAGCTGGGCGGCAAGCAGTTCGGCCTGCTCCTCGGCGCCCTCGCCTGCGCCGGCGAGCTGCTCGGCCTCGGCCTCGGCCTCCTGCTTGCGCGCAGACCATTGCTCGATCTGCTCGGCCAGTTGCGTGAGGCGCAGCTGCACGCGCTGGCGGCCCTCGACGACGTAGCGGATCTCGGCCTCGAGCTTGCCGACCTCGGCCGTGGCCTCGTAGAGCCGCCCCTGCGCCTGGTTGACCTTGTCGCCGGCCTCGTAGTGCGCCTGGCGTATGGCTTCGAGGTCGGCCTCGACATGGCGCAGGTCGGCCATGCGCGACTCCAGGTCGTTGACGGCCTGCAGGCCCTCGGTGCGCACGCGGGTCTGCTCGGCTTCGGCATCTGCGCGCTTGAAGAACCACAGCTGGTGCTGCTTGAGCGTCACGTCCTGCTGCAGGCCCTTGTACCGGGCCGCCACCTCGGCCTGCTTTTCGAGCTTTTCGAGGTTGGCGTTGAGTTCGCGCAGGATGTCCTCGACGCGGGTGAGGTTCTCGCGCGTGTCGGCCAGGCGGTTCTCGGTCTCGCGCCGGCGCTCCTTGTACTTGCTGACGCCCGCCGCCTCCTCCAGGAACAGGCGCAGTTCCTCGGGGCGGCTCTCGATGATGCGGCTGATCGTGCCCTGGCCGATGATGGCGTAGGCGCGCGGCCCCAGGCCGGTGCCCAGGAACACGTCCTGCACGTCGCGCCGGCGCACGGGCTGATTGTTGATGTAGTAGCTGCTGGTGCCGTCGCGCGTGAGCACGCGCTTGACGGCGATCTCGGTGAACTGGTTCCACTGGCCGCCCGCGCGGTGGTCGGCATTGTCGAAGATCAGCTCCACGCTGGCGCGGCTGGCGGGCTTTCTGACCGTGGTGCCGCTGAAGATCACGTCCTGCATGGACTCGCCGCGCAGCTCGCTGGCCTTGGACTCGCCCAGCACCCAGCGCACGGCGTCCATGATGTTGGACTTGCCGCAGCCATTGGGACCCACCACGCCCACCAGCTGCCCCGGCAGCTGGAAGTGGGTGGGCTCGGCAAACGACTTGAAGCCGGCAAGTTTGATGGAGTTGAGACGCACGGGTCAGGCGTGTAGTGGGCTACTCAGGAAAAAGGCAAGTGGGAATCATACCGTGGCGCCATGGACGCCCCAGACCGCCGGCGGCGCCTGGCACTTCGGATAAAAATGGCGCCAACGCTTTACCATTAAGCGCAAGCAGCTATCAATTTAGAAGTTTACCGATCAGGCCCCACGCGGCGCAAACGCAATGATGGCCATGCCGCACAGCGTGACGGCCGCGCCCAGCCAGTCCCAGGGGCCGGGGCGGATGCCGTCCACCGCCCACAGCCAGGCCAGCGCCACCGCCACATAGACGCCACCATAGGCCGCATAGACACGCCCCGCCGCCGCCGGGTGCAGCGTGAGCAGCCAGGCAAACAGCGCCAGGCTGGCGGCGGCCGGCAGCAGCAGCCAGGCGCTGCGCCCCTGGCGCAGCCACAGCCAAGGCAGGTAGCAGCCAACGATCTCGGCCAGGGCCGTGGCGAGGAACAGGCCTAGCGTGGAGAGAACCTGCATGGGCAACAGGCGTTCAGACCGGCAGTGGCGCGGTGGCAACATGCGCCTGCACGAAGTCCTCGAAGGCCAGCCCCGGAAGTGGCCGGCTCAGCAGGTAGCCCTGCCAGGCATGGCAGCCATTGCGCTCCAGAAACGCGCGCTGGGCCTCGGTCTCCACGCCCTCGGCCACCACCTGCAGGCCCAGGCTGGTGCCCAGGGCGACGATGGTGCGGGCGATGGCGGCGTCGTTGGGGTCGATGAGCACGTCGCGCACAAAACCCTGGTCGATCTTGAGCTCGTGCAGCGGCAGGCGCTTCAGGTAGGCGAGCGAGGAGTAGCCCGTGCCGAAGTCGTCCAGCGAGAAGCCCACGCCATAGCCGCGCAGCTGCACCATCTTGGCAATGGTGTCCTCCACGTCGCGCAGCAGCATGCCTTCGGTCAACTCCAGGCGCAGCTTGCGCGCGTCGGCACCGGTGCCGGCCAGTGCCTCCAGCACCTGGGGCACGAAGCTCGCTTCATGAAACTGGCGCGGGCTGACATTCACTGCCACCGTCAGCTGCCCCAGCACCGGGTGGCCGTTCCACAGCGCCAGCCGCTCGCAGGCCGTGCGCAGCACCCATTGGCCCAGGCGCAGGATGAGGCCGGTTTGCTCGGCCAGGGGAATGAACTCGGACGGCGGTACATAGCCCCTGGCCGGATGCTTCCAGCGCAGCAGCGCCTCGGCGCCCGTGATGCGGCTGCGCACCATCTTCGGCTGGTAGAAGAGTTCGAACGCGCCGGCCTCCAGGCCGCTGCGCATGTCGGCCTCGAGCGCCACGCGCGCGGCCATCTGCGCCTGCATCTGCGGGTCGAAGAATCGCAGGGCGTCGCGCCCCGCGCCCTTGGCCTCGTACATCGCCAGGTCGCTGCGCTTGAGCAGCTCGTCGGCCGATTCGCTCAGGCCCTGGAAGATGGCAATGCCCACGCTCAGGGTGCTGTGGATGGGTTCACCGCCGCCGATCACAAAGGGCTCGCGCATGGCATCGAGAAGCTTGTGGCCCACGGCCTCCGCGTTGGCCGCCGCCTCCTGCAGATTGGCCCCCAAGTCCTTGAGCACGACGACGAATTCGTCGCCGCCATGGCGTGCCAGGGTGTCGTCCGCGGGTATGCACGCGCGCAGGCGCTCGGCAACGGCATGCAGCAGCCGGTCGCCCATGTCGTGGCCCTGGGTCTCGTTGATGTGCTTGAAATGGTCCAGGTCCAGCATCAGCACCGCGCCGCATTGCCGGTGGCGCGCGCTGAACGCCAGGGCCTGCTGCAGTCGGTCGAGCAGCAGGCGCCGGTTGGGCAGGCCGGTGAGCGGGTCGTTGTAGGCCAGGTAGCGAACCTCTTCCTCGGCCTGCCGGCGCCGGCTCTGGTCCACCATCGTCACGATGTGGCTGTCCTCCAGCATCACCCCCGACAGCTCGACGGCGCGCTGCAGCCCGGCCTTGCTGGTGATGAGGCATTCGACCGGGCGAATGGCGCGATCGGCATGGTGCCGCGCCGCCGCGCACGCGTCGCGCCAGGCCTCGCGCGCCTGCCGGCGCTGGGTGTCGTCGGGCAGTACCAGTTGCCACCAGCGGTCCACGTCCGGGGCGTCCTGCGCACCATAGCCGCAGATCTGCACATGGCGGTCGTTGCGGAACACGATGACACCGTCTCGCACCAGGTTCACCCCCACGGGCATGTGGTTGAGGATGCCCAGCAGGTGCTGCTCGCTGTCGCTCAGCGCCTGCTCCATCTGCTTGCGCTCGCCTATGTCCTGCACCATGGCCAGGTGGCAGTCAATCTCGCCGCCAATGCGCAGGCGCGAGACCATGAGCTCGGCCCACACAATGTGCCCGTCCTTGTGGCGATAGCGCTTTTCCATGCGGAATTCGCCGATCTCGCCCGCGCGCACGCGCTCCATGAAGGCCAGGTCGGTGTCCAGGTCGCGACTGTCGCTGATGTCCTGGAAGCGCAACCGCTGCAGCTCGGCCTCGGTATAGCCCAGCAGGTCGCAGAACTTCTGGTTCACGCTCAGCAGGCGATCGCTGTGCAGGTCGACCTCGGCCATGCCCACGGCGGCCTGGTTGAACACGGCGCGAAAACGCTCCTCGCTCTCGTCCAGCGCGGAACCGGCAAGCTTCGCCGCGTCCAGCGCCCGAGCGCGACGCCACGTGAGCAGGCTGACCATGACCGTGAGCAGCGCCGTGACCAGCAGGCTGCCCAGGCCCAGCAGCCAGGGCTGGCGCTGTTCCTGCGGCGACAAAAAGCCGGCCGTCGGCTGAAACTGAAGGCGCCAGAGCCTACCGCCCACCTGGACCTGCTGCGTACGCACCATGCCGCCCTGGTCGGGCGTGCCGGTGCTGAAGAGCGGCTGCGCGGGAGAGGCCTCCTTGGCGCCCGCCAACCCGATGTCGGACAGGTTCAGAGCCAGGCCGTCGAGATGCCCTTCGCGGCGCAAGGCCTGCACCACATCGTAGATGCGCACGCTCACGCCCACGGCGCCCAGGAAGCGGCCGTCCGATCCCGGCGCGGCAGCGGCGAACACCGGGACACGGATCATGATTCCGGTGCGGTGCGTGCCATTGAGTGCCAGCTCGAACGGCGCCGATGCCACCAGCGAACGGCTGTCGCGCGCGCGCAGCAAGGCTTCCAGCGCCACCGGCTCAACGTGAATGTCTAGTCCCTGCATGCCGGTATTGCCGGCCGCAGGCCACAGGAATTCGACGATGAAATGCTCCGGCCGCTCCAACTGGGGATGAATGGCAAAGCCCTTGGGCAGGCTGCCGTCCATATGTGCATCGTCGCGCGTGCGTGCCTGGAAGGCCTCGAGCTGCGCGCCGTCCACGTAGCGGGTGAAGTTGATGTTCTTGACGCCCGGGTGATTGCGCGCCAGCGACAGCTCGCTGGCCACGCGTTCGAACTGGCCGCGACGCAGCTGCGGGTTCACGGTGAACAGGCCGCGCATGCCCTGCAACAGATCGGTGTGCGACTCCATATGCCGCTGCAGCGCGTCGGCAAACAATCGCGTCTCCTGCTCGACACGCAGCGATGCAATGGCGTCCATCGATGATCGCTGCTGTTGCCACAGCGCGTAACTGACCACGCAGCCGGCAAGCGCCACGGCCATGCCCGGCAGCCAGAGCCGGGGCGAAAGGCGCACAGCGGAAAAAAGGGGCATGGTCAAGTCGGGACGGCCGCGTAGGGAATCGCAAGAGCGCGACTCAGCATAACGGCATTTGGGGGTACTTTCGGCCTGGCCGCCTGTGGCCGGCGCGAAAGCCGGACAAGGCTCATGGTCTGCGACACCCAGGCAACATAGGGGCAAGCCCTATTTGACTGCTGTCAATTCAATAGTTCCACGGAACCGGTTCCGGCGCGACCGTCAGCCCTGCTCCTCCGGCCACCGCGGGTGCGGGCGCGGCGGCTCGTGGGCCGGCAGCTGCAGGAACAGCGCCGTCGCCGCCAGCGTCAGCAGCCCCATGCACGCAAAGGTGGCGCGAAACGCATTGAGCGCATGCTGCTGCGGGCCAAAGTAGCCCTCAAAGCTGGCCAGCACCGCGCCCGCCGCCGCCACGCCCATGCCCAGGGCCAGCATCTGCACCATGGACAGCAGGCTGTTGCCGCTGCTGGCGTCCAGGCCGTCCAGGTCCTTGAGCGTGACCGTATTCATGGCCGAGAACTGCATGGAATTTACCCCCCCGAACAGGGCCAGCTGCACGATCAGCTGCGCCGGCGGCGGGTTGGGCGTCAGCAGCGCGAAGCTGGCGATCAGCAGCGCCAGCGCGCAGGTGTTGGTTACCAGCACCTCACGATAGCCCCAATGGCGCACGATGCGGGTGACCAGGGGCTTGGCCACCATGCTGCCGAGCACCGTGGGCAGCATCATCATGCCGGCCTGCATGGGCGTGTAGCCCAGGCTGACCTGCAGCACCAGCGGGATCATGAAGGGCATGCAGGAACTGCCCAGGCGCGAGAACAGGTTGCCCAGCAGGCCCACGCGCACCGTGCGCACCTCGAACAAGCCGGGCACGAACAACGGATTGCTGCTGCGCAGCGCATGCAGCCAGTAGGCGGCCAGGCTGGCCAGGCCGAAGACCATCAGGACCAGCGCCGACGCACCGCGCGCGCCACCGCCGGCCATGCCCTCCACCGCCAGCGACACGGCCGCCATGGCAAAGGCCAGCAGGCCGTAGCCCACGGCGTCAAAACCCCGGTGCGTCAATGCCTGCCCCGCCTGCATATAGCGCCACGCCGCGATCAGGCCGACGATGCCCACCGGCACGTTGACCCAGAAGATCCAGTGCCACGAGGCGTATTCCACGATCCAGCCGCCCAGCGTAGGCCCTATCAGCGGCCCCACCAGGCCGGGAATGGCCACCAGGCTCATGGCGTGGAGGAACTCCTCTCGCGGGAAGGCGCGCAGCACCGCCAGCCGCCCTACGGGCAGCAGCAAGGCCCCGCCCAGGCCTTGCACCACGCGTGCCCCCACGAGCATGGCCAGAGTGGGAGCCAGCGCGCACAGCACCGAACCCACCACGAACAGCCCAATCGCCGACATGAACACCCGCCGCGTGCCAAAGCGGTCGGCCAGCCAGCCCGACGCCGGGATCAGGACGGCCATGGCCAGCGAATAGGCCACGATCACCGAGTGCATCTGTAGCGGGCTCTCGCTCAGGTCGCGCGCCATGGCCGGCAGGGCCGTGTTGACGATAGTGGCGTCCAGCGTCTGCATGAAGAAACCCAGGGATACCAGCCACAGCAGGGCCGATCGCGAGCCAAGGGGAGCGGAGGCCGCGTTCACGGGTTTCAAGGCGGTAGACATGTCGGTAAACCGCAAGTGTGCCACCGGGCCGGCCCGCCTGCCCCCGCAGGCGGAATGCGCCATCAGGCGAACACTACCAAGTTCTACGGCATTGCTAACCGCTATCGCGCTCGTAAGTCAACACCTATGGACTGCCGCCATCGATTGAAATTGAAATGAATCAACAATTTGCGACAGTCTGGCTAACAGGTTTGGCCAGTCCCGTGGTACGCTCGCGCTCCATGTTTCGTCGTGTTTTCTTCTTGTTACTTTTCTGCGCGAATGCTTACGCGGCACCCGCCGACGACATGGAACGCATGCTGGCCGAACGCGGCCTGATCGTGCAATTGCAGGAAATGCGCCACAGTGTCGCGGACCGCACCTCGAGCCTGATTTCCACGGCCATGGGCTTCATCGGCGTGCCCTATCGCCGTGGCGGCAACAGCGTGGAAACGGGTTTTGACTGCAGCGGCTTCGTGCGCGCCATTTACGAGCAGGCCAAGGGCATGGTGCTGCCGCGCCGCGCCAACGAGCAGGCCGCCGCCACCGAAGTCATCGACAAGAAGGATCTGCAACCGGGTGACCTGGTGTTCTTCAACACCATGCGCCGTGCCTTCAGCCATGTGGGCATCTACCTGGGCGACGGCAAGTTCATCCACGCACCGCGCTCGGGCGCACAGGTGCGCGTGGAGGACATGGGCGCCTCGTACTGGCAGCGCCGCTTCAATGGCGCCCGCCGCGTGCTGCAGGACGAGGGCGACGCGGCGTCCGCCATCTCCGCCTCGGCGCAGCGCTGACCCGAAGCCGCCCCTTCCCACCACCGGCCGCCATGTAGCGGCCGGTTTGCTTTGGACTCCACGCGGATGTGGGCTTGTCCGACACGCAGCCGCGCGGGCACGGGCCTACAGTGGGCTCTCACACGCCCAGGGCATGTCCGCTCGTGCCTGCGAAAGGTGCATCTTCATGATGAATTTTCTCGGTATCGTGCTGACCGGACTGATCGTCGGCCTGCTGGCACGCGCCATCAAACCCGGCGACGACCGGCTCGGCTGGCTCATGACCATGCTGCTGGGCGTCGCGGGCTCCTTGGTGGCCACCTACGTGGGTGTTGCCATGAACTGGTATGAACAGGGCGAGACGGCGGGGTGGATTGGCTCCGTCGTCGGAGCCATCGCGCTGCTGGTGCTCTACGACCTGCTGCAGCGCAAGTCATGACCCGGCCCGACGACGCGCCCTGCGGCTGACTCGGGAGCTTCGGGCCGTCCGATTGCTCCATCGACGACGCGGCCAGCGCCCGGAGCACCACCGTGCCCTGGACTGGCTTGCGCACCGAGCATGCGCGCAACTTCATGCGCGACGAGTTGGCCTCGTACAGCGCCAACAACGGCCACAGTCGGCGCTCAGAAGCCGCGCCCCCATGCAGGCCATGAAGCGGCGGCACCAGGACCGCCCGGGACAGCGCATGCCCCGGGGAACTCGATTCTGCCGGCATACGCCAGCGGGCAAATCCCTGCGCCTTGCCGCGGTTCAGCCCCGCGCCGCTGCACTCGCGTGCAGGCAGATGGCGGCGGCGGCACCGACGTTGAGCGACTCCTCGCCACCCGGCTGGGCAATGCGGATATGCTGGCACGCACGCTGCTGCAGCGCGGCCGAGACACCCTGCCCTTCGTGGCCCATGATCCAGCCGCAGGGCCAGGGCAGCCGGGCGTGGTGCAGCCAGTCGCCCTGGTGCGAGCTCGTGGCCAGAAGCGGCACGGCCAGGCCGTCGATGTCCGCCAGCTCCAGCCCTTCCACCAGGCGCAACGCGAAATGCGCACCCATGCCAGCGCGCAGCACCTTGACCGACCACAGCGCCGCCGTACCCTTGAGCGCCGCGATCTGCGTAAAGCCGAAGGCCGAGGCGCTGCGCAGGATGGAGCCGACGTTGCCCGCATCCTGCAGGCGGTCGAGCACCACCGTGGGCGCCTGCGCGTCCAGCCCCTGATCGGCGGGCAGCGCAAGCACGAAGCCCATGCGCGCGGGCGACTCCAGGCCACTGATGTCGCGCCACAGCACATCAGAAACAACTATGTTTTTAGGAGCTGATTGCGTATATTGGATAGGCGCAAGAGGCCAAAAAGACTCAGAAAAAACCGCCATGGCCGGGCGCTGCCCTCGCGCCAGCGCGGCGCTGCACAGGTGGTCACCCTCCAGCCACACGCGGCCCTGCTTGCGGTAGGCCGTGCTGTCCTGCGACAGGCGGCGCAAGTC
This sequence comes from Pseudomonadota bacterium, assembly GCA_018242005.1. GTDB lineage: Bacteria > Pseudomonadota > Gammaproteobacteria > Burkholderiales > Burkholderiaceae_C > Alicycliphilus. The sequence goes on along the minus strand of JAFECU010000290.1, from coordinate 51,912 downwards.
CTTGAGCAGCGCGTTGTCGCGCGAATGGATGACGGTGGGCTGGGCAGTCATGGGCGTGCGGGCGCGGCCTCGAGGGCACGCGTGACCGGGGCAAAGGAGCGGCGGTGCTGCGGACAGGCGCCGTGCGCCTGCAAAGCCGCCAAATGTTCGGCCGTGCCATAGCCCTTGTGGCCGGCAAAGCCATACTGCGGGTACTGCGCGTGCAGTTCGGCGCACCAGCGGTCGCGCGTGACCTTGGCCAGGATGGAGGCCGCCGAGATCGCCGCCACGCGCGCATCGCCCTTGACGATGGCCTCGGCCGGCGTATCGAGCTGCGGCAGGCGGTTGCCGTCCACCAGCACCAGCCGGGGCTTGAGGCGCAGCCCCTGCACGGCGCGGCGCATGGCCAGCATAGTGGCCTGAAGGATGTTGAGGCGGTCGATCTCCTCGACGCTGGCCTCGGCAATGCTGCAGCACAGGGCCTTGGCGCGGATTTCGTCAAACAGGCGCTCGCGCCGCGCCGCGCTCAGGGTCTTGGAGTCGGCCAGGCCGGCAATGGGCTGCAGTTCGTCCAGAATGACCGCGGCCGCCACCACGGGCCCCGCCAGGGGGCCACGGCCGGCCTCGTCCACGCCGGCGACCAGGCCGCCGGCATGCCAGTCAAAGCGGGCCTGCTCAGGAAAGGATTTTTCGGATGGCATCGGCGGCCAGGCGCGGGGTGTCGCGCAGCAAATCTTCATGCAGTGCCGTGAAGCGCTGCGTCAGGCGCGCAAGGCGCGCGGGGTCTTGGGTGGGCGCGTCCAGCCATTGCTGCACGGCGGCAGCCAGGGCCTGAGGGCTGGCGGCGTCCTGCAGCAGCTCGGGCACGACGAAGTCACGGCACAGGATGTTGGGCAGGCCCACCCAGGGCTGCAGCTGCTTGCGCCGCATAAGGCGCCAGCTGATCGGATGCATGTGGTAGGCAATCACCATCGGCCGCTTGAACAGCGCCGCCTCCAGCGTGGCCGTGCCGCTGGCGATGAGCGTCACGTCGCAGGCGGCCAGCACCTGGTGCGACTGTCCGGTGACGATGGTGATGCTGTCCTGCACGCCACATTCGCGCGCGATCTGCTCGATGCGCGCGCGCTGTGCGGGCACGGCCGGCACCACCATTTTGATAGCTGGCCGCGCTTGTCTGATAAGCGCTGCGGCCAGAAAGAATGGTTTTGCGATGTAGGCCACCTCGGCCGATCGGCTGCCCGGCAGAATGGCCAGCACCTCATCCCCGCCCGCCAGGCCCAGCCGGGCGCGCGCGGCCGCGCGGTCGGGCCGCATGGGAATGACGCTGGCAAGCGGATGCCCCACGTAGGTGGCGGCGATGCCGTGGCGCGCGAGCAGTTCGGGCTCGAACGGGAAGATGCACAGCACATGGTCGGCGCTGGCACGGATCTTGTCCACCCGGTCGGCGCGCCAGGCCCAGATCGACGGGCAGACGAAGTGCACGGTCTTGACGCCGGCGGCGCGCAGGTCGGCTTCGAGCCCCAGGTTGAAGTCGGGCGCGTCCACGCCTATGAACACATCGGGCCTGTCGGCCAGCAGTCGCGCGCGCAGTTGCCTGCGGATTTTGAGGATGCCCAGCAGGCGCCGCACCAGCTCGATGCTGTAGCCATGCACGGCCAGTCGCTCGCTGGGCCACCAGGCGTCAAAGCCGCGCTCCTGCATGCGCGGCCCGCCGATGCCCATGCCGGTTACGTCCGGCCATTGGGCACGCAGGCCGTCGAGCAGCAGGCCGGCAAGCAGATCGCCCGACGTTTCGCCGGCCACCATGGCAACGCTGGGCGAGCGTGACTGCATTGCGCCAGGCTGCCGGTCAGCGGGCAATGCCACGCCGCGATGCCGCGATGAAATCGCACAGCAGTGCGACGTCGCCTGCGGCCTCGGGGTGCGACTGCGGCAGCTCGGCCATGGCCGACAGCGCGGCCTCCAGCGTCAGGCCCTGGCGGTAGAGCAGACGATAGGCCTGCTTGAGCGCGGCCACGCGCTGGGCCGAAAAACCCCGGCGGCGCAGGCCCTCGAGGTTCATGCCGCGCACGGCCAGGGGGTTGCCGTCCACCATCATGAAGGGTGGCACGTCCTGCGAGACATGGCTGGCAAAGCCCGCCATGGCATGGGCGCCGATGCGCGAATACTGGTGCACGCCCGTGAGCCCGCCGATGATGACCTGATCGCCCACATGCACATGGCCGGCCAGCGTGGCGTTGTTCGCCAGGATGACCTGATTGCCCACCACGCAGTCGTGCGCGATGTGCACGTAGGCCATGATCCAGTTGTCGTCGCCCACGCGTGTTTCGCCCCGATCCTGCACGGTGCCGGTGTTGAAGGTGCAGAACTCGCGGATGGTGTTGCGATCGCCAATCACCAGGCGCGTGGGCTCGCCCGCGTACTTCTTGTCCTGCGGCGCAGCGCCCAGCGAGGCGAACTGGAAGATGCGGTTGTCTGCGCCAATGGTGGTATGCCCCTCGATCACGCAATGCGAGCCCACGCTGGTGCGCGCGCCAATGCGCACATGCGCGCCAATGACCGCGTAGGGCCCCACCGTCGCGCTGGGGTCGATTTCGGCCCCCGGGGTGATGATGGCCGTGACGTGAATGTTGCTCACGGGCCGCGCTTCAACCGCCGACGTTGCGCATGGTGCACATGAGCTGCGCCTCGCAGGCCACCTCATCGTCCACGCGGGCCACACCGTTGAACTTCCAGACACCGCCGCGCACGCGGTCGATGGTGATCTCCAGAATCAGCTGGTCGCCCGGCTCCACCGGGCGCTTGAAGCGTGCGCCGTCGATGCCGACGAAGTAATAGATGTTGTTCTCGTCCGGCACCTGCCCCATGGCGTCAAAGGCCAGCAGGCCCGCGGCCTGGGCCAGGGCTTCGAGGATGAGCACGCCTGGCATGACCGGGCGCCCCGGGAAATGGCCGGTGAAATAGGGCTCGTTGAAGGTGACGTTCTTGATCGCACGGATGCGCGTATTGCGCTCAAGCTCCACCACCTTGTCCACGAGCAGGAAGGGGTAGCGGTGCGGCAGTTGCTTGAGGATTGCGTGAATGTCCATCATTGTTGTATTGCGGCTTAGCCGTCCTTGAGTGTTTGTTCCAGCGCCTTGACACGTTCGCGCAGCCTGTAGAGCTGGCGCAGCGTGGCCGCGTTCTTTTCCCACTTCGCGTTGTCATCCATGGGAAACACACCGGTGTACTGCCCCGGCCTGGTGATCGAATGGGTGACCACCGTGCTGGTGGAAACATGCACATTGTCAGCCAATTGCAAATGCCCCACGATGCGCGCCGCACCGGCAATGGTGCAATGCGCGCCGATGTGCGTGCTGCCCGCCACTGCGGCGCAGCCAGCCATGGCCGTGTGCCGGCCTATGTGCACGTTGTGGGCAATCTGGATGAGGTTGTCGAGCTTGACGCCCTCCTCGATCACCGTGTCGTCTAGCGCACCGCGATCGACGCAGGTATTGGCCCCGATCTCCACGTCGTCGCCGATGCGCACTGCGCCGAGCTGCTCGATCTTGACCCACTCGCCCTGCTGCTGAGCAAAGCCGAAGCCGTCTGCCCCTATCACTACACCCGCGTGCAGGATGCAGCGCTCGCCCACGGTACAGCGCTCGCCCACGGTGACGCGGGACTTGAGCACCGTATGCGCGCCAATCACGGCACCGCGCTCGACCACGCAAAGCGGGCCTATGGACGCCGTGGGGTGCACCTGCGCCAGCGCATCGACGACGGCACTGGGATGCACACCTGGCTGGGCGCCCAGCCCCAGGGCACGCGCCCACAGCTGGGTGACACGTGCATAGTAGACATAGGGTTGGTCCGCGACGATGCAGGCGCCGCGCGCCAGAGCGGCGGCACGCATCGCGGGCGCGACGATGACGCAGGCCGCACGGGAGACGGCCAGCTGTGACGCGTAGCGCGGATTGCTCAGAAAGGCCAAGTCGGCGCTGCCGGCCGACTCCAGCGGCGCCAGACGCGCGATCTCGGTGCTCCTGTCGCCCCCCTCTAGGCTGCCCCCGAGTGCATCGACGATCTGCCCGAGTCGCAAGCTCACGCGCTACCTGCCCTTGTACGGCCGAGGCCTTACTTGCCGGTGTTGCCGGCCGCGTTCATGGCCTTGATCACCTTGTCGGTGATGTCATGCTTGGGATTGATGTAGACGGCTTCCTGCAGGATCACGTCGTACTTCTCGGCCTCTGCGAGCTGCTTGACGACCTTGTTGGCGCGCTCCAGCACCTGGCCCAGCTCCTCGTTCTTGCGCGCGCCCAGGTCTTCCTGGAACTCACGGCGCTTGCGCTGGAAGTCGCGGTCCTGATCAACCAATTGGCGCTGGCGCGCGACACGCTGGCTCTCGGCCAAGGTGGGGGCCTCACGCTCGAACTTCTCCGTGGCGCTCTTGAGGGTATTGCCCATGTCCACGAGTTCCTTCTCGCGCTTGGAGAACTCCTGCTCCAGTTTGGCCTGCGCCGCCTTGGCGGTATTGGCCTCGCGGAAGATGCGGTCGGTATTCACGAAGCCGGCCTTGAATTCCTGGGCCTGTGCGGGCACGGCGGCAGCCAGCGAGCCCAGCAGAAGAACCAGGGGGATATGGCGGGAAAGGGATTTCATTAGAAGGATGTTCCGATCTGGAATTGCAGTTTCTGGATTCTATCGCCGGCGAAACTGCGCACCGGCTGCGCATAGGCAAGACGCAGCGGACCGAGCGGGGAAATCCAGCTCAAGCCCAGGCCCGCCGAGGCGCGCAGTTCGCTCAGCTGCCACTTCTCGTCCTCGCCGAACACATTGCCCGCATCGACGAAGGCGAACCAGCGCAGCGTGCGGTCGTTGCCGGCGCCGGGGACGGGCGCTATGAATTCGGCATTCAGCGTGATTTTCTTGGGGCCGCCCAGCGAGGAGCCCGTCACGTCCCGCGGACCCAGCGTGCCCTGGTCGAAGCCGCGCACCGAGCCCAGGCCACCCGAATAGAAATTCTTGAACACCGGGAAGGCCCGTCCGTTCATGCCCTTGCCCAGGCCCAACTCGCCGTTGAAGGCCAGGGTGTATTGCTTGTTCAGCGGTATGTACTGCTGGTACTGGTAATTGGCCCGCACATAGCGTGAATCGCCGGCCACCGACCATTCGGTGTTCAGTCGCTGGTAGCGCCCGGAATTGGGCGCCAGGGCGCTGTCGCGGTCGTCACGCGACCAGCCGATGGTGAGCGGCAGGCCCCAGCTGGTATCGCCAAAGTTTTGGATGTACAACAAATACGCGGCCGGTATGTTGGTACCGATCTTGATGTTGGTCCGCTCGACGCCGCCGCCGAAGAACACGGTGTCGGTCTCGCTGAAGGGCACACCAAAGCGCACGCTGGTACCCGCCGTGACCAGCTCGTAGTTGCCGCCCTGGTATTGATAGGGCTTGGCCGAGCGGTAGTACACATCCAGCGTCCGGGAGATGCCGTCCTGCGTGAAATACGGGTCGGTGGTGGAGAGCACCAGGGTGCGGCGGTACTTGCTGGTGTTGACGTCCACGCCCAGGTAGTTGCCCGAGCCGAAGACGTTTTCCTGCTTGATGCCGAACGACAGCGCGACCTTCTCGGCGCTGGAGAAGCCCGCGCCCAACTGCAGCGAGCCGGTGGGCTTTTCGACCACGTTGATGATCAGATCCACCTGGTCGGGCGAGCCCGGAACCTCCTGGGTCTCGACGTTGACCTCGGTGAAAAAGCCCAGGCGGTCCACGCGGTCGCGCGAGAGCTTGATCTTGTCGCCGTCATACCAGGAGGCCTCGTACTGGCGGAACTCGCGGCGCACGACGGCGTCGCGCGTGCGGTTGTTGCCGCTGACCTGGATGCGGCGCACATAGGCGCGGCGCGAGGGGTCGGCGCGCAGCACCAGGGCCACACGGTTGTGCTCGCGGTCGATCTCGGGCACGGGCTCCACGCGGGCAAAGGCAAAGCCAAAATTGCCGAAATGGTCGGTGAAGGCCTTGGTGGTTTCTGCCACCTTGTCGGCGTTGTAGGGCTCGCCGGGGCGGATGGCGATCAAGGACTTGAACTCGTCGTCGCGGCCGAGGTAGTTGCCCTCGAGCTTGACGGCCGAGACCACATAGCGCGGGCCCTCGGTCACGTTGATGGTGATGGAGATGTCCTGCTTGTCAGGCGAGATCGCCACCTGCGTGGAGTCGATGCGGAACTCCATGTAGCCGCGCGCCAGGTAGTAGGAGCGCAGCGTCTCCAGGTCGGCATTGAGCTTGGCACGCGAATAGCGGTTGGACTTGGTGTACCAGCTCATCCAGCCGCCCGTATCCTGGTCGAACAGGCCCTTGAGCGTGGACTCGCTGAAGGCCTGGTTGCCGACGATGCGGATGTCCTTGATCTTGGCGGGCTCGCCCTCGGTCACGGTGAAGGTCAGGTTGACGCGGTTGCGCTCGATGGGCGTGACGGTGGTCACTACCTCGGCGCCGTACAGGCTCTTGTTGATGTACTGGCGCTTCAATTCCTGCTCGGCGCGGTCGGCCAGCGCCTTGTCGAAGGGGCGCCCCTCGGCCAGGCCCACATCGCGCATGGCCTTCTTGAGCTGTTCCTTGTCGAACTCCTTGGTGCCGGCGAACTCGACATCGGCGATGGTCGGGCGTTCCTCGACCACCACCACCAGCACGTTGCCCGAGGCCTCCAGGCGCACGTCCTTGAACAGGCCCAGCGCAAACAGCGCTCGGATGGCGGCGGCGCCCTTCTCGTCGTTGTACTCGTCGCCCACGCGCAGCGGCAGAGATGCGAAGACGGTGCCGGGCTCCACGCGCTGCAGGCCCTCCACGCGGATGTCCTGCACCTTGAACGGCGCCAGGGCCCATGCAGCATTGGCGGCAAAGACCATGGCCGTAAAGGCCGCCGCCGTGCGCACGCCCAGGCGATTGATATGTTTTCTCATGGGTGAAGCTGAAACCGCTACCACGGTGCGATAGCGGCGAAAAGGTTAGCCAAATAGCCGGGTGAGATCGTTGAACAGGGCGATGGACATCATGAGGAGGAGCACCACGACGCCCGCACGCTGCAACCGGTCCATCCAGGCTTCGGATACGCTGCGACCCGTGAGCCCTTCCCAAAGATAATACATCAGGTGCCCCCCATCCAGAACGGGCAGCGGCAGCAGGTTCAGCACCCCCAGGCTGACGCTGATGAGGGCCATGAACGCGAGGTACTGCGTCAACCCCATGCTGGCCGATCGGCCCGCATAGTCGGCAATGGTCAGCGGCCCGCTCAGGTTCTTGATGGAGGCCTCTCCTATCACCATGCGCCCCATCATGCGCAGGGTCAGCACCGAGACCTCCCAGGTGCGTTGCACGCCCCTCCACAGCCCTTCCACGGGGCCATAGCGCACGTTCACCATCTCGGGCGGGTTGCCCACATAGGCACCGATGCGGCCCACGGGGCCCTGGGCCTCGGGCACCAGTTGCGGCGTGACGGCGACGTCGAGCAGGCGCCCGTCACGGTCTATGCGCCAAACCTGGGTGCGCGGCTTGCCGTCCTGCACGCTGGCGCGTATCAGGTCGCGCAGCTGGACTCCGTCCACCACATCGGTGCCGCCCAGGCGCAGCACCAGGTCGCCCGGATGCAGGCCGGCTCGCTCGGCGGCGCCGCCGGGCATGACCTCGCCCAACACGGGGCGCGTCCATGGGCCGACGATGCCTATGCGGCGAAACAGCTGCGCGTCGGCATCGCGCACCTGCATGCCTTCCAGCGGCAGCACCACCTCGCGCTGCGCCCCGCGCTCGGGTTGCAGCAGCAGGCGCACGTTCTCGCCATCCAGCGCCCCGCGCGTGAGCACCCAGCGCAGGTCCTCGAAGGAGCGCACGGGTTCGGCATCGTCCTCGCCAATGGCGGCGCTGACTACCAGTTCGCCCCCCTGCAGCCCGGCGCGCTGCGCAATGGAGCCAGCCACGGGACTGGACAGCACCGCCCGGGGCTCGTCCACGCCGCTCCAGTTGACCGTGGCATAGAGCACCACGGCCAGCAACAGATTGGCCAGCGGCCCGGCTGCCACGACGGCCGCGCGGGCGCGCAGCGGCTGGGTGTTGAAGGCCAGGTGGCGCTCTTCGGGCGCCACGGGCGCCTCGCGCTCATCGAGCATGCGCACGTAGCCGCCGAGCGGAAACGCGGCGATGACGAACTCCGTGGGCGAGCCCTTGCGCTGCCAGCGCAGCAACGGCCGGCCAAAGCCGATGGAGAACCGCAGCACCTTCACGCCGCAGGCCACGGCCACGCGGTAGTGGCCATATTCGTGCACGGCGATCAGCACGCCGAGGGCGACGACAAAGGCAACAACGGTCAGCAGCATGCGGAGGTTTCCTCAAAATTCATAGCTGACAGTGCTTTTCACGCAAGTGTTTTGCAACGTACTACAACTGAAACATCCATCTGACGACTGCAGTCAGCTCACTTAATTGAAGCGCTGCACCAGCTGCCGTGCCCTGGCGCGCGCCTGCGCGTCCAGTGCCAGCAGGGCCTGCAGCGAGTCCGGGTTGGAGGGTAACACCGCCTCCAGAGTTGCGAGATTGAGCGCGTGAATCTGATCGAAGCGTATGCGCCCCTGCAGGAAGGCGTCAACCGCAACCTCGTTTGCGGCATTGAGCACGGCCGTCGTGCCCGGCGCCGCGGCCAGCGCCTGCCACGACAGATGCAGGCCGGGAAAGCGCGCCGCGTCGGCAGGCTCGAAGGTCAGCGCGGCCAGACTCGTGAAGTCGAGCGTGGCGGCGCCGCTTTCCACGCGCTCGGGCCAGGCCAGGCCGCAGGCGATAGGCACACGCATGTCGGGCGTGCCCAGTTGGGCGATGATGGACGCGTCCCTGAACTGCACCATGGAGTGGATGATCTGCTGCGGATGGATCACCACCTTGATCTGCTCGGGCGCCAGACCGAACAGCCAGTGCGCCTCGATCACCTCCAGCGCCTTGTTCATCATGGTGGCCGAGTCGACGGAGATCTTGCGGCCCATGGAAAAGTTCGGGTGGGCGCAAGCCTCATCCGGCGTCACGTCGCGCAGGCCGGCCGGATCGCGCGTGCGAAACGGCCCGCCCGAGGCGGTGAGCACCACGTGATCGACACGCCGCCCCCAGGTCGTGGGATCCTCGGGCAGGCTCTGGAAGATGGCGGAATGCTCGCTGTCGATGGGCAGCAGCGTGGCGCCGCCCTCGCGCACGGCACGCATGAAGACCTCGCCACCGACGACCAGCGCCTCCTTGTTGGCCAGCAGCAGGCGCTTGCCCGCGCGCGCCGCCGCCAGGCAGGGCGCCAGGCCCGCCGCGCCCACGATCGCGCCCATGACGGCATCGACCTGCTCGTGCGAAGCTATTGTTTCAAGAGCATCTGGCGCCTGCAGCACCTGCGTTGGAAGGTCGTTCTGCTTCAACCTCTCGGCCAGCAGGCGGGCATGGGCCCCGCTCGCCATGACGGCATAGCGGGGGCGGAACTGCGCGCATTGCGCAAGCATCAGGTCCACCTGCGTGGCAGCGCTCAGGGCAAAGACCTCATAACGGTCGGGATGGCGCGCCACCACGTCCAGCGTGCTGGTGCCGATAGACCCCGTTGAGCCGAGGATGGTAAGTCGTTGTTTCATGCGTCAAAACTGGGTAAGCATCATGGCCAGAGGCAGCGTGGGCAGCAGCGCATCGATGCGGTCAAGCACACCGCCGTGACCGGGCAGCAGGCCGCTGCTGTCCTTGACGCCGGCACTGCGCTTGATGAGCGATTCCACCAGGTCACCGACCACGCTCATGGCCGCCATGAAGGCCACGCCGATGAACAGCAGCCACCAGCCCCGGTGCGCCAGCTGGGTGTAGAGACTGGGCACCGTGGCCTGCCAGTGCGCATCGCCCGCCACCCAGGCGATGGCCAGCAGCAGCACACCCGCCATGCCGCCCCAGACGCCCTCCCAGCTCTTGCCGGGGCTGATGCTGGGCGCGAGCTTGCCCTTGGTAAGGCGCAGGCCGAAGGCGCGGCCTGCAAAGTAGGCACAGATGTCGGCCGCCCAGACCAGGGTCAGCACCGAAAGGAGGAAATTGACACCCGCCACGCGCGCCTGGGCCACGGCCAGCCAGGCCAGCCACAGCGCCAGCACGCCACCGACGATGCGCAGGAACCGAGGCACCTGCGGCCAGCCCGCCACACCCGCGCGCAGCAACAGCGCGCCGCCCAGCACCCAAGCGCCTCCTCCCAGGGTCCACAGCCAGGGCAGCGGCCGCTGCAGCCAGCCGCCCAGCCAGCTCAGGCCGCACAGCAGCAGGCACAGCGCACCCAGCGCCCAACTGGCCATGCCGCCCAAGGCGTTCAGCCGCCCCCATTCCCAGGCCCCGGCCGCCATGAGCACCAGCGTGACCGCGGCGAACGGCACGAACGAGGGATAGAACAGCGCCGGCAGCAGTATGGCCAGCAGGACCAGGGCGGTGATGACACGTTGCTTGAGCATCGAAGCCCTTTCGCGAAAATTGGGAACCCCGACGTTCAGGCGCGCAGGGGATCGGGCTGCTCCTGCTCCTGCCGCAGCTGCTCGGAGGTGCGGCCGAAGCGGCGCTCGCGCGCAGCATAGTCCGCAATGGCTTCGTCGAGCGCCGCCTCGTCGAACTCGGGCCACAGGCGCTCGCTGAAATACAGCTCGGTATAGGCGGCCTGCCATAGCAGGAAGTTGCTGATGCGCTTTTCGCCGCCGGTGCGTATCAACAGGTCGGGGTCGGGCACATGGGCCATACCCATGGCCGCATGCAGGCTGGACTCGGTGATGGGCTCGCCACGCGCGGCCAATCCCGCAGCAGCCTGGGCGATGTCCCAGCGGCCGCCATAGTTGAAGCAGACATTGAGCGTCATGCGCGAGTTTGCGGCGGTCGCAGCCTCGGCCTGTTCGAGTGCACCGCGCATGCCGGCGGACAGGCTGGCACGCTCGCCGACGAAACACAGGCGCACACCGTCCTTGGTGAGCTGCGGCACCTCGCGCACCAGTGCCTTGCCCATCAGCTCCATGAGGCCGGAGACCTCGTCCTGCGGGCGGTTCCAGTTCTCGGAGGAGAACGCAAACACGGTGAGCACGCCCACGCCGCGCGCGGCGCACGCACGCACACAGCGCCTGAGTGACTCCACGCCCTGGCGGTGCCCGGCCAGGCGCGGCAGAAAGCGCCGCGTGGCCCAACGGCCGTTGCCATCCATGACGATGGCAATGTGATAGGGAACGGCTGGCGCTGCAGTGGACATGAATCCGCGATCAGATCGCCAGAATGTCCTGTTCCTTGGCCGCAACCAAGGCTTCGATCGCGGCGATGTGCTTGTCCGTGGCCTTCTGGATGTCGGCCTCGGCACGCTTCTGCTCATCCTCGGACGCGAGCTTGTCCTTGACCAGCTTCTTCACGGCCTCATTGGCGTCGCGGCGCAGGTTGCGCACGGCCACCTTGGAGCTCTCGCCCTCGTTGCGCGCGAGCTTGGTCATTTCCTTGCGTCGCTCCTCGCTCATGGGCGGCATGGGCACGCGGATCAGGTCGCCCAGGCTGGCCGGGTTCAGGCCCAGGTCGCTCTCGCGTATGGCCTTCTCGACCTTGGCGCTCATGTTCTTTTCCCAGGGCTGAACGCTGATGGTGCGCGCGTCGAGCAGCGCCACGTTGGCCACCTGCGACAGCGGCACCATGGAGCCGTAGTACTCGACGTGAATGGAATCGAGCAGCGCCGGGTTGGCGCGGCCGGTGCGCACCTTGGCCAGGTTGTTCTTGAGCGCGGTGATGGACTGGTCCATCTTGGCGTCCAGGTTCTTCTTGATGTCGGCAATCGTCATGTGAAATCCTCCAGCGTGCGGTGATCGGCACGAGCCAGACTCGGAAAAACGCTCAAGCGTACACCAAGGTGCCCTCATCCTCGCCCATGACCACGCGCTTGAGGGCGCCGGGCTTCAGGATGGAGAACACGCGGATGGGCAGCTTCTGGTCACGGCACAGCGCAAACGCCGTCGCATCCATGATGCCCAGGTTGCGCACCATGGCCTCGTCGAAGGTCAGCCTGGCGTAGCGCGTGGCCGTGGGATCCTTCATCGGGTCGGCCGTGTACACGCCATCGACCTTGGTGGCCTTGAGCACCAGCTCGGCGCCGATCTCTGCACCGCGCAGCGCCGCCGCCGTGTCGGTGGTGAAGAACGGGTTGCCGGTGCCTGCGGCGAACACCACCACCTTGCCCTCTTCGAGGTATTGCAGTGCCTTGGGGCGCACATAGGGCTCGACCACCTGCTGGATGTCGATGGCCGACATGACGCGCGCGGTCACGCCCTGCTTGTTCAGGGCATCGGCCAGCGCCAGCGAGTTCATCACCGTGGCCAGCATGCCCATGTAGTCGGCCGTGGCGCGGTCCATGCCCTCGGCACCACCGGCCACACCGCGAAAGATGTTGCCCCCACCTATGACCAGCGCCACCTGCACGCCCAGGCGGGTGACCTCGGCCACCTCGCCGACCATGCGCACGATGGTGTTGCGGTTGATGCCAAAGGCGTCATCGCCCATCAGCGCCTCACCAGACAACTTGAGCAGGATGCGCTTATGGGCCGGTGTGGTTGATGTCATGGGCTATTTCTCCGTAAGGCGGGATCAGAAGGGCGGGGACGGCGGGCAGTCGGGCGGTCAGGCGCCGGACTTGGCGGCTGCGACCTGGGCGGCCACTTCCGCGGCAAAGTCGTCGGTCTTCTTCTCAATGCCCTCGCCCACCACGTACAGGGTGAAGCCCTTGACGGTGGTGCCGGCTCCCTTGAGCATGGCGGCCACGGTCTGCTTGCCGTCCGCGGCCTTCACGAAGACCTGGTCGGCCAGCGAGACTTCCTTCAGGAACTTCTGCACGGCGCCCTCGATGCGCTTGGCCGTGATCTCGGCGCTCTGCGCGGGCTTGCCGGCGGCAACCAGCTCCTTGTTGGCCTCTTCGGCCTTGCCCTCGGCCACGGCACGTTCCTTGGCGATCAGGTCGGCGGGCACGTCGGCGCTGGTCAACGCGGCGGGCTTCATGGCGGCCACATGCATGGCCACATCCTTGGCAGCGACGGCGTCACCGTCGTACTCCACCACCACACCGATGCGCGAGCCGTGCAGGTAGTGCGCCAGGTTGCTGCCCGCAAAGCGCTTGAAGCGGCGGAAGGACATGTTCTCGCCGATCTTGCCGATCAGGCCCTTGCGCACGTCTTCCAGCGTGGGGCCGAAGCCGTCCTGGCTATAGGCCAGGGCGCCCAGGGCTTCGATGTTGGCGGGGTTGTGCTCGGCCACCAGCTTGGCCGCGGCGTTGGCCATGGCGATGAAGCTGTCATTCTTGGACACGAAGTCGGTCTCGCTGTTGACCTCGATCAGAGCACCCACGTTGCCGCTGATGCTGGCGGCCACCACGCCCTCGGCCGTGACGCGCGAGGCGGCCTTGCCGGCCTTGGTGCCGAGCTTCACGCGCAGCAGCTCTTCGGCCTTGGCCATGTCGCCGCCGGCCTCGGTCAGGGCCTTCTTGCATTCCATCATGGGGGCGTCAGTCTTGCCACGCAGTTCAGCGACCATGCTTGCGGTAATAGCAGCCATCGGTATTTCTCCAGTGTTTCAGTTCAGTTCGTTACAGGAATGAGGGCTAAAAAAAAGGGGGCTCACCTGGGCCCCGCTTCTTTTGCGACGCAGTGCGCGGCCCGTTGATTTAGGCGGCGTGCTCGTCCACTTCCACGAATTCGTCGGAGCCTTCGCCAGCGGCGGCCTTGACCACCTCGTCCACGGCGTTGGCACGGCCTTCGAGGATGGCGTCGGCGATGCCACGGGCGTACAGCGCCACGGCCTTGGCCGAGTCGTCGTTACCGGGGATCACGTAGTCGATGCCCTCGGGATTGTGGTTGGAGTCCACCACGCCGATCAGCGGAATGCCCAGCTTCTTGGCCTCGGCCACGGCGATCTTGTGGAAGCCCACGTCGATCACGAAGATGGCATCGGGCAGGGCGTTCATGTCCTGGATGCCACCGATGTCCTTCTCGAGCTTCTCGATCTCGCGGGTGAACGTGAGCTGCTCCTTCTTGCTCATGGACTCAAGGCCTGCTTCCTGCTGGGCCTTCATGTCCTTGAGACGCTTGATCGAGGTCTTGACGGTCTTGAAGTTGGTCAGCATGCCGCCCAGCCAGCGCTGGTCCACATAGGGCACGCCGGCGCGCTGCGCCTGCTCGGCCACCAGTTCGCGCGCCTGGCGCTTGGTGCCCACCATCAGGATGGTGCCGCGGTTGGCAGACAGCTGCTTGGCGAACTTCTGCGCCTCCTGGAACATCGGCAGCGACTTTTCCAGGTTGATGATGTGAATCTTGTTGCGATGGCCGAAGATGAAGGGGGCCATCTTGGGGTTCCAGAAGCGGGTCTGGTGGCCAAAATGGACACCGGCCTCCAGCATTTCGCGCATGGTGACGGACATGAGATTTCTCCGAAGGTTGGGTCTAAAATCCAGCCCCAAAAATCACGACCTGCAGCAAAGGCTTACTGCGGGTCGCGACACCTTGAAGGGGCCGGTTTGCGATTGGTTTTGCCGCAAGCCGCGCACCACAGGGCGAGCAGCTCTCAGCAAAACCCAAGGATTCTAGCACACCCACCATGTTGGCCGACCTTGTCTCAACCCGCAGCGAACTTGCCGCCGGGCGTTCCAGTGCGCCGGCAGAACTCGAGCGCTGCATAGCGGCCGCTAACGATCCCGCCTGCGCCCATGTGTTTCGCCAGACCTGCCACGACGAGGCGCGCGCCGCCGCAATCCCCGCCGCGGCACGGCTGCCGCTCGCAGGTCTTGCCGTTTCCGTCAAGGACCTGTTCGACATCCGCGGCCTGACCACCGCCGCCGGCTCCACCGTGCTGGCCGATGCGCCGCCGGCCCTGGCCGACTGCACGGCCGTGGCGCGCCTGCGCCGCGCGGGGGCGGCCATCGTGGGCCATACGCACATGGTGGAGTTCGCATTCTCCGGCGTGGGCGTGAACCCGCATTTCGGTACGCCCGCCGCCCATGACGCACGCCACGGCGCCCTGCCCGGCCCTGCGCGCGTGCCGGGCGGCTCGTCCTCGGGCGCGGGCGTGTCGGTGGCCACGGGCGCGGCCTTTATAGGGTTGGGCTCTGACACGGGCGGCTCCATCCGCATTCCGGCGGCCCTGAACGGCATCGTGGGCTTCAAGAACACGGCACGCCTGGTGCCCACCGATGGCGCCTTGCCGCTTTCGACCACGCTGGACACGGCCTGCGCGCTCACGCGCAGCGTGCGCGACGCCATCGTGGCGCACGAGATTCTGGCCGCGCGCCGCATCACGCGCAGCCCGGCGCCCTTGTCCGCCTGGCGTCTGGCCGTACCGTCAGCGCTGTTTCTGGACGGCCTGGATGACGCCGTGGCCAGGGCATTCGAGCGGACGCTGCAGCAGCTGCGCAGCGCCGGCGCGCGCATCACCGAGATCGCCCTGCCCGAGACCGCGCAGCTGGCCGAGGTGAACGCCACCGGCGGCTTCTCTGCCGCCGAAAGCTACGCCTGGCACCGGACGCTGCTGCAGCAGCACGCAGACCGCTACGACCCGCGCGTGCGCAGCCGCATAGAGCGCGGCGCCAGCATGTCTGCCGCCGACTACATCAACCTGCTGCACGCGCGCCGCGCCTGGATCGCGCGCATGGAGGCGGCCATGGCGAGCTTCGACGCCCTGCTCTCGCCGACCGTGCCCATCGTCGCGCCCACCATCGAATCCGTGGCGCCGGGCAGCGAGCGCGACGCGGAGTTCTTCCGCGTCAACGCCCTGCTGCTGCGCAATACCAGCGTCATCAATGTGCTGGACGGCTGCGCCCTGTCCCTGCCATGCCACCAGGCGGGCGAGCTGCCCATGGGCCTGATGGTGTGGCATGGGGCGCTGCGCGACGACGCGGTGCTTAACGTCGGCCGGCTGATCGAACGGGAGTTACAAAAACAATAGCTGCCAGCGCTTACCATATAGGCGCTACAGGCCATTTATCCCAAAATTTCATGCGAATTGCCATCGTGGGCGCCGGCATCGTCGGCGCTGCCACTGCCTATGAACTGGCCGCCGACGGCCACGAGGTCACCGTCTTTGAGCAGCGCGGCGCCGCGGCCGAGGAGGCCAGTTTTGGCAGCGCCGGTCTGCTTGCCCCCGCGCTGCTCGTGCCCTGGGCCACGCCCGGCCTGGGTGATGGGCAGAAGCGCCGCCTCTGGGGCGGCTCGGCCGCGCCGCACCTGGTGCGAGGCGCCGGCAGCGGCGGCCTGGCTTGGCGCTGGCGCTGGTCGCAGGCGGGCCGCAGTCCCGGGGTGCGGGCCTTGCTCGCCGCTCTGGAAGGCCTGGGCCGCTACAGCCGGATGCGCACGCGTGAACTGGCCGGGTTGTTCGACGTGGACCCGGAAACCAGCCGTGGCACCCTGGTGCTGCTGCGCAGGCCCGAGGACCTGGAGCAACTGCAGCCCGCACTGCAGGTTCTGCGCGACGCCGGCGAAACCCTGCACGAGGTGGACGCCGACACCGCCCGGCTCATAGAACCCGGACTGTCCACCGACGCACCACTGGCCGGGGCCCTGCACGCGCCCGACGGCGAGGCCAGCAACTGCCGCCTGTTCGCGCAAATCCTGCGCCACGCGGCCCAGGAGCTGGGCGCTCAGTATGTCTTTGGTGCTCGGGTACAGGCGCTGGGCAAAGGTAGCGCAAGCCTGCAGGTCGCGGGCGAGGCCGCACCCCGGCCCTTTGACGCCGTGGTGCTGTGCGCGGGCCTGGACAGCGCCGCCCTACTGCGCCCGCAGGGACTGCACCTGCCCATGGCCGCCGTTCACGGCTACACCATCAGCGCCCCGCTGCGCGAGGACACCCACGCCCCCCAGGGCAGCGTGATCGACCCGCTGCACCACATCACCATCACACGCCAGGGCCAGCGCGTGCGCGTATCCGGCGGCGCAGAGCTGGGCCACGGCGGCGGCGTCCAGCATGCTCCCACGCTGCAAACCCTGTACCTGGCGCTGTCTGGCTGGTTTCCGGGCGGGGCCCTCACCTCCTCGCACCAGGTGCAGGTCTGGCGCGGCGCCCGCCCCACGCTGCCCGACGGCGCCCCCGTGATCGGCAACAGCGGCCGCAGCGGCCTGTGGATCAACGCCGGCCACGGCGCTTGCGGCTGGGCCCAGGCCTGCGGCAGCGCACGCGCGCTGGCCGACCTGATCGCGGGGCGCGCGCCCGCCGTTGACCTGCAGCCATTCGGCGCGCAGCGCTTTTAGATCGGCTTTCAGATCGGCCGTGGGCGGCGCCACAATGCCCCCATGCAGCGCATCACCCCCGACCATCCCCACGCCCTGTACGACACCAGCGCCACGCGCCGCATCGAGGCGGCCGCCGCCGCGGCCCTGCCGCCGCATACGCTGATGCAGCGCGCCGGCCGCGCCACGGCCCGGCTGGCGCTGGCCCTGGCGCCGCATGCACGCACGATCTGGATCGCCTGCGGCGGCGGCAACAACGGTGGCGACGGGCTGGAGGCTGCCACGCTGCTGCACCGCGCGGGCCACCGCGCGGTCGTCACCTGGCTGGGTACGCCCGATGCGCTGCCGGCCGACGCGCGCCTGTCCTGGCAGCGCGCACACGAGGCCGGCGTGCCCTTTGCCGACGCGCCGCCGCCGCTCGGGCCACAGGATCTGTGCGTGGATGCGCTGCTGGGCCTGGGCCTTACCGCGCAGGCGCGGGCCCGACCGCCCGACGCGCGCCTGATGGCCTGCCTCTCGCACATGCACGCCAGCGCCGCGCCCACCCTGTGCGTAGACCTGCCCTCGGGCCTGATCGCGGACACCGGCCAGTACGCGCCCGGCCTGGCCATGGCCGGCTCACCTGCGGCTGCACGCCACACCCTGGCCCTGCTCACGCTCAAGAGCGGCCTGTTCACGGCCCATGGGCGCGACGGCGCGGGCAGCGTCTGGTTCGACGACCTGGGCGTATCGACGGCCGAGGCCCCCGGCGCCTGGCTCGCCGGGCCGCCGCCGGCCACCGCACGCCCCCATGCCAGCCACAAGGGCAGCCATGGCGACGTAGCCATCGTCGGCGGAGAGGGCCTGGCCGCGCGCGGCATGGGCATGACGGGCGCGGCCCTGCTGGCGGCCAGCGCGGCGCTGCACGCCGGCGCCGGGCGCGTGATGCTCGCCCTGCTCGATGGCGGCGCCACCGGGGCCCTGCCGCAGCAGCCCGAGCTCATGCTGCGCCGCTTCGAGGCCCTGGTACTGGACAGAACGACCCTGGTCTGCGGCTGCGGCGGCGGGGCGGCCGTGGCCGGCGTGCTGCCGCAGGTGCTGCAGCAGGCGACGCGCCTGGTGCTGGATGCGGACGCGCTCAACGCCATCGCCGCCGAAGCACCGCTTCAGAAACTGCTGCACGCGCGCAGCCAGCGCCCGGGCTGCGCCACCGTGCTCACGCCCCACCCGCTGGAGGCAGCGCGCCTGCTGGGCTGCGACACGGGCGCCGTGCAGGCCGACCGCCTGGCCGCCGCCCGCGCGCTCGCGGATCGGTTCGGCTGCACGGCGCTGCTCAAGGGCTCGGGCAGCGTCATCGCCGCCCCGGGCCAGCCGCCGCGCATCAACCCCACGGGCAACGCCCTGCTGGGCACGGGCGGCACGGGCGACGTGCTGGCCGGCCTGGTCGGCGCCCGCCTGGCCGCCGCGCCGCCGACCAGCGCCATGGCCGCATTCGACGCCGCCAACCACGCCTGCTGGCTGCATGGCGCCGCGGCAGACCGCTGGCCGCAGGGCCAGGCGCTGACGGCAGGCCGCTTGGCGCGGGCGCTGGCCAGTCGATAGCTGCGCGAGCACGGCAGGGCGCACCATGCGCCCCGACAACACCCGGTCAGGCCTCTGGCCCAGTTGACGGCGTGGCGAAGACCGGCTCGGAGTCGTCCACTTCCACGATGACATCGGCAGTCTGGCCCGCGTGGTCGCGCGCCACCAGCGCCGGCACCAGCACCGGCACCTTCTCACGGAAAGGCCCACGCCGGCGCGCCTTGCGCAGGCAAGCCGTCGCAGTGGCGTTTCAGACGCAGCGGCTAGGAAACCAATGGGTCCCGACATGGGCCGAATCACCCGTCAGGCAGCATGTTCAACGGGTTTCGCGACCCGGGAGACTGCCGGAGCAAGGTTTACGCTGCAGCAATGCAGGCTTTACAGCACAGGTATATTTTGGAAGGGATCGATCGATGCGTTCCTCCCGGCGTTGCGAGGGCGCAATTCGATGGCCGAGGAGCACGGACATGTCTGCATCTTCTTCACCTCGCACGCGCGGCCTGCGTTGGCTGCTCGCGAGTGCTCTTCTCTTGCTTGGCTCGGGCCCGGCGCTCGCGAAACATGGCGGCCATGGCGGCCATGGCGGCCATGGCGCCTACGGCGGCAGTGGTCACAGCCATGGCGGCGCGGGCTACGGTGGTCGCCACTGGAGCGGCCAAGGCAGTTTCCGCATGAATTCGGGCCGATGGGCGTATCGGCCGGGCTACGACGTGCACGGCTTCAGCCGGCCCGAATTCGCGCGCTGGAGCGGCGGGCGCTGGAACCACACCTGCTGGGGCGGGCGCTGCGGCTGGTGGTGGGCGACGGGCGGCCTGTGGTACTTCTATGGCGCGCCGATCTACCCGTACCCGCTGGTGGTGTCGCCCGTTACCTACGCGGCGCCAGTCTATTACCCGGCGCAGGTACCGCTGGTGCCGTACACGGCGGGAGATGCGGGCCTGGCGCCACAGCCGACGTTTTCATACTACTGCGACGATCCTCCGGGCTACTACCCTGCGGTCCCGCAATGCAGCACGCCATGGCACGAGTCCAGGACGCCGGAGACACCGCAGCCACCGCCTGCCGGCACTCCCTGAGCGCCAGCGCTCGCTTGCCATTTCTTTTGATGCTACCGAGTCGATGATCATGAAGTTCATATCCTCCCGTTTGCTGGCTCTGGCACTCCCGGGCACGCTGGCGCTCGTGGGCTGCGCCACCCAGCCCATGGGCCCGACGGTGCTGGTCATGCCTGCGCCGACCAAGCCATTCGAAGTGTTCCAGCAAGACCAGGCGATGTGCATGCAGTACGCGCAGTCCATGGTCGGTGGCCAGGCCCAGGCGGCCAACGAGCGCGCCGTGGGCTCGGCCGCCGTCGGCGCCGTGCTCGGCGCCGCACTGGGTGCGGCCGTGGGTAATCACCAGGGTGCCGGCATAGGCGCGGCCGGTGGCGCGATCGTGGGCACCGGTGCCTCGGGGCCCAGCACCTCCTATTCGCAGGGGGCTATCCAGTACCAGTACAACAACGCCTACATGCAGTGCATGTACTCGCGCGGCAACCAGGTGCCGGGCTATACGCGCTGACCCGGCCACTATCATTGCCGGTTTTGGCCCAACCGTTCGACGCCATGCCAAACCTGATCACCAACGAAATCGACCTCCTCGCCCAGCTGGTGCCCGCACCCGGCCCGCGGATCATTGAGTTGGGCTGTGGCGCGGCGGGCATGGCGCGGCAGATGCTGCAGCGCTGGCCGGGGCTGGGTTATGTGGGGCTGGAGGTGGATGCCATACAGCACGCACGCAATCTGCGGGACGCACCGGCCGGCATGCGCTTCGTGGCGGCGGGCGCGCAGGACATTCCGAGCGAGGATGCTCAGTTCGACCTGGCGTTGATGCTCAAGTCGCTGCACCATGTGCCGCTGGCGGACATGGACCAGGCGCTGGCCGAGGTGGCGCGGGTACTGCGCCCGGGCGGTCTGCTGTACGTGTCCGAGCCCGTGTTCGCCGGTCCGCTCAACGAGATCACGCGCCTGTACAACGACGAGGGCGCGGTACGCGCCGCTGCGCAGGCGGCCGTAGACCGCGCGCTGGCGGCCACTGGCAGCCCCTGGCTGGAGGTGACGCAGCAGCGTTTCGAGATGCCCGTGGAGTTCAGCGACTTTGCCGATTTCGAGCGGCGCATGATGCGCCCCACGTTCGCCGACCACCATATCGACGACGCACTGCAGGCGCGCGTGGCCGCGGCCTTTGCGCCCCACTGCACGCCGCAAGGCGCACGCTTTGTGCGGCCCATGCATGTGCGGCTGCTGCAGCGCAGGCCCTAGAACAGCCCTCCCCCGCCCTCCAGCGCCAGCAGCGCCTGCTTGCGCGGCAGGCCGCCACCATAGCCCGTCAGGCGCCCATTGCTGCCGATGACGCGGTGGCAGGGCACGATGATGGACACCTTGTTGGCGCCATTGGCGGCGGCGACGGCGCGCGTGGCCGTGGGCTGGCCGATATGGGCGGCTTGCTGCGCATAGCTCCAGGTCTGGCCGCAGGGAATGGCCAGCAGCGCCTGCCACACGCGCAGCTGAAACGGCGTGCCCACCAGATCCAGCGGCACGCCGAAATCCCGCCGCTGACCGGCAAAGTACTGGGCCAGCTCGGCGCGCGTCTGCGCCAGGATGGGGCTGTCGCCCGGCTGGGCCGGGCCGCCGCGGGCGGCCTCCACCTGCGCCAGCTCGCGCCCCACCCCGCCTTGGCCGATGAATTCCAGCAGGCACAGGCCCTGGGTGGAGGCCACGGCCAGCATGTCGCCCAACGGCGTGCCCAGGCGGCAGGACAGCAGAGCCATGGCCTCAGTCCTCGATGCCGCGCTGCGCCGGCACGCCGGCCTGGAAGGCATGCTTGATGAGTTTCATCTCGGTCACCGTGTCGGCGACGGCGATGATCTCCTCGGGGCAGCGCCGGCCGGTCAGGCACACATGCACCTCCCTGGGGCGGGCGGCCAGGGTGTCCAGCACCTCCTGCAGCGGCAGCCAGCCGTAGATCAGCGGGTAGGTGATCTCGTCGAGCACCACGAGGAAGTACTCGCCCGAGAGGATGGCCGCGCGCGCCTTGGCCCAGCCCGCACGCGCGAGCTCGGCGGAATGCTCCAGGTCCTTGCTCTTCCAGCTGAAGCCGTCGCCCAGGCCCTCGATGGGCAGGCCCACGCGCTCGGCCAGGCGGTGCTCGCCAAAACGGGCGCTGGGCACCTTCATGAACTGGAACACCTTCACGGCCTTGCCCCGGCCCGTGGCGCGAAACGCCAGGCCGAAGGCGGCCGTGCTCTTGCCCTTGCCGTCGCCGGTGTTGACGATGACCAGGCCGCGGCGCTCGCCCTCGGGTTTTTCGTAGCGGGCCTCGGTGGGCGGGGATTCGATCTGCATGTGGTGCAAGCCTCCTTCAAATGTCGATGCGCGGCAGGGCCAGCCACTGGCCCGCCACATGGTGAATGGCGATGCGGTCGTCGAACACGCGCTCGAGCGCACGGTGCGTGGCGCGGTCGCCGGCCGCGCCCTGGTGGTGCACCTGGCCGCGGTCGATGATGAGCATGTCGTCGGCATGCAGCGCCAGAGAGATTTCATGCAGCACGCTGACCACCGTGTGGCCGCGCGCCACCAGGGCACGCACCAGGCGCAGCCAGTCGGCCTGGTGCGGCGGATCGAGGTTGGCGAGCGGCTCGTCCATGAGCAGCACCTGGGCCTGCACGGCCAGGGCGCGCGCCAGCAGCACGCGCTGACGCTCGCCGCCCGAGAGCGCACCCAGCGCGCGCGCGCGCCAGTCCCAGGCCTGCGTGGCGCGCAGCGCCTGCTCCACGGCGGCGCGGTCCTGGGCGCTGGCGGGCTGCATCCAACCCTGGTGCGGCAGGCGGCCGAGCATCGCGACGTCGTACACCGTGAGGTCGTCGGCGGCGGCCTCGTTCTGGCCCAGCCACGCCAGGCGCCGCGCACGCTCGCGCCGCGGCCAGGCGTGCAGCTCGCGCCCCAGCAGCTCGACATGACCGCCGCGCGTGGGCAGCAGCCCGGCCAGGGCCTTGAGCAGCGTGGACTTGCCCGCACCGTTGGGGCCGACGATGCTGGTCCAGCGGCCCGCGGCAATGTGCAGGTTCATGCCCTGCAATATGCAGTCTTTTCCGGCTCCAGCACTTATCTGGCGGGCGCTGACCGCTATTGATTCAGTAGTCACAACAGCCCCCCCGGCGACGTGCGCCGGTGCATCAGCCACAGCAGGTAGCCGCCGCCGAGCACGGCGGTGAGCACGCCCACGGGCAGCTCCTGCGGCGCCAGCAGGCCGCGCGCCAGCAGGTCGGCCGCGGCCAGCAGCGCGCCGCCCATCAGGCTGGCCAGCCACATCAGCCGGCCATGGGGCACGGTGACGGCGGCGCGCACGAGGTGCGGCGCCGCCAGGCCCACGAAGGCGATCAGCCCGGTCTGCGCCACCGCCGTGCCCGTGGCCAGGGCCAGCACCGCCACCAGGGCCGCGCGCAGCGGCGCCAGCGGCAGGCCCAGGCTGTGCGCCGTGGCCTCGCCCAGCGCCAGCGCGTCAAGTGCGCGCGACAGGCCCCAGGCGGTCGCCAGACAGGGCAGCCAGACGGCCAGCAGCAGCACGCAGGCCGTCCAACCGACAAAGCCCGTGGAGCCCAGCAAAAAGCCCTGCATGGCCTGCAGCGAATCGGGCGACAGCAGCAGGATGAGGGAGGTGCACGCGCCCAGCACCACGCCCACGACCACGCCGGCCAGCAGCAGGCGCAGCGTGTGCTGCACGCCGCGCGCCAGCACCAGGGTCAGCAGCACGGCGGCCACGGCGCCGACGAAGGCCGCGCCCGTCAGCCCCAGTCGCACCAGCCAGTGGCCCGAATACACCGACACCACGGCCACCGTGCTGGAGGCGCCGAGCATGCCGCCGGCCCCGCCCATCAGCGCCAGCGCCGCGGCCACGCCCAGCGATGCGCCCGAGGCGCTGCCCAGCAGATACGGGTCGGCCAGCGGATTGCGAAACAAGCCCTGCGCCACGGCCCCAGCCAGGCCCAGCAGCGCGCCCGCGGCCCACGCGCCCAGGGTGCGCGGCAGGCGTATGTCCCAGACGATCTGGCGCGCCATGGCGGCAGCATCGCCCTCGCCCACCCAGAGCGGGCGCAGGCTCTCCAGCCCCGTGCTGCCCACGGCCAGGCCCAGCACCACCAGCACCAGGCCCAGCAACACCAGTCCCAACCCGAGCCAGCGCCCCCCCCAGCCCTGCGCCCCGGTTTTAATTGGGGTCAGATTCCAATTATTGACCGCTTCTCCGGTTGATTTCGGACGAGACCGGCCGATCAATTGGAATCTGACCCCCGTTTTTTTCATCGCGTGCCTTCTTTGGCGTGGCGCTGCAGGCAGGCCGCCATGAGGCGCGCGGCCTCGGCCATGCGCGGGCCGGGGCGGATCAGTACGTCGGATTCTTCTGGCGAGAAGCGGCACAGCCGGCCGTCGCGCAGCGCACGCATGCGGTCCCAGCCGGGCCGCGCCAGCAGGCCCTGGGCGCTGCGGGCGCCGACCATGATCAGGTCCGGGTCGGCGCGCACCACGTATTCGGGGTTGAGCTTGGGGAAGGGGCCGAGCTGCGCGGGAAGGATGTTGCGCGCCCCCAGGCGCGTGAGGGTCTCGCCGATGAACGAGGCCTCGCCCGCCCCAAATGGGCCGGGGCTGACCTCGAAGTACACGCGCAGGCCGCGTGCCGCGGGCGGCAGGGACTGGGCGGCCGCGGCCACTCCGGCGTCTATGCTGCGCCAGACCTGCTGGGCATCGTGGACGCCCAGCAGCTGGCCGATCTTGCCCATCACGCGCTGCACGTCGGCATGGGTCTTGGGCTCCAGCGCCAGCACGGGAATGCCCAGGGCCTGCAGCCGGTCTGCCGCACGCGAGGAGGTGGCCATGAGCACCACGTCGGGCCGCAGGGCGACGATGGCCTCGATGTTCGGGTCCAGCCCACCGCCCACCTTGGGAAGCTGCTTCACGCTGTCGGGCCAGTTGGTGTAGCGGTCCACGCCCACCAGGCGCTGGCATTCGCCCAGCGCGCAGACGGTCTCTGCAAGCGAAGGCAGCAGGCTCACGATGCGCTGGGGCGCGCGCGGCAACTGCACCTGGCGCCCGCGGTCGTCGGTAACCTGCACGGGCTGGGCCTGCGCCGTGCCCCACATGAGCAGCAGCAGCGCCAGCAGCAGGCCGACGACGATGAGGATGCGTTTGACGGGCGTGGGCTTCATGGCGCTTTCAAGGCGTTTTCAATATCAGTGGCAGGCCCGCGGCCATGAGCGTGACGCGCTCGCAGGCGGCGGCCATCTGCTGGTTCAGCACACCCAGCGCATCGACGAAGGCGCGCACCTCGCGCCCCAGCGGTATGACGCCCAGGCCGATCTCGTTGCCCACCAGCACGACGGGGCCGGCGGCCTGTTGTATTGCTGTCAAAAAGAGAGCTGCCTGCGCTTGCCAGTCGGTCGTTGCAGCCTGTTTTTCATAAGAATCCACCAGCCTCGACCGAAGCTGCCTGCCCTCGCCCCTGCCCTCTCCCGCAGGCTCAGGGAGCGGGTCCGGTGCGGCCGGCATGAGCCAGTGGGTCAGCCACAGTGTCAGGCAGTCGACCACCACCAGCGCCTGCGGGCTGCTCACGCGCGCCAGCGTGGCGGCGAGGTCGCGCGGCTCCTCCACCGTCAGCATGCCGGGCACGCGCTCGGCGCGCTCGCGCTGGTGGCGCTCTATGCGCTGGCGCATCTCGGCGTCCCAGGCCTGGCCCGTGGCGATGAGCACGGCGCGGTGCGCGGGCGATTGCGCGAGCCATGCGCGTGCCAACAACTCGGCACGGCGCGACTTGCCGCTCTTCTGGCCGCCGAGGATGAGCTCGCTGCGCGCAATCGACAGCATCAGGCCAGTCCTCCAAACAGGGCCGCCGTGGCGACGGGGCTGGATGCAAACCAGGCGTGAAAGTAGCTGGCCTGCAGGCTGCCCTGCCGGTACACGGCCTCGCCCGCATCGCTGGCCACGCCCTGCCCCGGCCGCGCCGTGCGCGTGGCCACCCGGGCCAGACTGTCAAAGCGCGAGTAGTGAAAGGTATGGCCGCGCAGCACGCCCTGCGGCAGGGCCAGCTGCTGCGGCCCGAGGCCCGCCAGGCGCTGCTGCTGCGTGACGCGGCCGGGCAGCAGGCCCCACAGGGGCAGCTCGCGGCCGTCGGGCAGAGCAATCGATTCGGCGAGCGCCATCATGCCGCCGCACTCGGCCCAGATGGGGCGGCCGGCCACCACATGGGCGCACAGGTCGGCCCGCAGGGCGCGGTTGGCGGCGATGGCTTCCGCGTGCAGCTCCGGGTAGCCCCCGGGCAGCCAGACGGCGTCGCAGGCCGGCAGGCGATCGCCTGCCAGCGGCGAGAAGAACGCCAGGCGTGCACCCAGCGCTGTCAGCGTCTGCAGGTTGGCCGGGTAGATGAAGGCAAAGGCCGCATCGCGCGCCACGGCCACGGTGCGGCCCGCGAGCAGCGGCGGCGCGTCGGCCTGCGGCTGCGCCGCAAATTCCACGGCAAAGCGCCCGAGCGCGGCGGTGTCCATCTGGCCCAGGGGCGTGGCGGCCAGGGCGTCGGCTGCCATGTCCAGGCGGGCCAGTGCATCGGGCAACTCATGCGCCGCCACCAGGCCCAGATGGCGCTCGGGCAGCAGCGGCCCGCCGCCCTCGCCCGCCAGCCGCGGCAGCGCGCCCAGCCAGTCAGAGGCCTCCCGCAGGCCGTCCTGCAGCAGCCGGGCATGGTGCTCGCCCGCCACGCGGTTGGCCAGCACGCCCGCCCAGGGCAGGCCGGGGCGGAAGGTCTTGAGGCCATGCGCAATGGCACCCAGCGTGCCGCCCATGGCCCAGGCATCGACCACGGCGAGCACGGGGATGGCAAAGCGCGCGGCCAGGTCAGCCACGCTGTCGGCGCCGTCGAACAGGCCCATCACACCTTCGATGAGGAGCAGGTCGGCATCAAGCGCAGCGGCATGCAGGCGCGCGGCGCAGTCCTCGGCGCCGGTCATCCACAGGTCGAGCTGCTCCACGGGCGCGCCGCTGGCGAGCCCGTGCCAGTACGGGTCCAGATAGTCCGGTCCGCACTTGAACACGCGCACGCGCCGGCCCTTCCTCGCATGCAGGCGCGCCAGGGCGGCGGTCACGGTGGTCTTGCCCTGGCCGGAGGCGCAGGCGGCAACAACCAGGGCGGGGCAGCGGGCCGCGGTGCTCATGGCCGGTTCCACTCAATACTGCGGCGCCCACTTCAGGCCGACGTAGAGCATGCGCCCCGGCGTGGCGTAGCCGTTGGCCAGGGTGTAGTTCTTGTCGGCCAGGTTGTCCACGCGCGCCACCACCTGGTAGTCGCGCGCAAGGCGGCGGCTGGCGTAGAGGTTCACCAGGGTGTAGCCGCCCAGGCGGGTCTTGTTGGCGGCGTCGTCATAGCGCTGGCCCGTCGCCTGCACCTCGCCGCCCAGCGTCCAGCCCGCAACCAGGGTATCGGCGCCCAGGCTGGCGTGCTGGCGGGAGCGACGTGCGAGCAACTTGCCCGTGTCCAGGTTCTTGGGGTTCTGGAAGTCCAGCGAACCACGCAGCTGCACCTGTCCGACCCGGGTGGTGCCGGCCACGGTGATGCCCTCGTAGCGCGCATGGCCCACGTTGCCATAGCAGCCGGGGAAGGGACCGGAGCCCCCCGGGCAGGGGCCCGCACCGCCGACCCAGTTGATCAGGTTGCTGACCTTGTTGCGATAGGCCGTGACCGAGAAGCTGTTCGCGCCCTGCAGCCACTTGAGGCCCAGCTCCGCGTTGCGGCTGGTTTCGGGCTGTAGCGAGGCATCGCCGTACATGCTGAAGCGCTGGTAGAGCGTGGGCGCACGGAAGGCCGTGCCCACGGAGGCCGTCGCGCGCCAGTTCTTGACGAACTCGTAGCCGTAGGCCGCGCTGCCCGTGCTCTTGCCGCCAAACTCGCTGTCATCGTCGTGGCGCGCATTGAGCTGCAGCGTGTGCGCACCGCTGTGCAGGCCATAGCCCAGCGCCAGCGCGTTCTGCGCGCGGTGGCGGTCTATCGGGGCGTTCTGCAGGTGGTCTTCGCGGCGCTCCAGAGCGGCACTGAACTGGTGTAGCCCGTAGCGCCACTCGTTCTGCAGCAGGTAGCCGCGCAGTTGCGTCTGTGTCAGGTAGGGCGAGGGCGTGGTTTCGTAGCGATCCCTGGAGTCAGTGACCGACAGGCGGGTCTTGTAGTTGCTGCTCCACTGCGCCTGCCAATTCAAGCCCAGCGTCTGCAGACGGTGAAGGTTCCGGTCGTCGCCGGTCTTGCTGGCGTCGTAGCCGCTGTTGCTGTCGCTGTACAGGAAGGTGCCTTCCAGGCGATGCACCGAGTTGATCTGCAGGCCCAGGCGGCCATTGGCGCCCGTGGTGCGGTAGCCGTCACGGTCGGGGTTGTAGGAGCGGTTGGCCGGGGTGGTGGCGTTGAAGCCGCGGCTGGTCTCGCGCACCAGGCCAAGCGCATAGTCCACCTGGCCGCTGGCACCGCTCACGCCGGCCTCGGCCCGGTAGGTGCCATAGCTGCCGGCGCCCACGCCCACATAGGGGGACACGCCAGCCTCGCCCTTCTTGGTGAAAATCTGCACCACGCCGGCGACGGCGTCCGAGCCGTACACGGCGGCGGCCGGGCCGCGCAGCACCTCGATGCGGTCGATGAGCGCGAGCGGGATCGCCTCCCAGGACGCGCCGCCCGTGGCCTGCGAATCAACGCGCACGCCATCGATGTACACGGCCGTGAAACGCGTCTCTGCTCCGCGCAGATACAGGCTGGTGCTGGTGCCCGGGCCACCATTGCGCACCATCTCGATGCCGGGCAGGCGCGCGAGCACGTCGGCCAGGCCGGTGGCGCCGCTTTGTTCAATGCTTGCGCGGTCCAGGATGGATACGTCGGCGACGATGTCGGACAGTGGCTGCGCGCTGCGCGTCGCCGTCACCACGACCTCGTTCAGGGACGGTGCGTGCAGGTTCTGCGCCACCTGCACGCTGCCCTCCTGGGCATGGGCCGCGCAGGCCACCATGGCGGCCAAGGCCAGTGCCGAATGGCGCAGGCGCACGCGCGTGCAGGCCGCGGCGCTCTCGCAAAAAGACGGATTCGTCATAGGGAAAATCACGATTAGCTAACCCGTGCCAGCTTCCCCGCCGGCGTTGGGTGAAACGGCCGCACGCGCCCATTCTCTGCATGGACATGCACAACCACCAAGTTGGCCGGTATCCGGGCTGGCGGAACAGCTTTCATGGCCTTCCCAGGCGCTTGTTCAAGGCACCCAGTGGCGTGTGAATGAAAGTGGAGCCGGCTTTGGCGACTCATCCGCTGACCGTTGCGGGGGCAGCGCAGGCTCGGGGTGTGCTTCATGGCGAAGGCCCCCTCCCTGCTTCCCGTTGAACTGCGGCCTGTGAACCACGCCGCGAGCACCAACTGCACGATTTTACGCCCGATTGCGCGCCGGTCCCTACAATTGGCAGCGTATGGACCACCCCTCCCACCTCGATCAGATTGCCGAACGTGTTGAACGGCTGCTGCAGCGCCACGCGCAACTGCAGCGCACCAATGCCCTGCTGGCAGAGCAGGTCTCGGCACTCACCCAGGAGCGCGACTCCCTGAAGTCTCGCCTGCAGGCGGCCCGCTCGCGCGTGGACACCCTGCTCGACCGCCTGCCCGCCCAGCAGATTTCCAGCCCCACCGAGACGAAAGACGCGCCATGAAGCAGATCGAGGTCCAGATCCTGCAGCAAAGCTATCTGCTGGCCTGCCCCGACGGCCATGAGTCGCGCCTGCTGGAGGCCGTGGAGCGCGTGGACACCGCCATGACGCGCATCCGCGATGCCGGCAAGGTGCGCGCGCGCGAGCGCATTGCCGTGCTGGCCGCGCTCAATCTGGCCTTCGAGATCGCCGACCGCGAGGCCACCGAACTGGCCGCCGCCACGACCCAGCGCAATGCCGCCCTGGCGCCGCCAGAGGTTGCCGATGCCGCCGACACCGCGCCGGCCCCCGCTCAGGAACGGCGCATGCAGCAGCTGCTGCTGCGCCTTGACCAGGCCCTCGGGGACGACGGACCAACGTTGTAACCAGCGGGCAACGGTTCAAGACACCCGTCTGTCACCGGTGCCCGCCGATACGGCAGGCGACCCATCCGATGCGCCGCTGCATTCCAGGGGGACTTGGGTCAGTCCCCCAGACACACGCCGATGTCGCGCGCCATGGTGATCAGCTCGTGATCCGGCGGCACCTTGCGCTGGGTGTTGGCCACCTGGGCAATGTCCACGCTGCCCGTGCGACCATCCTGCAGCGTGACCATGCGGTCGAGTTGTCCGGCGATCACCAGCTGCGCCGCATGGTGGCCAAAGCGCGTGGCCAGCACGCGGTCGAACGGCGTGGGGTCGCCGCCGCGCTGCACGTAGCCGAGCACGGTGGTGCGCACCTCGCTCTTGAGGTGCGGCTGTAGCTGCTGGCGCAGCACATGGCCGACGCCCCCCAGGCGCACCGGGTCGGGGCTGCCGGCCACATGCTCGCGCACGGTGATGGCGCCGCCGCGCTGTTTGGCGCCCTCGCCTATGCAGATGATGGTGTAGCGCTGGCGCTGCTCGCGCTCGCGGCAGCGGGCTATGACGGCATCGAGGTCGTAGTCGATCTCGGGCAGCAGGATGATGTCGGCCGCGCCGGCAATGCCCGCCTCCAGCGCCAGCCAGCCGGCGTTGCGGCCCATGGTCTCGACGATCATCACTCGGTGGTGGCTGTTGGCCGTGCTCTGCACACGGTGCAGCGCCTCGGTGGCCGTGGCCACGGCCGTGTCGAAGCCGAAGCTGCGCTCGCACAGCGCGATGTCGTTATCGATGGTCTTGGGCACGCCCACGCAGGCCAGGCCGATGCTCTGCAGGCCATGGGCCAGGCTCATGGTGCCGTCGCCGCCTATGACCACGACCACGTCCAGGCCCAGGGCGCGCACATTGCGCTCCACCTGGGCCAGCGTGGCCTCGTCCTTCAAGGGATTGGCGCTGTTGCTCGTGCCCAGGATGGTGCCGCCCATGTGCAGGATGCCCGACACCTGCACCCAGGCCAGCGGCAGCGTGCGCGCAGCGGCGCCCATGAGGCCCTCGAAGCCGTCGGCAATGCCCAGCACCTCGCAGTGGCCGTGGTGGATCAGCGACTTGGTGACGGCCCGGATCACCGCATTCAGGCCCGGGCAGTCGCCACCTCCGGTAAGTACGCCTACGCGCATGGTTTGGCCTTTCTCAGGGCAGCAGATCCAGCGCGTGCATGTAGGCCGGCTGCACCATCAGCTCGTCCCAGGGCTGGGGCAGGGTCTCGGGCAGCAGGGCCTGGCGGCGCGCCTCGCTGGCGCCGCTGGCCTGCCAGCGGCCCGCGGCCTGGGCGGCGGCCAGGCCGTCAATGAGCTCGTCCACGGCCTCGCCCGCGCCCAGGCTCTGGTTGCACAGCAGCACCAGGTCGCAGCCCGCGTTCAGGGCCGCCACGCCGGCGTCGGTGTAGCTGACCAGCCGGCCGTCCAGACGGCGCGCACCCTCCATGCTCAGGTCGTCGCTGAAAATGGCGCCGTCAAAGCGCAGCCGCCCGCGCAGAATGTCCTGCAGCCACTTGGCCGAAAAGCCCGCCGGGCGTGCGTCCACCCTGGGGTAGATGACATGGGCGGGCATGACGCTGGTGAGCACGGTGGACAGCCACGGATACGGCGCCGCGTCGTCTGCCAGAATGGCCTTGAGGCTGCGCCTGTCGACCGGCACCTCGGTGTGCGAGTCGGCCCGCACAAAGCCGTGGCCGGGGAAATGCTTGCCACAGTTGGCCATGCCCGCCTGCAGCAGACCCTGCATGAGCGCGCGCGCCAGCAGGGCGACCACGCGCGGGTCGCGGGCAAAGGCGCGGTCGCCGATCACGCCGCTCTCGCCCCAGTCGAGGTCCAGCACGGGTGTGAACGAGAAATCCACGCCGCAGGCGCGCAGCTCGCTGCCCAGCACATAGCCCGCGGCCGTGGCCGCATCAATGGCGCGCATGGCGCCACTGCCCTCACCCGCCTTGCCGTCCCGCATCCACAGCTCGCCCAGGGCGCGCATGGGCGGGATGTGGGTGAAGCCGTCGGTGCGAAAGCGCTGCACGCGCCCACCCTCGTGGTCCACGCAGATCAACAGGTCGTGGCGCACGGCCTTGATGTCGGCGGTGAGCTGCAGCAGCTGCGCCCGGTCCTGCCAGTTGCGCGCGAACAGGATCACGCCGCCGACCAGCGGGTGCGCCAGGCGGCGGCGGTCGGTGGCGCTGAGATCGGTGCCGGCCACGTCGATGATGAGGGGGGCGTGTTCTGTCATGTGGTGCTTGCTTTCGTTTTAAGAGCTACCCACGCTTTATTGGCGGGCGCTGTAGGCGGTTTATGCTTCAATCCTTCTCGACCACGCAAAAGCTTGCCGCGTAGTCGCTCTCATCGGTCACGCTGATGTGGCAGCGCAGGCCGCGCGCCTCGAACCAGTCTTTGAGCGCACCGTGCAGCACGATGGCCGGCTGGCCGCTTTCGCGCTTGACCACCTCGCAGGCGCGCCAGGTCATGGGCATCACCATGCCCAGACCTATGGCCTTGGAGAACGCCTCCTTGGCCGAAAAGCGCGTGGCCAGGTAGCGCAGGCCACGCTCGGGCCAGCGCGCCTTGCGGGCGTGCCAGGTGGCCAGCTCGCCCGGGGCCAGGATGCGCTGGGCGAAGCGCTCGCCATGGCGCTCCACGCTGGCGCGGATGCGGCGCACGTCGCAGATGTCCGTGCCGATGCCATAAATCATGGTTACCAATAAAAGTGGCTCCCAGCACTTTTACAGAAAGCGCTGACAGCTATGAATTCAGGAGTCCCGCTCGGCCATGCCCTGGTCGATGCAGCGCTGGTAGGCGCGCACCGTATCGTCATAGCCCAGCTCCAGCGCATCGGCGATCAGGGCGTGGCCTATGGACACCTCGAGCACGCCCGGCACGGCGGCCAGAAAGTCGGCCAGGTTGTCGCGGTTCAGGTCGTGGCCGGCGTTGATGCCCAGGCCCGCGGCCGCAGCCGCCATGGCGGCCAGGCGGTAGCGCGCAAGTTCCGCCGACTGCTGGGGCCCGCCCCAGGCAGCGGCGTAGGGTTCGGTGTAGAGCTCGACGCGGTCGGCGCCCACGGCCCGCGCCGGGGCCATCTGCTCGGGGATGGGGTCCATGAACAGGCTCACGCGCACGCCCAGATCCCGGCATTCGGCGATCAGCGGCGCAAGGCGCTCGGCGTCTTCGGGGAAGTGCCAGCCATGGTCGCTGGTGAACTGGCCCACGCCGTCGGGCACGAAGGTGGCCTGATGCGGGCGCATGCCCTGGCCCGCAAGCTCGCGTACGAACTCCATCAGGTTGTGGGTGGGGTTGCCCTCGATGTTGAATTCGGCCTGCGGCCAGTCCTTGAGCAGCTCGGCGAGCTCGTGCACGTCCTGCGCGCGGATGTGGCGCTCGTCGGGCCGCGGGTGCACGGTGATGCCCTGGGCGCCGGCCTCCAGGCACAGCTGCGCGGCGCGCGTGACGCTGGGAATGCCCAGATGGCGCGTGTTGCGCACCAGGGCGACCTTGTTGACGTTGACCGAGAGTGCAGTGCGGGGATGAGAGGTCATAGCGATTGCAGATCCATCATGAGCTGGCGCGTGCGCAGCAGGGGGCTGCCGCAATGGTATTGCAGCAACGTGCGCAATTGTGCTTTGAGCTCGGCGGCCGCGGGGGCTCCCGCAGCCGCCACGGCGCGCAGGACTGCCGTGTAGTCCGCGGCCCCGCCCTCCCCCAGCGCGCGCTGCAGGGCCAGCCACTGGGCGCCAGCGAGCGCCGCGCGCTCGCCTTCGCCGGTGGCGCGCAGGCCGCCCTCGGCCACCAGGGCGTAGCGCGTCGCCGGCTCCAGCGGCGACAGCGTTGCCGTTTCGGCATCGAGCGCGGGCAGCAGCCCGATCTCGCGCAGCAGCAGCAGCTCGAAGGCGCGCAGCACGGGCTCCAGCGCCTCGCCATGCGCCCCGCTGCCCAACACGCGCACCACGCCCGCATAGAGGTCAAAGAGCTGGGCATGGGTGTCCTCGCGCGCCAGCAGGCGCATGAGCAGCTCGTTCAGGTACAGGCCGGCGATCAGCGCGTCGCCCGTGGGCAGCACATGGCCGCCGGCCCATTCCGCGCCCTTGAGGCTGTGGATCTCGCCCTGCCCCACCTCGCCCGCCCAGCCCCAGGCCAGGCGCAGCGGCTGCAGCGGCAGCAGCACGGGGCGGAAGTTGGAGGTGGGTTTCTTCGCGCCCTTGGCGACCAGCGCCACGCGCCCCCAGTGACGCGTGAACACGTCCAGGATCAGGCTGGACTCGCTCCAGTCGTAGGCGTGCAGGATGTAGGCGGGTTCGTCGGTGATGCGGCGTGCGGCCATGAGAATGCTATTTTTTCAATAGCTTTATGCGCTTTACGGATAAGCGTCAGAGGCCTGTTTTCATTGAACCGCCGTAGCCACGCACTGCGGGCAAGGCCCGAAACCGGCACCCGGGTCACCCGCCAGAAGGCCGCGGAGCAGGCCATACCAGCGGACGCCGTGGAGCCGGCTTTGCCAGGCCACGGGCGTCGTCCCCCCGGGGGGAAGGCGCCGCAGGCGACTCAGCGCGGATTCACTCATACCCGAAGGAGCGCACGCGCGCCTCGTCATCGGCCCAGCCCGAGCGCACCTTGACCCAGACCTCGAGGAACACCTTGGCGTCCATGAGCTTTTCAAGCTCCTGGCGCGCCTCGGTGCTGATGCGCTTGAGCCGCTCGCCCTTCTCGCCGATCACCATGGCCTTGTGGCCATCGCGCTCGACCACGATGGTGGCCGCAATGCGCAGGAAACGCTTGTGCTGCTTGCTCTTTTCCTCGTCGAACTTGTCGATGACGACCGTGGAGGTGTAGGGCAGCTCGTCGCCCGTGAAACGAAACAGCTTCTCGCGCACGGTCTCGCTGGCGAGGAATTTTTCGCTGCGGTCAGTCAGCTCGTCCTCTGAGTACCACCAGGGCTGCTCGGGCAGGTATTTCTCGCAAATGCCAAACAGGCGCTCGATATCGCCACGGTTCTTGGCCGACATGGGCACGAACTCGGCGAACGGGTGCCTCTCCTGCATGCTCTTGAGCCAGGGCGCGATCTCGGCGCGGCGGTGCACGGTGTCGAGCTTGTTGGCGATGAGCAGTGTGGGAATGCCGGGCTTGAACAGCGACAACACCTTGGCATCGGCCAGCGTGAAGCTGCCGGCCTCGACGACGAACAGGATCAGATCCACGTCGCCGATGGCGCCCATCACGGTCTTGTTCAGCGACTTGTTCAAAGCCGTGCTGTGGCGCGTCTGAAAGCCCGGCGTATCGACGAACACGAACTGCGTCTGCCCGCGCGTGCGGATGCCGGTGATGCGGTGGCGCGTGGTCTGGGCCTTGCGGCTCGTGATCGAGATTTTCTGGCCCACCAGCGCATTCATCAGCGTGGACTTGCCCACATTGGGCTTGCCGACGATGGCGATCAGGCCGCAGCGCTGGCCTGCGCCGCCGTCGCCCGGCGCGGCACCGCCCGGGCGCGCCGCTGAGAGCATGGATTCAAGGTCATTTTGGCCGCCAGCGCCCGATTCATCGGCGCTGACAGCTTCGGTATTCATAGCATTCATGAGCGCTTCGCTTTCAATAGGACGAGCATGGCGGTGGCCGCCGCCTGTTCTGCCGCACGGCGCGACGCGCCGCTGCCGCGCGCGGCCAGCTGCAGCGCGGGGACCTCGCAGGCCACATGGAACAGCTGCTTGTGCGCGGCGCCCGTGGTGTCCACCACCTGGTACTGCGGCAGGCTCATTTTGCGACCCTGCAGCCACTCCTGCAACGCAGTCTTGGCGTCCTTGGCGGCCTCCTGCAGGCGCGGACTCAGTTCCACGCCCTCGAACAAGCGATGCACCAGGGCCTCGGCGACTTCATAGCCCGCGTCGAGATAGACGGCGCCGATGACGGCTTCGAGCGCATCGGCCAGGATGGACGGGCGCTGCTTGCCGCCGGACTTGGTTTCACCCTCGCCCAGGCGCAGCACCTCGGGCAGCTCAAGCCGCATGGCGATGCGGTGC
Organism: Pseudomonadota bacterium; assembly: GCA_018242005.1. Taxonomy (GTDB): domain Bacteria; phylum Pseudomonadota; class Gammaproteobacteria; order Burkholderiales; family Burkholderiaceae_C; genus Alicycliphilus. The sequence continues at coordinate 16,010 of JAFECU010000290.1, read as the reverse complement.
AGCGAATCCTGCTTGACCAGCAGGGCGCGCACGCGCGAGAGCTCGCCCTCGGGCAGGCTCTGCATGCGCCTGAACAGCAGGCTGGAGACCGCCAGGTTCAGCACCGAATCGCCCAGGAACTCCAGGCGCTCGTTGTGCTCGGCGCAGTAGCTGCGATGCGTGACGGCACGCTGCAGCAGCGCGGGATCGGAAAACGGGTGCTGCAGCCGCTGCTGCAGCGCCAAGAGACTGTCAGATGGCACTAATGGGTCGATTCTTGGAAGCGGTAGACCAGATAGGCCGGCCCGGCGAGCGCAATCTCGCGCGCGTAACTGAACGAGACGACGATCTTGTCGTTGCGTTTGGTGATCTCCAGGTCCTTGCCGGAGATGGAGTGAATGTCGTCGATCTGCGCGGCGCGATCGAACGCGGCGCGGATCTCGGGCACGGTGTTGCCATCGCGCGAGGCCTTGGCGGCGGCCTTCTTGATGGCCGCATATTCAATGAAAACCGGAACCGACTGACCACCGATGGCAAATGCCGCCACGGCGATCAGGCCCACGAAAATCACGCCGATGAAAGACAAGCCCCGTTGGCGCGAACGTGCGGCCATGCGTTGCAGACCCATACCTATCCCCTCCCTCAGTTGAACGAGCCTATGCGTTTCAGGTCACCAAAATTCATCCACACGAAGAAGGCCCGGCCGACGATGTTGGCGTCCGGCACAAAACCCCAGTAGCGCGAATCGAGCGAATTATCGCGGTTGTCGCCCATCATGAAATAGTGGCCCTCGGGCACCTTGCAGGCCACGCCCTCGACGCTGTAACGGCACTGGTCGCGGAACTGGAAGTTGCTGGCGCCCTGCACGAAGGCCGGCACCTCGGGGTTGATGAGAATGCGGTGCTTGTGCGTGCCCAGCTGCTCCTCGAACTGCTTGAAGTAGCGCATCGCATCACGGTCGAAGAAGTCGGGCAGGGCCGCGGTCGGCACCGGCTGGCCGTTCACGGTGAGGCGCTTGTTCAGGTAGGCCACCTCGTCGCCGGGCAGGCCGACCACGCGCTTGATGTAGTCCATGCTGGGCTGGGGCGGATAGCGGAACACGACCACGTCGCCGCGCGCTATCGGGTTGCCCTGCGTGATCTTGGTGTTGATCACGGGCAGGCGCAGGCCGTAGGTGAACTTATTCACCAGGATCAGGTCGCCCACGAGCAGCGTGGGGATCATTGAGCCCGAAGGGATCTTGAACGGCTCGAACAGGAAGGAGCGCAGCAGGAACACCACGGCGATCACGGGGAACAGGCCCGCCGTCCAATCGAGCCACCAGGGCTGCATGAGGATGCGGCCCTGGGCCTCGGCCACGTCGCCGTCCACCTTCTGAATGCCCATGCGATCGAGCTCGGCGCGGCGCTGGGCCGCGGCGTCCTCGAGCGCCTGCGCGGCGCGGCGCCGGCGCGGCAGGAACACCAGGCGCTCGGCCAACCAGTAGGCGCCCGTGACCACGGTGGCCAGGAACAGCAGCAGCGCAAAATTGCCCTCGATGGCACCCATATACCAGGCCCCGATATAACCGACGAAGGCTGCGAGCACCGCGGCCGTGATGTATTGCATGGCTTGCATCGCCTATCAATCCTCCACTTGCAGGATGGCCAGGAAGGCCTCCTGAGGCACTTCCACCGAGCCGATCTGTTTCATGCGCTTCTTGCCCGCCTTCTGCTTTTCCAGAAGCTTGCGTTTGCGCGTGATGTCGCCGCCATAGCACTTGGCCAGCACGTTCTTGCGCAGCGCCTTGATGGTCTCGCGCGCGATGATGTTGGCGCCGATCGCCGCCTGGATGGCCACGTCGAACATCTGGCGGCTGATGATCTCGCGCATCTTGGCCGCCACGGCGCGGCCGCGGTAGGCCGCCTGGGTGCGGTGCACGATAATGGACAGGGCGTCCACCTTCTCGCCGTTGAGCAGGATGTCCACTTTCACCACGTCGGACGGACGGTATTCCTTGAACTCGTAGTCCATCGACGCGTAGCCGCGCGAGACGGATTTGAGCTTGTCGAAGAAGTCCAGCACGATCTCGCCCAGCGGCAGCTCATAGGTCAGCATGACCTGGCGCCCGTGGTACTGCATGTTCATCTGCACGCCGCGCTTCTGGTTGGCCAGTGTCATCACCGGGCCCACATAGTCCTGCGGCATGTACAGGTGCACGGTCACGATAGGTTCGCGGATTTCCTGGATGCGCCCCTGGTCCGGCATCTTGGACGGGTTCTCGACCATGATGACCTCGCCGTCGCCCTTGACCACCTCGTAGACCACGCTGGGTGCGGTGGTGATGAGGTCCTGGTCGAACTCGCGCTCCAGGCGCTCTTGCACGATCTCCATGTGCAAGAGGCCCAGGAAGCCGCAGCGAAACCCGAAGCCCAGCGCCTGGCTCACCTCGGGCTCGAAGTGCAGCGAGGCGTCGTTGAGCTGGAGTTTTTCCAGCGCATCGCGCAGCGCGTCGTACTGGTTGGCCTCGGTGGGGTAGAGGCCGGCGAACACCTGCGGCTGGATTTCCTTGAAGCCGGGCAGCGCCTCGGTCGCGGGGCCGGCGTTGTTGGGCAGCTTTTTTTCCAGCGTGATGGTGTCGCCCACCTTGGCGGCCTTGAGCTCCTTGATGCCGGCGATGATGTAGCCCACCTCGCCCGCTCGCAACTGCTCGCGCTGCACATTGGCGGGGGTGAAGACGCCGAGCTGGTTGGCCTCGTAGGCGGCCCCCGAAGCCATCATCTTGAAGCGCTCGCCCTTCTTGAGCTCGCCATCGACCACACGCACCAGCATGACCACGCCCACGTAGCTGTCGAACCAGCTGTCGATGATCATGGCGCGCAACGGCGCGTCGCTCTTGCCGCGCGGCGCCGGCACCTTGGCAACGATCTGTTCGAGCACGTCGTCTATGCCCATGCCCGTCTTGGCCGAGATCGGCAGAGCCTCGCTCGCGTCGATGCCGATCACGTCCTCGATCTCGGCCTTGGCGTTGTCCGGGTCGGCCTGGGGCAGATCCATCTTGTTGAGCACGGGCAGCACTTCCACGCCCAGTTCCAGCGCGGTGTAGCAGTTGGCCACGGTCTGAGCCTCCACGCCCTGGCTGGCGTCCACCACCAGCAGCGCGCCTTCGCAGGCCGACAGCGAGCGGCTCACCTCATAGGAAAAGTCCACATGACCGGGCGTGTCGATCAGATTGAGGTTGTAGACCTGGCCGTCGCGGGCCTTGTATTGGAGCGCCGCCGTCTGGGCCTTGATGGTGATGCCGCGCTCTTTCTCGATGTCCATCGAGTCGAGCACCTGGGCCTCCATTTCGCGCTCGGCCAGGCCGCCGCAGCGCTGGATGATGCGGTCGGCAAGCGTGGACTTGCCGTGGTCGATGTGCGCAATGATCGAAAAATTTCTGATGTGATTCATCAACGGGATACGACAAATGATGGATTGGCAGGGCCCAGGACAAGAAAAAAGGGCGCGTCAAACAAGCGACGCGCCCTGAACCAACAATCTTTGGCAACTGCGATGGTTGGATCCTCATTGTAGGCAAAAAGCCCCTCACGAGGCGGGCATCCGAGGGCCGACTAGGGCCGTTGCCATGGTGCAACGCAAACTTATCAACAAATTATCCACAGAAAACACAAGCGCCGCCGAACAACATGTGCGCAAGCTGTGGAACATCTGAGGATGTCGCCATGCGATGGCGCATGACATATGGCGCGGCAGCGAGTTTATATTGAATTGTTCTGTATCAGGGATGTCATTCTATCGAAACAGGCAAATAGAAATTTTCAGCGCACGGGTCGGATCAGCGCGTACTGCGCCCACTCGCCCCGGCGCAGCAGCACGTTCACAGGCTTGCCCTTATCGGCCTTGGCCAGCGCGGCATCGAACTCCTTGAGGCTGCGGACCTCGGTGTTGGCCAGCGCCACGATCACGTCGTCGGCACGCAGGCCGGCGCGTGCGGCGGCGTCGTCGGCCGACACCACGCGCACGCCGCCCTTGATCTTGAGTTCCTTGACCTGGGCGGGCGTGAGCTCCGCCACCACCAGGCCCAGCTGCTGTGCGGCCGAGGAGGCAGGCTTGGCCTTGCCGTTCGCGTCGCTAGCCTTGGCCACAAGCTTTTCATCGGGCTCGACCTCGGCAATGGTGATCGACAGGTCGCGCGAGGCGCCACGGCGAAACACCGTGATGCTGGCCTTGGTTCCGGGCCTGGTATTTCCGACCAGGCGTGGCAGGTCAACCACCTTCTCCACCGCCTTGCCGTCGTAGCGGGTAATGATGTCCCCGGCCTCGATGCCGGCCTTTTCGGCCGGCGAGCCCGATTCGACGCCTCGCACCAGCGCGCCCTGCGCCTTGCCCAGGCCTATGGACTCGGCCACGTCCTTGGACACGGGCTCGATCTGCACGCCGATGCGGCCGCGGCTCACGCGTCCGCTCGAGCGCAGCTGCTCGCTCACGCGCATGGCCTCGTCGATGGGTATGGCGAATGAAATGCCCATGAAGCCGCCCGAGCGCGAATAGATCTGGCTGTTGATGCCCACCACCTCGCCGCGCATGTTGATCAGGGGCCCGCCCGAATTGCCAGGGTTGATGGCCACGTCGGTCTGTATGAACGGCAGGTAGTCGCCCGTGTCGCGCTGCTTGGCGCTGACGATGCCGGCCGTCACCGTGTTGTCCAGGCCGAAGGGTGAGCCTATGGCCATGACCCATTCGCCGGTCTTCAGGCGGCTTACGTCGCCTATGCGCACGGCAGGCAGGCCGGTGGCGTCGATCTTCACCACGGCGACATCGGTGCGCTTGTCGGCGCCGACGATCCTGGCCTTGAACTCGCGCTTGTCGGTGAGGGTGACGACGACTTCATCGGCGCCATCGACCACATGGGCGTTGGTCATGACGTAGCCATCACCGCTCAGGATGAAGCCCGAGCCCACGCCGCGCTGCTGCTCCTCGGGTTGCTGGCGCTTGGGCCCCTGCTGGCGCGGCACATTGGGCATGGGCAGGCCGAAGCGCTTGAAGAACTCCAGCATATCTTCGTCCATGCCATTCATCGACGGACGGGACGCCACCTTCTCCACGGTGCGAATGTTCACGACCGAGGGCCCGACCTGATCCACCAAGTCGGTGAAATCGGGCAGGCCCCGCGGCGCAGGAGCCGATTGCGCCAGAGCCGGCGCTGGCTCCGCCAGCATGCCCACGCCTCCGACCAGCGCCAGCATCAGCGCCAGAGCGCAGGACTGCAGCCCCTGTTTCCACTCGATCCTCAGCATCATCGGTCCATCCCATCCTCGAAAGTTGCCCCGCTGGTGTACGGGAATGCAGTGTGTGAAGGTGCGCGGCGGCATTGGTTCCCTGCTTCAGCGCCCGTGCCGCATGGCTTCCATGAACTGGCGCAACGTTCGCTGGGGCACCTCGCCCACGGCGGTGACCCAGGTGTCGCCACCGAGCCGCTGCGCCAGGATCTGTGTGGCGCCCATGTGCAGCGTCTGTGGCATCAACGGGTGGCGCCGCGCGCCATAGGGTTCCATGAAGACCGACAGCGTCGCCAGTCCATCGGTATATATGCATTGCAGGACCGGTTGCGCGGGTTCGGTCGGCGCGAGGCTGCGTCTGTTGTAGCACCCCTGGGACGCAAACCCGACCACGTTCTCGGCCATGCTCCAGCCCTCGGCCTGGGCGCTGGTCGGCTGCGTGGCCACGGTCACCTGCTGATAGCCGGCCACATCGTCCATCATGCGCCCCATGGATTGCAGGTCCAGGGGTACGCCCATGGTCAGCTCCGAGAACGCGGCCTGCTCGAGCACCCGCCCCTCGCTGTCGAGGGTCTGCATCTTCACGAGCAGGCCGGACGCGCGATCGATCCAGACGCGGTGGCCATAGCGCCAGCCGTCGCGCGGAACGAAGCTCAGCATGTCAGCGTCGAGTCCGGCCACGCGCTCCTGGCCACCCATCTGTACGCGGTAATGCCGTGCCGGCAGCACGCCATTGCCATACGGCAGGGCCGGGAAGGCACCGGGCGCGCGCTGCATCTCGCTACGCACGATGTGTTCCCGCGGCAGGAAGACGCGAACCTCGCCATCGCGGCGAAACACGACGCGCGGCGTGCCGCTCAGCGCCTCCACGCGTTCGATCTGGCTCTGCCCATCGCAGGCATGCCAGATGCGCGCACTGGACATGGCGCCATGCGCTGCCAGAACCACGAAAGTGCCGCTGTAGTTGCGCTCGGTCGCGGCCTGGCGCATGCGGGCGATCCAGGCCGCCGCATCCACGGGCTCACCCGATTGCGCGGCCGCAACCGCTGGCGGCTGCTGCGCGCGTGCCGCGGGCATGGCCAGGATAGCCAGGCAACCGAGCATGCAGAGCACCGCATGGCGGCGCGCCTGCCAGCGTGGCACGACGCGATGGTCCGGTGCCGTCTGCCTGCGCTGGCCCCTCATGCGCCTGCCCTCAACGCGACGGCGCCTCGAAGGTGGCATTGCGCAGGAAGCCCGCGGGCATTTGCAGCGCCGAGGCACCCCCGAACTGCCTGTGGGCGGCCAGAAGCTCATCGAGGCGCGGGTCGCGGATCATGATCTGCTGTCCCTGCGGCCCGCTGGCGGTGGCCACGAACGTGGGCGCCGAGGCATCGACAGGCGGTAGCGGTTGCACCACGGCCAGCTGCGCCCCTTGGGATGCTGCGGGGCCACGGCCCAGGTCCAGGGTGTTCCAGCCCAGGGCCGCCACGGCGGCGAGCGAGGCAAAGCCCGCGGCGAGCTTCCAGCGAAAGACGGAACCATTGGCCGCACCATCGCGCGCATGGGGCGCGGCCTTGTGCGGCGCCGGCGCCACCTGGGCCAGGGGCTGGGGTGGGGCCAGGTCGTCATGATGCGGCTCCAAAGCCAGCTGGGCGCGCAGCCGTCCGAGCAGCGCCGGGTCGGCCACCTGCGCCACCTGGGTGCTGCGCAGGGAGTCGCCAATCAGGTGGTAGAGCCGCCACGTCAATTCGCCCTCGTCGGTGGCAGCGTAGGCCAGCGCCTGGGCATACTCGGAGCCCTGCAATTCGCCGTCGGCCAGGGCCGACAGGTGTTCACGCATTTTTGCATCGTCGATCATGGAGTCACCTGCCATAGCGCGCTATTTTTGACCTTGTTGCTACCACCGCTTGCCCGATTGGTTCTCAAGCAGCGGCTTGACCTTCGCCGATATGGCCTCGCGGGCCCGGAAAATCCGCGACCTCACGGTTCCTATCGGGCATGACATGGCCACGGAAATTTCCTCATAACTCAAACCATCAATCTCCCTGAGCGTCACGGCCTGGCGCAAATCCTCGGGCAAGGCCTCCATGGCGGCATTCACTGCCGCGGCCACCTCCTGGGCGGCGAGCACGGTTTCAGGGGTCTCGTCGCTGGTTAGTTCGCGGTCCAGCAGGGAAGTTTCATCTTCGTCATCGCCGTTTGAACGCAGGCTGCTCTCGGAGATCACCGGGTCGCGCTTGATATCCACCAGCGCCTTCTTGGCGGTGTTCACGGCGATGCGGTACAGCCAGGTGTAGAACTGGGCCTCGCCACGGAACTGGTGCAGCGCGCGATAGGCCCGCAGAAAGGTCTCCTGCGTGATGTCGGGTATCAGGTCCACGTCGCGCACCATGCGCCCCACCAGGCGCTCGATGCGGCGCTGGTATTTGATGACCAGCAGTTCATAGGCCCGCTGATCGCCGGCGACCGTACGCTCGACCAGTCGCAGGTCGCTGTCGGCGAAATCGGCAGGCGCGGGCGGGGGTGCTGTCATGTCTTGGGGCTTGCTGCGCCTTCGGGCTCGGAGGTCGCCGCGTCGGTGGCTGCTACCGGCGCTGGCGCATTGTCATGGGCCGGCGAATATACCGCACGACGCAGAGCGGCCCATTGCAGGGGGTCGCTGCGCCGTTCGAGCCAGAACCACAACGGCCGTCCCTGCAGGGTTTGTGCGGACAGCAGCAGCTGCGATTGCAGGTCCAGATGAACGCGTGGCGCGGCCCGTATGGGACTCTCCCCTGCCGCTCCCTCATCCAGCCACCACTGGCCACCATCCCAGGCCAGATGTCCGCCCTCCAGGGCGCGCCAACCACGCCAGGCCGAGGCGGCACACAGCAGCCAGAGGCCCAGGCCAACGATGGCCTTCACTCCCGCAAACCCATTTGCAGTACCCACCATCAGCCAGGCGAGCGTGCAGGCCAGGCCGCAGCCTGCCACCGCGGCCAGCGCCCAAGCCGACAGCGCAGATCGACCACAGGGGTAGCGCACGGCCGGGGCATGGAAGGGCGCGTGCATGCGGGCCATCCCAGCTACCCGCGAGACGGCATCAAGCCTTGCGGGACGCAAGCGGTCAGCGCCTCAGACGCGCTGGAACACCAATGTGCCGTTGGTTCCGCCAAAGCCGAAGTTGTTCTTGACGGCGACGTCGATCTTCATGTCGCGCGCGGTGTTGGCGCAGTAATCCAGGTCGCACTCCGGGTCCTGCTCGAAGATATTGATGGTGGGCGGCACCTTCTGCTGGTGCAGCGCCAGCACGGTGAACACACTCTCTATGCCGCCCGCACCGCCGAGCAGGTGGCCGGTCATGGACTTGGTCGAGCTCACCACCATCTTCTTCGCATGGTCGCCCAGGGCGGCCTTGATGGCGTTGGTTTCGTTCAGGTCACCCAGCGGCGTGGAGGTGCCGTGGGCATTGAGGTAATCGACCTGGTCGGCGTTCACGCCCGCATTGCGCAGAGCGGCCAGCATGGCGCGGCGCGGGCCGTCCATGTTGGGGGCCGTCATGTGGCCGGCGTCGGCGCTCATGCCATAGCCTGTGACCTCGGCATAGATGCGTGCGCCGCGTGCCTTGGCGTGCTCGTACTCTTCGAGCACCAGAACGCCGGCGCCCTCGCCCAGCACGAAGCCGTCGCGATCCTTGTCCCAGGGACGCGAGGCCGTCGCCGGGTCGTCGTTGCGCGTGGACAGGGCGCGCATGGCGGCAAAGCCGCCCACGCCGAGCGGGGAAACGGTGGCCTCGGCGCCGCCGGCAACGATCACGTCGGCATCGCCGTACTCGATCTTGCGCGCGGCTTCGCCAATACAGTGCAGGCCGGTGGTGCAGGCCGTCACCACGGAAAGATTGGGTCCCTTGAACCCGAAACGCATCGACACATGGCCCGCCACCATGTTGATGATGGACGCCGGAACGAAGAACGGCGTAATGCGGCGCGGGCCGCGGTTGACGAGTTCGGTGTGGGTGTTTTCGATCAGCGGCAGGCCGCCGATGCCGGAGCCGATGATGCAGCCAATGCGGGTGGCCAGATCGTCATCCAGTGCCTCGCCGGTGGGCAGGCCCGCATCGCGCACCGCCTCCTGGGCCGCGGCTATGCCGTAGTGGATGAAACTGTCCATGGTGCGCCCATCCTTGGCGCTCATGTAGGACTCCAGGTCAAAACCCTTGACCTCTCCCGCGATCTTGCAGGCGAAGTTCGAAGTGTCGAACTTGGTGATGAGGTCGATGCCGGATTTTCCGGCGAGGATATTGGCCCAGGCGTCCTGCACCGTGTTACCCACGGGGCTGACGCAACCCAGGCCGGTCACGACAACGCGACGACGGCTCATGCGTTAAACCTTTTGCTGATCGGGTGCCGCGGCGCCCCGGTACTAACGGGGCCGCGCGACTTAGGCCTTCTGGTGGGTGTTGGCGTAGTCGATGGCGTTTTGCACCGTCGTGATCTTCTCTGCGTCTTCGTCAGGGATCTCGATGCCGAACTCGTCTTCCAGCGCCATCACCAGTTCCACCGTGTCCAGGGAGTCGGCACCCAGGTCGGCCACGAAGGCCTTTTCGTTGGTGACTTGAGACTCTTCCACGCCAAGTTGTTCGGCAATGATTTTTTTGACACGTGCTTCGATATCGCTCATGGTTTCCCTCGGGGGGTTGTGAATGAATCCGCGATTCTAGCCGCTTCGGGCAAAGTTCCCTAGCAGCCCGCCGCACGGAAAATCCGGCGTTAATTTGCTTCAATTACATGTACATGCCGCCATTGACGTGCAACTCCTGCCCCGTCACATAGCCGGCTCCCGCAGAGGCCAGATAGGCGACGGCATGGGCGATGTCGCTGGGCTGGCCCAGGTCGCCCATGGCGATCTGCGACTTGAGCGCCTTCTTCTGCTCGTCGGCCAGGTCTGCCGTCATGTCGGTGGCGATGAAGCCCGGCGCCACGCAGTTCACGGTGATGCCGCGGCTGCCGAGCTCGCGCGCCAGCGCCCGCGTCATGCCGGCCACGCCGGCCTTGGCCGCCGCGTAATTGGCCTGGCCCGGGTTGCCCGAGGCGCCAACCACGCTGGTGATGCTGATGATGCGGCCAAAGCGCTGCTTCATCATGGGACGGATGGCGGCGCGACTGACTCGGAACACGGCCTTCAGGTTGGTGTCGAGCACGGCGTCCCAGTCGTCGTCCTTCATGCGCATGGCAAGCTGGTCGCGCGTGATGCCGGCGTTGTTCACCAGCACATGCAGGCCGCCATATTCCTTCACGATGGCGTCGACCAGCGCGTCCACGGCGGCGCCGTCGGTCACGTTGAGCTTGACGCCCTTGCCGCCATGGGTCGCCAGGGCCTCGCTGATGCGCGCTGCGCCCTCGTCACTGGTGGCCGTGCCGATCACGCGCAGGCCGCGCGCGGCCAGCTCGGCGGCAATGGCGGCACCAATGCCGCGCGTGGCGCCGGTGACCAGCGCAATCTGGGGAGTGGTCTCGCTCATGCCAGCAGCTCCTTGGTTTCGGCCAGCGTGGCCGGGTCGTACACAGAGGCGCCCATCAGCTCGGCGTCTATGCGCTTGGTCATGCCGGCCAGCACCTTGCCGGGGCCGCATTCGATCACGTGAGTGACGCCGCGGGCCTTGAGGGCCTGCACGCATTCCACCCAGCGCACGGGGCCGAAGGCCTGGCGGTACAGGGCGTCGCGGATGGCGTCGGCATCCTGCTGCACGGCCACATCCACGTTGTTGAGCACCGGAATCTGCGGCGCGGCCAACGTGGTCTGCGCCAATGCCGCGCGCAGCTTCTCGGCCGCGGGCTTCATCAGGCTGGAGTGGAACGGCGCCGACACGGGCAGCGGCAGCGCGCGCTTGGCACCGGCCGCCTTGAGGACCTCGCAGGCCTTTTCCACGCCGGCCTTGGTGCCGGCGATGACGGTCTGAACCGGGTCGTTGAAATTCACGGCCTCGACCACGTCGGTGGCTCCGGCGCCAAAGCTCGCCGTGGCCTCGGCGCAGCCGGCGATGACCTTGGAGGCGTCCAGCCCCAGGATGGCTGCCATGGCGCCCACGCCCACGGGCACGGCCTCCTGCATGGCGGCGGCGCGCAGGCGCACCAGGGGCGCGGCCTGTGCCAGCGTCAGCACGCCCGACGCCACCAGGGCGGAATACTCACCGAGCGAATGCCCGGCCACGCACGCCGGCAGTGCGCCGCCCTCGGCACGCCACACACGCCAGGCGGCCACGCCGGCGACCAGCATCACGGGCTGGGTGTTGGTGGTCAGGGCCAGGGCCTCCTTGGGCCCGGCGTGGATCAGCGCACCCACGTCCTCGCCCAGGGCGTCGGAGGCTTCGCGCAGCGTCGCGGCCACGACGGGGTGCCCGCCCCAGGCGTCCAGCATGCCCACGGACTGGGAGCCGTGGCCCGGGAAGACAAAAGCAAACGTTTTCGACATGGTCAAGAATATCTAGTAAAAATCCACTATTAGCGCCCACCAGGCAAGCGCCAGCAGCTACATTTTCAGGAGTACAGCACCCCAGGTGAAACCGCCGCCCACGCCTTCGAGCATGACGGTCTGGCCGGGCCGCACCTGGCCGGCGCGCACGGCATGGTCCAGGGCCAACGGAATCGACGCCGCCGAGGTGTTGCCGTGCTGATCCACCGTGACCACCACCTTGTCCATGGACAGCTTGAGCCGGCGCGCCGTGCTCTGCATGATGCGGATGTTGGCCTGGTGCGGAATCAGCCAGTCGATGTCGCCCTCAGTGAGCCCGGCCTTTTCCAGCGTGGCGCGGGCGGCCTTTTCGAGCACGCCCACGGCCAGTTTGAAGACGGCCTGGCCATCCATCTTGAGCAGGGGGTCGCCCAGGATCTGCCCGCCATAGACATTGCCCGGCACGCACAGAATGCCCACATGGCTGCCGTCGGCATGCAGCGCGCTGGCCAGAATGCCCGGCTGGTCGGAGGCCTCCAGCACCACGGCGCCGGCGCCGTCGCCGAACAGCACGCAGGTGGTGCGATCCTGGAAGTCCAGGATGCGGCTGAAGACCTCGGAGCCCACCACCAAAACCCGATGGGCGGCGCCGGACTGGATCATGGAGTCGGCCACCGTCAGCGCATAGACGAAGCCGCTGCAGACGGCCTGCACGTCGAACACGGGGCAGCCGTTGGTGATGCCCAGCTTGTGCTGCAGGATGGCGGCGGTGGAGGGGAAGACCATGTCCGGCGTGGACGTGGCGACGATGATCAGGTCGATGTCCTGCGCCTGGCGGCCGGCCGCCTCCAGCGCGCGGCGCGAAGCCTCCAGCGCCAGGTCGCTGGCGGTCACATCGCGCTCGGCAAAGTGGCGCGCCCTGATGCCGGTGCGCTCCACGATCCAGTCATCGGAGGTCTCGATGCCCTGCTCTGCCAGCTGGGCCACCAGATCATCATTGGTCACAAGGCGCGGCGGCAGGTAGCTGCCAGTGCCGGAAATGCGGGAATAGCGTCTCATTAATTGAAGGACCTGGAAGGGCCACGGCCGGTCAGGGTGCGGACTGGGTGCCTGCGGCGGCCAAAAGGGGCGCTGCATGCGCAACCCGCGCCCGGACGCGGTCGAGCAGGTTGTTGCGGGCCGCATCATACGCCCGGTTCAGGGCCTGCTCGAAGGCCAGCGCGTCGGCCGAGCCATGGCTCTTGAATACCAGGCCGCGCAGGCCGAGCAGTGCGGCGCCGTTGTAACGCCGGTGATCCATGCGGCGCATCAGCGCAGACAGCACCGGATAGGCAATGACGGCCGCCAGCTTGGTCAGGATATTGCGCGAAAACTCCTGCTTGAGCCCGCCGACGATCATCGCCGCCACCCCCTCGCTGGCCTTGAGCGTCACGTTGCCCACGAAACCATCGCAGACCACGATATCCACCGTGCCCTTGAAGATGTCGTTGCCCTCAACATTGCCGAAAAAATTCAGGTCGCCGGAGTTGGCGGCAGAACGCAGCAATTCCCCCGCCTGTTTGATGACTTCGCTGCCCTTTATGAGCTCTTCGCCGATGTTGAGCAGGCCCACGCTGGGCGTGTCCTGGTTCTTGAGCGCCGACACCAGGGCCGAGCCCATCACGGCAAACTGCAGCAAATGTTCGGCCGTACAGTCCACGTTGGCCCCCAGGTCCAGCATGGTGGTGTCGGTCCCCCTGGCATTGGGAAGGCCGAAGGCGATCGCGGGGCGGTCAATGCCGTCGAGCGTCTTGAGCAGGTAGCGCGCGATGGCCATCAGCGCGCCGGTGTTGCCGGCCGACACGGCCGCCTGCGCCGCACCGTCCTTGACCTGCTGGATGGCCAGGCGCATGGACGAGTCCTTCTTGCGCCGCAACGCCACCTCCACCGGGTCGTCCATGGTGACGACCTCGGAGGCCGCCACCATCGCGGCGCGCTCATGCGTGAACCCCTGCAGACTGGCGGGCTGCCCCACCAATAGCAGGCGTGCTTCGGGGTGATGCTCAAGAAACTGGCGGCACGCGGGAAGCGTGACACCGGGGCCATGGTCGCCCCCCATGCAGTCAACAGCCAGTGTGATCATCGGCAGATAGTCGGTCCGTCAGAGAGGTGATTGTCATTTCAGCACGCCAAAACAACAAAGGCCCGCGCTACCCCATGTGTAGCAACGGGCCCATTGTTGGGCGGCCTGAATCAGGCTTCGGACTTGTTCTTCAGCACCTGGCGGCCGCGGTAGAAGCCGTTGGGGCTGATGTGGTGACGCAGGTGGACTTCGCCAGTGGTGGGCTCCACGGCGGTACCGGGCGTCGTCAGGGCGTTGTGCGAACGGTGCATGCCGCGCTTGGAGGGGGATTTCTTGTTTTGCTGAACAGCCATGATCGGCTCCTAGGGTCTTGAAGGGGTTGGTAAAAAACGCGATCAGCCCAAAAAAGACACGAGGGGGTTTCGCGCGAAGCCTGCCATTATATGACAAATGCTTTTGCACCCGGCTTGCGCCGCGTGCACGTGGATGGTCAGCCCCCCGGCTTGTCCTTGCGCAAGCCCGCCAGGGCAGCAAAGGGATTTGTTTTTTGGGCGTTGGCCTCCTCGAAGTCGGCATCGCTGGACACGAGCTTGACGCCCGTAGGGCATTCATCATGGCGCGGCACCACGGGCAGCACCATCAGCAGTTCGTCCTCGATGAGCTCGCGCAGATTGAACTCGCGGCTCAGGGCCAGCAGATCCTCCTCGCTGTCGCTGTCCAGCGCCTCGGCCGTGGCCTCATCGGCCACGAAGCGGAATTCGCGCTCCACCTCCAGCGGCACGTCCACCGTGTGCAGGCAGCGCTGGCAGGTCATGGGCAGCGTTGCACTGGCCTTCAGGCGCAGCCAGACCTGGTCATCCATGCCATGGGTGGTGCGCAGCTCCCCATCGGCCATCCAGTCCACGCGCAGGTCGGGGTGCAGGCCCTGGGCCTCCTCGGCCAGGCGTTGGTATTTGAGCAGCGTGTCATGACCGGACAGGTGAGCGCCGGCCTGTGCAAAGGCCTTGACGTCCAGCCGGTCGGGGGAATGTTCCTTGGTCATGGCGGGCAGTGTAAGAGAATCAGGGCATGCTGGAACCCTCCCCCCTGCCCCGCCCTCTGGTATTGGGATCAACCTCGCGCTACCGGCGCGAACTGCTGGCCCGGCTGGGCCTGCCCTTTGATGTGGCAGCCCCCGCGGTCGATGAAACCCCGCAGCCCGGCGAGAGCCCGCGCGCACTGGCGCAGCGCCTGGCCCTGGCCAAGGCGCATGCGGTGGCGGCGTTGCACCCCGAGGCCGTCGTCATCGGTTCGGACCAGGTCGCGGACCTGGATGGCGCCCCGCTGGGCAAACCCGGCAACCACGCGCGCGCCACGGCCCAGCTGCGCCAGATGAGCGGCAAGACCGTGGTCTTCCAGACCGCCCTGGCCGTGGTCTGCCAGGCCACGGGGTTCGAGCAGGTGGACCTCGCGCCGGTGCGCGTGCGCTTTCGCCCACTGTCGGATGCCGAGATCGAACGCTACCTGCAGGCCGAGCAGCCCTACGACTGCGCCGGCAGCGCCAAGAGCGAGGGCCTGGGCATCGCGCTGCTCGACGCCATCGACAGCGACGACCCGACGGCGCTGATTGGCCTGCCCCTGATCCGCACGGCGCGCATGCTGCGCGCCGCTGGCCTGGTGCTGCCATGAGCGAGAGCACGCCGCCCAAGGGCACGCTGTACCTGGTGCCCGCGCCGCTCGACTTTGGCTGCGACAGTGAAACCGCGCTGGCCCATGTGCTGCCCGAAGGCACGCTGCGCCAGGCGGCCGGGCTGACCCACTGGATCTGCGAGAACGCCAGGAGCTGCCGCGCCTACCTCAAGCGCATTGCAGCCCTGCACCCGCTGGCCCTGCCCCTGCAGGAGCAGCAGATCACCGAACTGCCGCGCGAGGTGCACAAGAAGGGCGACCACGGCGGCAAGGGCCATGCGAGCTTTGACGCCCGCGCCCTGCTCGCCCCGCTGCTGGCCGGGCACGACATGGGCCTGGTCAGCGAGGCCGGCATGCCCGCCGTGGCCGACCCCGGCAGCTCGGTGGTGCGCGCCGCGCACGACCTGGGCGCGCGCGTGGTGCCGCTGGTGGGCCCGGTGTCGCTCTTGCTGGCGCTGGCGGCCAGCGGCCTCAATGGCCAGAACTTCGCCTTCGTCGGCTACCTGCCGCACGAGGCGGTGGCCCGCGCCGCGCGGATTCGCGAACTGGAAGCCCTGGCACGCAAGACAGGCCAAAGCCAGCTCTTCATCGAAACGCCCTACCGCAACGCCGCGCTGGTGCAGGCCCTG